>JACRHE010000079.1 GCA_016217695.1 Nitrospirota bacterium | reverse complement strand
TGAGCGAAAAACATGAAGATTGAGGAGGTTTATCGGGAATAAGCCGACGAAATCTGAGTGTTTTGCAGCCAAAATATGAGTTTTGCAGTAGAATATGGAGATTTTGAACAGGCTCTTAGCACTCGGTTTTGTTGAGTGCTAAAGGATTTTATCAAAAAGAACCCCGAAAGAAAGGTCTTTGCAGAGCATGAAGTCAAAGGGCTGCTGGAAAAGATGGGGTTGTCTGTGCCCAAAGGCATATTTGTCTCCGGCGGTGAACAGTTCCCCGAAGCCCATAGCCTGTCTTATCCGCTTGTGGCAAAGGTGTCTTCCAGGACAATACAATCAAAGAGCGATGTCGGCGGCGTTCGTACAGGCATAAGAGATGAGAATGAGCTGAGGATAGCGTTCGATGAGCTCTCAAGTATCGGTTCTGCTGACGGTGTGCTTGTTGAAGAGACGGTTTCGCAGGGGATTGAGGTGATAGTGGGAGGGGTGGTTGACAGACAGTTCGGACCTGTTGTGATGTTCGGGCTGGGCGGCCTCTTTGTTGAGCTCTTCAGTGATGTTGCCTTTGCCCTTGCTCCCATGACCGGGAAAGATGCCTTGACCCTGATGAAACAGGTGAAGGGGTTTAAGGTGCTGGGTGGTTACAGGGGCAGGCCCCCCGTCGATCTGCATGGTCTTTCAAACGTTATTGTGGCTGTCTCGGAGATCATGGGGACAGGGCTTATACAGGAGATCGATCTGAACCCTGTATCCGTGAACCGGCAAGGTGCGGTTGTCCTTGATGCCAAGCTCTCTCTGCCTGCCTGAAGGCCTCCAGCATAGACTCCCGCGTTTGTGAAACCTGCTCCAGCCTGTGTATGAATCCGCGGTACTCAGGCGCCGGCATTGACCTGATCTGCTCCAGGAGAGGGGAGCAGAAATACCATGTGCAGCGGTATGGTCTGACATAACGCCTTAGCATACAGCCACTTTCACCTAAGAATTGGCAGGGCTCTGTATCGGCAGTAACTTTACCGGACTTGGGCATTTCTTCCCCTAAAGCAAGGAGAAAGACCATATCTTCAGGGGCCTGCCTGGAGTGCCTGTTTATGCAGCAGACGGCCCTGCAGGAGGGACATAAGGCAGCTGTATGTCTTTCCATGAAGGGGCTTAAGTCCTCGATCATGCCGGACAGTTCAGCGGCAAGTTCCCTTACCCTGGAGAGAGACTCCGGATTGTCCCAGAAGAACTGTTTGAGCTGCTGAACGTCCACGATGATGATCTCCTTACTGAATGTCATTCAAAGCCGGCCTCTGGCTGACAGAAAGGAATGGCATGATATTGTCGCTCATTCTCGTTCTGATCAGATCTGGACTCCGGGGCTTTTTCCGCCTCGCCGGCGGCGAGCGATACCGTTAAAAGAATCCGCTCCAATACCAAGCCATACCCTTCCAAGTTACAATGGCGTTTCCTGGGCGGATTTACAGGAATCTGAACCTGTTCTGTTCATTGAGAAACGGATTTTGTTTCAGCTCCAGTCCGATGGTTGTCTCATCTCCGTGGCCGCAATAGACCCTTGTGTCAGCAGGGAGTTTCGTGATCTTATTTAATGAATCAAAGAGCATTCCTGTGTCTCCTCCGGGGAGGTCTGTCCTCCCGACTGAGCCTTTAAATAATGTATCCCCGGTGAAGAGGGTCTTTTCCCCGTAGAGGCATACCCCGCCGGGGGTGTGGCCGGGGGTATGAAGGACTTTGAATACACAGGAGCCGATCGAGATTTCATCGCCTTCCTTCACTGTCCGGTCCGGGGAAGGAAAATCTCCGGCATCATACCCCCATGATATGCAGAGTTGCTTTGTCATCCCGTACATTTCTATCTCATCCTTATGCATGATGAGTGCCGCGTTATATTTTTTTTTGAGATCTCCTGCTGCGCAGACGTGGTCATAGTGGCAATGTGTGAGGAAGACATATTTCGGCCGGAGCCCTTTTCCTTCTATCAGTTCAACTATTCTTTCGGACTCATCACCGGGGTCGATAATGACGGCATCTGAAGTCGCCTCGTCTGAGACGAGGTAGCAGTTTACATCAAGCTGCCCGACGATGATTCTTTCGATATGCATGACACCCCCTACACAAGGTAATTCGACTTCACTATTATAATTCATTAACCTGGGATGAAACTATGTCTTCCCGATTCCAGATATACCAATGCGACAGGAGATGACGTCTCGTTGCTCCGACGGTCTTCTCCTTATCTCTGGCTTTGAGGCCTGCGGGTTCCCAAAAAAAGCTGAGATAGGCTAAAATAGCGAAATGCCAGCAGAGGGAACATTTAAGGAGGGCAGGATGAAATGTAGGGAATGTAACGGCCAGCTTAACCTCTCATTCGGCTGAAGGTCGGTAAGCCTGCGCTGCATGGACTGCGGCAAACGATTCAGCATTGACGAATATATAGATGAGATAGACGAAAAGACCTGGGAGCAGATATCCGCACGCTCCTGTAACAGGGCATAAGGGCAATATCTCCCGAACAATCAGATGTTCGGCAGGCGAAATTCCTGCCTTTTCTGTTTCCCCCGCTTATGATTTCAAAATAAACCCCATCGATGAATTGAAAAACAGAAAATTAGCGCAGTCCTCCCATAAGTACGGTATGTTTTTTTCTCGCCTGTCTTGTGTCGAATTAATTGCAGGGTGCCCATTCGTAAGCTTCCCTATTAGGCAGACAGTGCAGAGTAAAAAAAGCATACCTCATACTGACAAAAAGTTTTTTCAGCATGCCCCCGAAATTTATGGACAATATGGCCTGGAAGATCGGCTCTCCGGCGGATGGCTAAAACAGCTCCCAGTATATTATTATAGACCTCGTTAATCTCTAATAATCAGGGGGATGTTATGAGCATACGTGAGAATGCCTATGAGGTGGTTGATCTCATTAGACCGGAGCACGTTCTGGTCAGCGTATTCGACAAGGCCGGACTGGATGAACTTGTCAAAGGGATCATCGAGCTGAATCCGAAGGTGAGGTTCTATTCAACCGGCGGCACAGGAAAGAAGATCATGGAGATACTCGGGGGCGATGGATCCTCGAATTATACTTCGGTAGAAGAGTTCACCGGAGCGCCTGAAATGGAAGGAGGGCTTGTGAAGACCCTTCATCCCAAGATACATGCAGGACTCCTCGCTGAAAGGGGGAATCCTGCTCATGAGGAATATCTGTTCAAGACCCTTGCTGAGATGGGAGGAAGGCCCGGAGTATATTTCGACGTCTTTGTCGGCAATCTCTATCCCTTTACTGCTGTCGTTGCAAAAGAGGGTACAACTTCAGAGACAGCGCGGGTGAATATAGATATAGGCGGTCCGGCAATGACCATGGCCTCTGCCAAGAACTGGCACAGCGTCGCTGTTCTGACCTCTCCGTCCCAGTATCCCGGGTTTATCAGCGCGCTCAGGGATAGTGGAGGGAAGGTGGGGCTCAGGCAGAGATTCATGCTTGCCGCTGAAGCGATGAAGTCCGTCGGGGAATACCGGACGGCAATAGGCGTCTATTTTTCGAAACTGGATTTCAACAGGGACGTCATGCCGTTTTTGAGTATCCGGAAATAGAAGATCCGTGAGAGATACCGTATTATTGAAAGGTGTAAAAGTAACGTCCTATTTTCGTCATTCCGGCTTGCCCGGAATCGTTCTTCAGAAGGACTCTCGCCACGTCGAGTCGCCGAGGATGACCCGACAAGCGGGAGTGACAGCCTTATGGGGGATATTTCATAGGTCATTAGTTAAGCAGGAGTCATTAGTTCACTTAAAAAGCTCAGTCAGGGAGGTCTGTTGATGAAAAAAATAATGTTAGCAGCATTTATGATGCTTCTGCTTTATCCTGTGGCATATACATACGGGTTCAGCAGTAAAGGAGAAGACTGTTCGAAATGTCATACACTTACGAAGGATGAGGCCGCGACATTGCTGAAAGATATCATTCCAAACGGAAAGATTCTCGACGTAAGGATGACTCAGCTTAAAGCCCTCTGGGAGGTGGATGTTGAGACACAGGGCAGGAAGATGCCGGTATATGTGGATTTTTCGAAGAAATATCTGGTCTCAGGCACTCTCATAGACATCAAGGGGAAGAAGAACCTGACGGAAGAGAGGCTTAGCGAGATAAACAGGGTCGACGCGTCGAAGATACCTCTTAAGGACGCGCTTGTCATGGGCAGCAAGGATGCCAGGGATAAGGTGATTGTATTTACTGATCCAGATTGCCCTTACTGCGCAAAGCTCCACGATGAGATAAAGAAGGTAATCATGGAGAGGAAGGACATCGCCTTCTTCATAAAAATGTTCCCTCTGCCGTCTCACAAGGGGGCATTCGAAAAGTCAAAGGTCATAGTCTGCGAGAAATCCCTGTCGCTCCTGGACGACGCATTTGCCAAGAAGCAGCTGCCGAAGGCGAATTGCAAAACAACCGCCATTGATGACAACATTAAGCTGGCCAAGAAACTCGGCATTACAGGAACCCCTGCCATGGTTATGCCTGACGGAAGGGTTGTTTCCGGATACCGTGATGCAAATGTTCTTAAGAATCTTATAGACAGGAAGTAGTTGCCGAAGCAGGGCCTTTGAAATAGCCTGAATATGGCAGGGTATTTTCTGAAAGAATACGGCTCCTGGGGAGTGATGACCCTCTCCTATATTGCAGGCCTTCTTGTGAGCCTGCATGACGGGAGGCCGGGGTCGAGGTCACTGAGCGCGTTTATAGCCATATCCCTCCTGATCAATTCAAAGCAGGCGCTCACTTTGTGGCTGCGCAGCAGCGGCCGCGATTCGGCAAAGGCGGGGCTTTTTTTTATCTCCCAGGTGGTAGTTGCAGCAGTGATACTTGTTTTTCTCCTCGGCGGAGCAATAACAGGGTTTTTGCCTTATGCGATAATACCGGCCATCTATATACTCCTTCTCCGATTTACAGGGGAGCACTCGATATTCACGGAGGTATCGGGATTCAGCCTGCTGACGCTTTCATCCCTTATTGCACGCTTTACTGTGAGCGGCAGTATCGATCCCCGGCTTTATGCCGCGGTTGCAGTCTTTTTTATCGCAGGCGTATTCAAGGTACGCATCCAGTTTAAAAGGCTTATGGCTTATCGGGTGATAATGGTTATATACCTTGCCATGGCAGCCGTAACCTACAAAGTAATGAATCTGCCGGTCATTATCCTTATACCTTTAATAGATAATCTGGTATTCGCGATATTTCTTTACAGAGCGAAATTACAGACAACCGGTTGGGTGGAGGTAGCCAAGGGGATAAGCTTTCTGTTGCTTCTGTGGTGGACGAAAAGTTTTTGAGGCAGTGGCCGTGAAATAATCGGTGTTTCATGAATAATCCGGGATCAGCATCTCTTCTTCGGAAATCCTGCCCGGCCTTACGATCTTTATCTTTCCAGAGACAACTTCAACTATTGTCGAAGGCAGTTCCCCTGGAGTCTTGCCTCCGTCCACGACAAGATCGAGCGCATCCCCAAAATATCTGATCACATCTGCTGCATTTTCGGCAGCAGGCATTCCCGAAATATTTGCGCTCGTTGCGGTTATCGGAAATCCAAGGGCCTTGGCCAGATCGAGGGCAAAGGACTCGCCAGGCACGCGGACAGCTACCCTGCCGGTGTCTGCGGTTATGAGTTCAGGCAGGTCTTTCCTTGCAGTGACAAGCAGGGTCAGGGGGCCGGGCCAGAACCTTTTAACGAGCATCTCTTCAATGTCGTTTAAGCCGGGTGTCAGGTCTGAAAGAAGATCTCTCCTGCCTATTATCACCGGGATCGCCCTGCCCGCTGGCCGGTGTTTCAGTTCATAGAGCCTTTCCAGTGCATGTATATTTCTGCAATCAGCGCCAAGGCCGTAAAAGGTCTCTGTCGGAAAGGCGACGATACCTCCTCCGCTGATGATTCTCGATGCTTCGGAGAGTGCCGTTTCCCTGCCGGTTTCAGAAACCCTGAGTATCTTCATCGGACAATAGTATAGCAACTATTCAGAGGGAAGACCCGATATTTATTTCTTGACAAAGACCGGAATGATTAGTATATTTGAGCTATCCTGTAAAGCCTTTCAGGCATACAAGGACAGAGTATATTTTAGGAGGAAGAATGGGTACGATGAGACTCTATGTTGGAAACATCTCATTCAAGGCGACTGAGGATGATCTCCGCGATCTGTTTTCGCAGGCAGGAGAGGTAGGATCTGTAAAGCTTATCAAGGACGCAGCTACCGGCAGGCTCAGGGGATTCGGCTTTGTGGAGATGACGTCGGATGAGGACGGCAAGAAGGCGATCACGCTGTTCAACGGCAAGCAGTTTATGGACCGGTCGATCGTTGTGAATGAAGCCAAACCTCAGGAAAAAAGAGAAGGCGGCGGAGGCGGGTTCAGGGAAAGAAGAGGGCCCGGCGGAGGCGGCAGAGGGCCGAGGAGATAAGAGTCTACCTTTACTTCCAGGTAAATCCAGCCATATAATTCAGGACTTTTTTAGAAGCATCGAGCCGGGTGAAAGGCCTAATTCTTTAGAGACCACATCACATTTGGACTGAAAAAGGAAGTATGTCTTTTTCCCGTTTCCTTCCAGGGTTTCGAAGTTGCCCTGCCCCTTGCTGATTACGAGCTCGGCTGCCTCGAACTCTCTGCGGAACTCCGGAGAGGTCCATTCCAGAATTGTGCCTACGGCATCAGAGCCGTTGTCGATGATCTCGCAGAGGCCGGTGATTCCGGCCTGGGCTGCATCCTCGAAGGTGACATCGTTCAGTACCGGTGCGCCTTTTACCACTGCCGTGACCTTTTTGCCGAGAGAGACGAACTCCTCTATCAGCAGCCTGTCAAACACGATCTCGCCGGCGTTGTCGAAAAGATAGAGAAGTCCCTTTGCATCGGCCACCGCGTTTTTGAATGACGGATAGTCGTCGACCGCTATGTGCTCCTTCAGCGCCCGGCTCATGGAGCCCTCAATATCTATGGAGGTGAAGATGCCGAAGTCTATTACGTTGCCTGCTATCGCGAGACGCGCAGCTGTCCAGAGGGGATCTCTGCTCTCTTTTATCTTTTCCTTTAATGCAGGATAAAGCTCGAGGGCTATGGCATTATAACGGTGTTTGATGTCCCTGAACGGGTCCTGCGCCAGCCTGTCCCGAATAAGGCGGTGGATGTAAGTCGTCGTGTACGCAGGTGGTTTGCTCGTATCCGCCTCCTGCATGATCGAGAGGATGTCCCTTATGATCCCGCCATGGGTATCGTCCATCCCGTAAAGCTGTTTCAGTGCGATTATCGTCTGCCTGAGAAAGCAGGGAAAGCACTCAATGGCCGTCTGCATCAGTTCTTTTTCTTGAGCCTTGAGGCCTTTTCCTCTACTTCTCTGGCCATCTCTTTCCTGTGTGCTACAAGTTTTTTTGCAATCCCGGCATCCCTTCGCGCCAAGATCTGCGCCGCAAGAATCCCGGCGTTGCGGGCGCCCGGCTTGCCAAGAGAGACCGTAGCTACCGGAATGCCGGGCGGCATCTGCACGATGCTGAGCAGTGCGTCCATGCCATTGAGGGGCGACGCATCAAGGGGCACTCCGATTACGGGGAGGGTAGTGTGTGATGCAATGACACCCGGAAGGTGGGCTGCCATGCCTGCTCCTGCGATGAAGACATCGACTCCTTTTTTCTCTGCCTCCCTAACAAGTCTCAGCGTCCTCTCCGGCGTTCTGTGCGCAGAAGCTACGGTAATGGTATAGGGTATGCCGAACCATTCAAGGATCTTTCCTGCCTCTTCCATGACAGGCAGGTCCGAATCGCTCCCCATGATTATCGAGACCATTGGTTTCATACTGACTCCTTTTTCAGCCTTCATGATTTATCCTTCATCCCGGCTTTCTGTTAAGAGCCCTGCCGGCAATATCTTTCCTGTAATGCATACCTTCAAAATGTATTTTGGCTATCGCCTCGTAGGCCTTATCCCTGGCAGCCGCTATGTCAGGTCCTGTTGCAGTAACTCCCAGCACTCTTCCACCTGAAGTGACAATGCTGTTGTCCCTGAACGCAGTCCCTGCATGAAATACCTGCACCCCTTCGACCCTGTTGGCTTCATCAAGCCCTGTGATTACATCACCCTGCCGGTATTGTCCGGGATATCCCTGTGATGATATGACCACACATACTGCCGGATCCTTTTTCCACTTTATATCTATATCCGACAACCTCCCGTCTGTTATCGCCGTCGCTATCTCCATAAGATCGGTATCGAGGCGCGACAGTACCGGCTGTGTTTCAGGGTCGCCCAGGCGGCAGTTGAATTCGAGTACCGAAGGGATGCCGTTGTCTATCATAAGACCGGCATAAAGGATTCCCTTGTAGGTAATGCCTTCTGATTTCAGAGCCCTGATAGTAGGTTTCATAACCTTTTCAAGGACAATATGCTCGAGTTCTTCAGTTATAACCGGCGCAGGGCTGTATGCGCCCATACCCCCTGTGTTCAGGCCCAGGTCATCATCAAAGACGCGTTTGTGGTCCTGGGAGCTTACCATCGGGACTATCGTAGTGCCGTCGGTAAAGGCCATGAAAGACGCCTCCTCTCCCTGCAGACACTGTTCGATCAATACCCTGTTGCCTGCATCGCCGAATATCCTGTCTTTCATGATGAGTTTCAGTGCCTGCATCGCCTCATCGGTTGTATTTGCTATGTAGACTCCCTTGCCTGCCGCCAGCCCGTCAGCCTTGATAACGACAGGGGTCCCTTTGAATCTGATATATTCCTCTGCATGGAGATATGAGGTGAAGACCTTGTATTCCGCAGTGGGGATGCCGTGGGCCCTCATCAGGTCTTTTGAGAAGACCTTGCTTGATTCGAGCTGGGCGGCAGCCCTGGACGGGCCGAGTATCCTCCTGCCGTCGTTTTCAAACAGGTCGACTATGCCCTTTGAGAGAGGGTCCTCAGGCCCGACTATGGTGAGGTCTATCCATTCGTATTTTACGAAGTCCAGAAGGGCCTGAAAATTGTCCTGGCTTACGTTTATGCATTCAGCCAGCTCTGCGATACCCGCGTTTCCGGGACAGCAGTAAATCTTGTCCACGGATTTGGACTGCGAAAGCTTCCATACGATTGCATGCTCCCTTCCCCCTCCGCCGATAACCAGTACCTTCATCTTATTGCACCTCATCTTCAGAAAAATTCAAAAACTATTATACTTCATTTCCCTTGCAAATAACCCTTCCCCGTAGCGCTTTTGCGGTTGCCGCCGGTCCTGAGGATGATCGAGATGAGCTGCGAGTCAGAGAGACTCTCAGCCCCGTGTTTCAGCAGCCGTTCCCTTGGCCGCTCGTCCTTGGGCCATTGCTTTATGCTCTTTTAGGTCATGGGTAGGGAGATTTTATAATCTCATTTATGAATGGTAAACCCCATTAGAGGATCTTCGACTTTCTGACTGTCTTACCAGGCCTCATTATTGCTCAGTCAGTCAGTCAGTCAGTCAGTCAGTCTTATTTCATCTAAAAGAAAAGCTCTCTCAAAAAATGCCCCCTCATCGTGTGGAGGGGATAAGCCTGGGTTCACAGCATAAAGACCTGCGTATCTTATCCGGCGTTCCTCCCTGAAGTGGTCACAAGGATTAATGACGCTTTTTGCTGTCATATCCGTGCTTAAGGCACCTACTGTTGGCGAAAGCGGATATCCAGAAAGCCTTGTTCTCAGGACATACTGGAGTCCCGGTAAAAAAAACTCGGGAATGACAGAAAAAGACTCTTGCAAGAGGGTCATCAACAAAAAACAGATCAAGGAGAAGAAAATGACTAAGAAGATCACGAGATTATTTCTCATGTTATCAATGGCAGCTTTTTTAGCCCTGCCGACGCAGATATTCGCCTCTGTATCGAATGATCAGGTGCAATCGCAGCATATCAGAGAGGCTGACGGAACATCCGGGCAGAACACAAACAGCGGGGCGGGAGTTAAGACTGGCCATGTTCAGGATGGAGCGATAATTGTTCATGCCGAGATATGAGGAAAAGAGTCAACAGAGTGCAGCAGTTACTCGAATAGCATCTTTTTGCTGATAGCGAAATTGTTTATTAAGTGGCTGTTTTGCGAAGAATTCCTTGCAAATATAAAAGAATTGCCCCGGAAGAAGATCGGGACCCAGTCATTGTCTTTTGATAGCGCATATACTAGAGGCAGCATTTCCCCCCTGAGCTGAAAAAAAGGGATGACCACATAATTTATATCGTAATAATCGAAAAACATTTTCCAGCCGGGCGGTTCTCCCTGCGGCGCTGCCCTTGCGCTATCAATTAGTCGTGCCTGCATAAATACGTCTTCATCGAGGGTCCTTCCATCAATAAATACCTTTCTATCCGGTGCGAGCCTCCAGATTAAATATCCTCCCCATGAATAGTGATTATACATATTACCTCTCATATCATTCTGAATGATGAAATCCGCAGCTTCAACCGGGTATGAATATGTGTCGACCCAACTGCGGGATATAACATTTGTCATAAAAGGGCGAGCGTTAAGCGTGAAATAGATGCCGGCGATTAGAGCTACACTCCAAAAAAATATCCTGCCCGGTTTTCGTACACTCTCCCCTGATAAAGATCTTGCAGCAAAGGGAAGAGCCGCGATGAAAAAGAATGCGACATATCTCATTGAAGATAAGGATAAATAGCCGGTCCCTGCAAGCAGGCCGAGGTCCGTAATGTCTACCACCTTTCTGTTCACCACGCACGCGACAAGAGCCGCAATAATAATGATCCAATACAAAATGACCGCGTGTTCACCATACTGAAGAAATGCCTTGTGAGGGGAGAAGTACTCTATTATATGGGACATCATGGATTCCGGCTGCAGATATTCTAGGAGAATGAGATATGCGTTAGGGTTGACAAAAGAAACAATTATGCCTGCAATTCCGGCGATGAGTAAGTTTCTGAATGCCTCTCTTGTAATGGGTCTGAGTGCCGGAAGTAAGAACTTTAATCCCTCTGCCAGGCAAGACAAGACTATCGTAACTTGGCCGAGGATGAATCCCCCGTGCATATTTGCCCAAATTAACATAGTCAGCGGGACCATGCCTATGATAAAAGCAGGCTTGTTATTAGTATCTTTCAGTTTGTTAAGAAGCCATAATAGCACCGCAAAGAAAAGAAAGGAAAACAAGTGTGGCCTGTCCTGCGGATAGACAACAACCATATAAGTAAGAAAAATCAGGAGAAAGCTCGCATAGATATATCGGTCGCCTTCTTTTCGAATCCACATGACAGCCATGATCGCAGATACAATGAAGAATCTGAGCAGTACTAACGCGGGAAAGCCAGAAATAGTATAGAGCAAATAATAGAGTGCCTGCGTTAACCAATAAGCAGAAAGAATAATATGTTCTCTCTCGCTTCCCCGCCCTTCAGATGTGAAAGCAAACGGATCGTTGTCGGGAAGGGTCTTGTTTTGCCACACCCATTCTCCGGTCTTGAGGTGCCAGAAGAAATCCGGGTCATCAAATGTGCGAAGTAGCCTGGGAACGGCAATGATAATCATCAATGCCAAATATAGATATGGCGTGCCCTTGGTTATCCAGCGGCTCTTGTTCATGTAGTAATAGTAGCCTTTACTTTTTGCGTTGTGCAAGGCAGCTGCGCTTGTTGAAGGCCTTTCTTCGCGTGTGATAAGATAATGCATGCCGCTTTACAGCTATGAAGCCATTGACTCCTCAGGCAGAAAGGTTAAGGAGAGCTCCTCACACCCTGACGAAGCAGCCCTGAAATCATCCCTGAGAGACAAGGGTCTCATGCCCTTGAGCATAAAGGTCTCCGGAACAAAAGACGTCTCTCTCTTTGAGAAGGTTACGACCAAGGACCTGCTCACCTTTACGCAGGAACTCGGCAATCTTCTTGATTCGGGCCTGCCCATAGACAGGGCCCTCTATGTGCTTTCTGAATATGCCGAGAAGAAATCCCTGAGGACGATAATCAGGGAGATCTATGTCGACATACAGAAGGGCAATACCCTTTCCTCTGCCATGGGAAGGCACAAGATCTTCCCTAGGGTTTATATCAATATGATAAAGGCGGGCGAGACAGGCGGCATACTCGAAACCGTTATCAAAAGGCTCGTGGCCTTTCTTGAAACTACGATCGCGTTTAAGGAGGAGATCGTATCTGCGCTTGTATATCCAATCCTCCTTACGACAGTCGGCGGCCTTGCCGTGGCCGTGCTTATGCTCTATGTAATCCCTAACTTCGCAAAGATCTTTGAGAATATGGGGCAGGCACTTCCGCTTCCGACCCTGATGCTGATAAAGATGAGCGAGGCCTTTGCCTCTTACTGGTGGGTTGTTCTCGGCGGTCTTGCCATGTCTGTCGTTCTGCTGCGCGGATACGCCAGGACCGCGGAAGGCAAGACATATATGGATAACCTGAAGCTTAAGATACCTGTTTTAAAAAAGCTGAGCATGAAGATGATCATATCGAGGTTCTGCAGGACCTTCGGTACCCTCCTTCAAAGCGGTGTGCCTATCATAGAGGCGATAAAGATATCCCGTGACGTGATAGACAACGACACTGTCTCACAGAGGCTTGCTGTGATTGAGGAAGGAGTGAGCAAAGGCAGGGGTATGTCCCAGCCATTAAGGGAAAGCGGTGTCTTTCCTGCCATTGTCACCCAGATGGTGACGGTCGGCGAGGAGGCGGGAAGGCTGGAGGAGACCTTTCTCCTCATTGCAGAGAGGTTTGAGACAGAGACAAAGAGCCTCATCAAGAGGTTCGTGAGTCTTTTTGAGCCTGTGCTGATACTCCTGATGGGACTGGTAGTCGGGTTTATCGTAATATCCATGCTGATAGGCATATTCAGCATCAATGAGATCCCGATATGAGGAGATAGAAGGCAAAATTAAGAAGTCAGTCTCCTTCGGCGACCCGCAGAGGCGGGAAGTCAGGAGACAGAATACAGAAGGAATAATGAATGACAGAGAATAAACAGCAGGAGGAAGAAATGAAGGATGCTAACACGGAGAAATATCTGAAAAACAGAAGAGGCTTCACCCTGATCGAACTCCTTGTGGTTATGGTGATCCTCGGCATGCTTGCCGCGCTTGTCGGTCCAAGGCTCTTCGGCAATGTCGGCAAGGGGAGGCAATCTGCAGCAAAGACGCAGATAGAGATGCTCGGCCAGGGCCTCGACAGCTTCAAGCTTGATACAGGAAGATATCCCACAACCTCAGAGGGTCTCAACGCCCTTTATACTAATACCGGCATCCAGGGGTGGGCCGGACCTTATCTGAAGAAGGCTGTACCGAATGACCCATGGGGCAAGCCCTATCAGTATCTGTCCCCCGGCACTCACGGCGACTATGATATGTTCTCCTACGGAGCTGACGGCACAGCCGGCGGAGATGGTGAAAACAGGGACGTCAACAGCTGGGAATAAAAGAGGGTTCACTCTGTTAGAGGAGGTCTGCGGCAGAAGAGCCGGAGGTCCGAATATTATTACTGACGGCAGTATAAGGTTCAGGTCTGTGCAGGCTGTCAGATCTCAAACGGGGTTCACCCTTTTTGAGCTCCTGATCGTGCTTTTTATCATCGGGCTTTCAGCTGCT
>JACRHE010000075.1 GCA_016217695.1 Nitrospirota bacterium | reverse complement strand
TGTGATGCCCCGGCTCAGGGGAAAATGTTACACCATTATAACAAATCAGTGGATGGAGAAACTGAGGAATTGTCAATGCAACTATTAATCGAACCCGGACATATCAGTTCATATCTGTTAAGGCAAGTTCAATTCTGGACTGTACGTAAATATCCCCGTGTTTGGCAGGGAGAAGTAAAGGGATCGGTTTAGTTTCGGCGGGAGAAAATGTCTCTGACTTTCCACTCATGCCGAACTCACAATCTTTAGGTCACGGAAATTGTTCTTATACACTCCAAGGTCCCGCGAAAGCAGACAGTCGGCATGTACAACGGCATGAGCGCCAATGAGAAAATCGCCCAGGACAAGCTGTCTTTTTGCAAGAACTGTCTTACACTTAGGGCAGGCTGCCTCAAAAACAGTGCCACAGTTGCCGCATGAAAAACGGTCTTTTCTGCTCTTCTTGGCAAATTCGGCCCATCGCATGCCGGCTATATGGAGCGACTTTTCATTAGACGGAACGAGTCTCATGCCGGTCTCTGCTAGGAATAGTTTTAGTTCCTGTTCAGATGGAAACCTGGCAGCAAGTTCGGCAAAAACCACTTCACACAGGATCAGTTTGCCGCTTGCCAGATGCCTGTCCAGAAGCCTCTTTGAGGATTCGCTGTGCGTCTCCCCAGGAATAAGGATATCGAGCAGGATGTTTGTATCGACTGCAGTAATCAATGGCCCCGAAGCTCCTTTACCAGATCATCACTCTTTTGGCCCTCAAGCTTTGCGAGCTTGCCTACCCATTTGTCAAAGGGGGATTTGGTCACCGCCTTTGTTATCACAACCACTCCTTCTTTCTCCTCAAAACCTACATCCTCGCCCGGGTGCACGCCCAGCCTGTCCCTGACCTTTTTGGGGATGGTCACCTGTCCTTTAGATGTAACTTTTGCTACTATCATTGAGCACCTCCAAGTAAGGAAGTTATTCCCTTACTTTTATTGTAAGGAGACCTCTTCCGCTTGTCAACCTTCAGCCCGGTGCCTCCCGGTGTGTCCACTAAACCAGGGGGAAGTTCAGGGCTTGGCCGAGAGTTGCTGAGGCCCGGATGGAAAAGCGACGAAGGGTTAGGAAGGGAAAGGTTGGTGGCGGTGCAGGGATTCGAACCCCGGACACTGCGAATATGAGTCGCATGCTCTACCACCTGAGCTACACCGCCACTTAAGAGAGAGAGAATTATAACAAAAATGCCACAGTTTAGTAAAAGAGGGTGAACCTTCGCGTCCTGATATTTATTAGCACCCCTGCTGATATGAAGTTCGAAAGCAGCGCAGTTCCGCCATAGCTCATAAACGGCAGCGGTATGCCTACAACAGGCATAATCCCGAGGGTCATGCCCACATTAACGAAGAAATAGACGCAGAACATAAAAGTGATGCCCAATGCAAGCATCCTGCCGAACTCATCCTTCGCCTTCCGTGCTGTATCAAGCCCCCTCATGATCAGCAGAAGATAAAGCGACATGAGAAAAGCCGATCCGACAAAGCCCCATTCCTCTGCAAAAACAGAAAAAATAAACTCCGTATGCCGTTCAGGGAGAAAACGGAAGGGTCCCTGGGTGCCCTTGAGAAACCCCTTCCCCAGAAACTCCCCTGAGCCTATCGCCACCTTGGACTGGTTTATATGATAACCGATGCCGGATGGATCAGCCTCCGGGTCCAGGAAGGCGATCAGTCTGTTCTTCTGGTAGTCTTTCAGCCCTGTCCACATGATATTTCCGACAAACGGCAGTGATACGATACCCAATAAAACGAGAAGGACTATGACCCTTCTGTGAAGGCCTCTCGAAAGGAGCATCGAAAAGAAGATGACCATTATGACGACAGCTGTCCCGAGATCAGGCTGTTTGAAAAGAAGAATAAACGGGAAAAATACGAACACAAAAAAAAGCCTCAGCATCATACTCATATCGATCGGCCCACGCAGGTAAGCAAGGTAATGGGCCACCATGATGATAAAAATAAGCTTGAAGAATTCCGAGGGCTGAAATACGACGGGGCCGAGGCTGAGCCATCTCTGAGCCCCCATGCCGGTCTTTCCGGCAAAGAGAACAATAACCAGAAGGATAACCCCCATCGTAAAGAGGGGGATGGAAATCCTGCTGAGCCAGATATAGTCAAAGCTCATGACAACCGCAAGTCCTGCCAGGCCGATGAAGAGCCATATAACCTGTTTCATAAAGAGAGGGGACTGCACAGATTCAGCCGGGCTGCGTGTTGCGCTGAAAATCGACATTATGCCGATCAGGGCTATGCATATTATGGTGGCAAAGGTAATCCAGTCAAAGTTCTGTATCAGCCTGCGGTCAATTCTGAACATTTAACAGCTCTTTCTTTTTCTCTGCAGAAAGCATGTACGCCTCAATCGCCTTCTTTGCAATGGGCGCAGCAGCACTTCCGCCGTGCCCTCCGTGTTCGACCAGAACAGCCATCGCAATCTCAGGTTTCTCTACAGGCGCAAATGCCACAAACCATGCGTGGTCCCGAAACTGCTCAGCAAGGAATTTTGAATCCCTGCGAATGCCGACAACCTGTGCCGTGCCTGTCTTCCCTCCAATGGTCGTAACGGCTGACTTGGCTATCCACCCGGTCCCGCCAGGCTCGTTCACAACGCCCCTGAGGTAATCTTTGACAATATCAAGGGTGCCGGGCTTAACTCCGGCGTTCTTAATGAGTTCCGGTTTCGAATCCTTGAGGATGAGGGGCTTAAAGATATTGCCTCCGCTGGAGACCGCGCTCATCATCACTGCCATCTGAAGAGGTGTTGTGGATACGTAGCCCTGCCCTATGGAATTTACAAATGTCTCTCCGAGATACCATGGGGATTTCTTTGCTTCCATCTTCCACCTGGAGTTGGGTATCAGGCCCTTTTTTTCAGCCGCAAGCTGGATGCCTGTCTCCATACCGAGGCCAAACCTTGTCGCATAGTCATGAATCCTGTCTATCCCCAGGCGTTTTCCAGCCTCATAAAAATATACGTCACAGGATTCAACGAGGGCCCTGTGCAGGGAAACCGTATTATGGCCCGTCTTTCTCCAGCAACCGAAAGACCATTTGCCGTAACTGATCCCACCCCTGCAGTCAACAGTCGTTGAATCATTCAAAACGCCCTCTTCCAGAGCTGCGATCGCCATGACTATCTTAAATGTCGAGCCGGGTGGATACTGACTCTGAACAGCCCTGTTCAGCATGGGAAGCTTTTTGTCCTGACTGAGCGAGGCCCAGTCAGCGTTGCTGATCCCTGTCGCGAACATGTTGGGGTTAAATGAAGGGGAACTGACCAGCCCGAGTATCTCACCTGTGTCGGGCTGAAGCGCAACAAGAGCGCCGGTCCGGCCATCAAACGCCTTCTCAGCCTCGTTCTGCAAGGCTATATCAATGCTCAGCGAGAGGTCCTCTCCTTTTACCGGCGGGTTTTCCTTTATTAATCTCAGTTCCCTTCCAAGTGCGTCCACCTCGATCATCCGCTGTCCTGCTATTCCCCGGAGTTTTTTGTCGTACAACTTCTCAATGCCCCACTGACCGATGAAGGCCTCAGGAGGCACATCCCTGAATTCGGGGTCCTTTGACTGGCCCGGACTGAGTTTGCCCAGGTATCCGACAACATGAGCTCCTGTCCCCCCGTAGATATAATCCCTGCTCACCTCAATCTCCATGATAAGGCCGGGAAAATCAGAACGTCTCGCCTCAATAAAACTGACTTCCTTAAAAGAAAGCCCTTCCTTTACGCGGACCGGACTAAAGGGGCTCAGCCCTTTTTTCTGTATCTTTCTCGCGAGCTCCTCTTCAGGCATATTGAGAACTCTTGCGAGGGATGGCACACTGGCAGCATTAAACTCGCCGGGTATGAGAGACGCGCAGAAATATGGGGCATTCTTGACAAGGGGAATCCCGTTCCTGTCAAAGATAATCCCCCTCGGCGCAGGCACTCCGATGATCCTCAGCCTGTTAGACTCAGCGATCTTCCTGTATTCCTCTCCCTGCAGGATCTGCAGTTGCCATAGCCTCATCAGGAGTATCAGGAAACCTACGACGATGATATAGCTGATTAAGATAATCTTTTCGGGATGCGTCTTCTCAGTCAACATGCCTCGGCCTTATGAAGATGCCGGCCGGAGCGCTCAGGAGGGACTGCATCAATGCTATAAACAGGCCCGAACCCGGAGCTGACGGCATCTTATCAAATATGCTCTTGGATAAGAAAACAATACTGTTGTCTATGGTAGTAAGAAAGGCTATAGCAATCATTCCGAGCAGCGGAGTCCACCTGAATACGCCCCCTGATACAAAAAAAGACGAGAAAAAGCCCACCATGCCCTTTCCAAGAAGGTTGGGGCCGATGAGAGACAAAGAGATGCTGTCTTCGCAAGCTCCTATTACCGAGCCGATAAGAAGCCCCCTGACCTCTCCGTATCTTATACCGGCATAAAAGGCCAGGACTGCAGTCAGATTCGGGGAAATGCCGAGTATTGATATCCTGCCCTGCAGCATGAATGTCAGCAGTACCGCCGCGGTCCATGCGAGATATTTCATCTTATGATCAGTACCTCCTCCATCTTTGTATCATCCTGAAAAGGGATCACCTCGATATACTGGAAATTCCCTCCCCTGCCCCTGTTATCGACCTTTGATACATATCCTACCGGTATCCCTGCAGGGAACAGCAGGTCAAGACCTGAGGTGATAACGATATCCCCTGGCTTTACCTCCTCCTCGTAAGGGATATATTTCAGGCCGCAGATCCTCGTGCCGTTTCCGGCAAGTATCCCCTCTTTCCTGCTTTCCTGGAGCCTGACCGCAGCAGCAAAGTTGATGTCGGTAAGAAGGAGGAGATAAGAATATGAGACTGAGACGTTGGTGATTTTTCCGGCAAGCCCCCTGGGAGTTATTGCAGCCATGTCTTTGCCGACCCCATCCTTCTGCCCCTTGTCCAGGAGCAGGGTATGAGTCCACTGAACAATATCCCTTCCGATAATTCGCGCTGAGGAGACAGAATTCCTGCTGCTTTCCCCGAGCTTAAGCAACTCGGTCAGGCGCTTATTCTCAAGGATCGCCTCCTGAAATTTTCCCCTTTCCTGAAGGAGGTCAGCTATCTGCCTTTTCAGCCTGACATTTTCTTCCTCTCGCAGCGCCATCCTCACAAAGGGTCTCTTAAATGCGTCAGAGACAGACTGCATGATAGTTTGCGAACCCCCGAGAAAGACATTGAATATATTACCTGACGGGATATACCCCTTTTTACTCTGGTACGTCATCAAAACAAAGGAGATAATGACGACGGCAAAGAAAAGAAGGGTTCTTTTTTTCGGCATGCGTAAAGGTTAGGTTATTGCTATTCTTCGAAGCATCTCTAATTCATCAAGCATCTTACCCACTCCCATAACGACCGCTGTCAAGGGGTTTTCGGTGACAATAACCGGGAGACCGGTCTCCTGTTTGATCAGGGCATCAAGCCCCCGCAGCAGTGCTCCGCCTCCGGCAAGGACGATACCCCTGTCCACGATGTCCGCAGCAAGCTCCGGCGGAGTATTTTCGAGCGCCACCTTGATCGTTTCGAGTATGATATTGATAGGTTCTGACAGGGCCTCCCTTATCTCATCCTCATTCACTGTTATAGTCTTGGGTATGCCTGATATAAGGTCTCTCCCCTTGATATCCATGACACGCTTTGCCGAACTGTCTGTGCTGAACGCAGAGCCGATATCTATCTTTATCTGCTCCGTGGTCGTCTCTCCAATCATCAGGTTGTATCGCCTCTTGATATAGGCCATGATCGCCTCATCCATCTTGTCCCCTCCGACCCTGACCGCCTTGCTGTAGACAACACCGTCAAGCGAGATGACTGCCACATCCGTAGTGCCTCCTCCGACATCCACGATCATGTTTCCTGAGGGCTCGCCTACAGGAAGTCCGACCCCGATGGCAGCAGCCATCGGTTCTTCAATAAGATAGACCTCCCTGGCTCCTGATGCCTCTGCAGCATCCTTGACAGCCCTCTGTTCAACCTGGGTGATACCTGAAGGCACGCCGACGATTACCCTCGGAGAAACAAAACTCCTCCGGTTATGCACCTTCTTGATAAAATATTTCAGCATCTCGCCGGTCGCGTCAAAGTCGGCGATAACACCGTCTTTCATAGGCCTGATAGCCATAATATTCGACGGGGTCTTTCCCAGCATCCTCTTGGCCTCCGCCCCTACGGCAACAGTCTTTTTATTATCTTTCCGTATAACAACAACAGAGGGCTCGTCACATACAATTCCCCTGCCCTTGACATAAACGAGGGTATTAGCCGTGCCAAGGTCAATAGCGAGATCATTGGAGAATAATCCTAGTATCTTATGAAAAAACATTCCGCCTCCTTAACTGCAGTATCAGGTTTCTAAAACTATTGTCTTGGCTATCTCGTCCCCAAGGCGCATGCCGTCTTTACTTCCAAGTAAAAGGATAAACTCAACAGCACAGGCTGAAAAGAGAAAAACCCAGCCGAGCCAGGGAATAATCCAGAGCCCGTATCCGATGGCAAGAGTGCTGTTCCTCAATATGGAATCCCTAAACGAGCACGGATTCCGGGTCTCGGAGGATACCACCCATATTTTAATGAGTTTCTTGCCGATACTCCTGCCGTCAAAAAAGCCATCTCCGATCAGGAGATACGCCAGGCCGGCAAAATAACCTGCTCTGGGTATTATTTCGATTACTGCAGCTATAAGGATGAAGTCAATGATTTTTGCTGCAGTCCTAAGAAGAAGCCCTGCCCTTCTTTGTTCCTCAGACATTTAGAATACTACCAAATGCCTTTATTTTTTTTCAATAATACATATGGCTTCTCCCGCTGGCATAGCCCCGCGAAACCGAGATGAGACAAGACAGGAAGGCCTTCGGTATATATCAAAAGTTGTTTCTCTTCTTCAAATAGCTTAAAATACATTTCCATGGATATTCTCTCTCAGCTCCTTGATCTGACAAAAGAACCGAAGATAGCCTATTTTTCAATGGAGATAGGCGTCCATAACGATATGCCTACATACAGCGGCGGTCTCGGCGTGCTTGCAGGCGACACCATACGGTCCGCAGCTGACCTGAAATTGCCTATGATCGCTGTAACCCTGCTCAGCAAAAACGGTTATTTTACCCAGGATATCGACGACACCGGTTGGCAGGTCGAGTACCCCTCGACATGGGACCCTAAACAGTATATGCATCTCCTTCCCTTCAAAGTCGCTGTCCGGATCGAAGAAAGAGATGTATACATACAGGCCTGGCAATACAATGTGAAAAGCCTGGCCGGCGGGATCATCCCGGTCTTTTTCCTTGACGCAGATATTCCGGAAAATACCCCTGCGGATAGGGATATAACATCCCGCC
>JACRHE010000078.1 GCA_016217695.1 Nitrospirota bacterium | reverse complement strand
TCGCGGCTTCGGATGGAAATAGACAGCCTTCCCACGGAAATTGACGAGATAAACCGAAAAATAATGCAGCTTGAAATTGAAAAACAGGTTGTCTCAAAAGAAAAAGACGCGTCATCAAAAGAGCGGCTCGAAAAAATAAAGGTGTTGAACAGCGACATGAGACCGGTTGCCTATCTCTATAATCTGATGCTCTGGGCAGAGATCCAGGGAGACAGATTGCTCAACGTCCTTCTTGATGCGGGAGGTCGGAACATCTTTGCCGCGATCTTTGCGGCGTTTCTTGCAGCGGCCGCCATGCTCTGGGGAAAAAGGCCTGCAATTTATTGCTCGGTATTTACGACCGGATACTCATCAATGGCATTCTCTCTGATAATATTGCTGGCTTACCAGGCGGCTTACGGCTATATGTACGAGATGATAGGGCTCCTTACGGCTGTCTTCATGCTAGGCGCTGCTATCGGCTCGCATATGAGGAAAGCCCGGGGGAACCCGCTGAAGTTAATGAGGTCTGTTGAAGGCGCTGCCATGCTTCTCCTGATTGTGAGTCTGCTTATCATGAAGCAGGAGTCTGCATTTTACCTGCTGAATTTTTTCAGCGGGCTGTTTACGGGAATGCAGTTCGCGGCAGCAAATCTTTCTCTGGCACAGTCAGGGAACTGCGAAAAAGCAGGCCTCGGCAGCGCTGTTGCCGGAGGTTTATATGCTGCAGAGCTTGCAGGCTCATTCGCCGGGACGCTTCTTACCTCGATCATCCTGGTGCCTCTGCTGGGGATTCAAAATATGATCCTGTCTCTGCTATCCTTAAGGATAGTATCACTTGCGCTACTACTATCTATAAGACATGAGAAAAATTAGGATAGTCCTTTTCATAACAGCACTTGCCGCAATTTTAGCGGGCTATGCCTTAAGGACAGTCTTTCCTGAGAGGAAGATCGACGAGAAGGCGTATCTGAAAGAGATGCTGCCGGAGCTGAAATTCTCCGAAAAAAAACAGAACCCGCCTCATTACAGGGCTGACAACGGTATCATCGCCTTCAGCACATATGACATTGCGCCCTCTGTAAGGGGTTATGCAGGACCCATCAAGTTGCTGCTTGCACTGAGTCCTGACGGCAGGATAGCGGGGATAAGGATCCTCGAACATCAGGAGACAAAGAACTATGTCCACTATATGGAGACGCCTGAATATCTGAGCCGTTTCATCGGAAAAGACGTCCGCGACCAATTCCGGATCGACAGGGATATAGACGGAATAAGCAGGGCAACAGTGAGCGTGGAGGCTATGGCAAAAACCATGAGGGATTCTTCCCGCTCAATTGCCTCGGGCGTACTCGGCATAGAAACCGTAACGAACGGGAAACGGATCTCTCAGAGTCCCGGCTGGATCTCATACCTTCTGCTCTTCTCATCCGCGTTCTCTTTTTATCTGCTTACCAGGAGATCAAAGAGGTTCATAAGGGTAAGGGACATCTTCCTTGTGACCGGCATTCTCATCATCGGCCTTTATCTTTCAAGCCCTTTTTCCATTCTCCATGTTTTCAACCTGCTCCTTCTGAGATCCTCTTCATCATTGCTCTGGCTGACGATCATCCTCACTACCTTCATATCCCTGGTCCTGGCAGGACGATTTTACTGCGGGTGGCTCTGCCCTTTTGGAGCGTTGTCTGAATTTATCGGGAGGATACCCCTGAAAAAATGGGATATCCGGCCCGAAACAGATGATCAGTGGCGGAGTTTAAAATATCTTTTCCTCGGGCTGATAGCAGCCGTTGTACTTATCAGCAGAAAGGTCGAATTCGGAAACTACGAAACATACGTGACCCTGTTCTCATTCAACGGGACCTATCTCGCCTGGTCGCTCGTCGTCATCTCGACACTGGCAAATCTGAGAATCGAAAGGTTCTGGTGCAGGTATCTCTGTCCTGTGGCGGCGTTTACCGGACTTCTTTCGCGAAAAGCAGGAGGTTATCCCAGCCGAAAGGATTGCCCGATTGGAAACAGGCCTGATCCGCTCATATCAGAATGCATACGGTGCAACCGATGCTACCGGAGTTAGGCCGGTGTCTCTATGCTGGTTTTCAACCTCCCCGTAAACGACCATCGAGATCTGCCGTATGGCGTCGTCCAGAAACTCGAAGGACTTTCCGCTTGTCATCACACAGAGGAGATAGGGATGGTTCGGATAATAGACGATTCCGCAGTCATGCAGCTGCATGACATCATTGTCAGGGCCGACTGTTCTTTCCCCGAATTTATGTGCTACTGCTGTTCCTGAGGGAACTCCGGCGACAAGACCGTTGTTATACTCTGCGGCTCCCAAATATTGCAGTGCCTTTTCCGACATCTCCTTGTTCAGGTATGAGGCGTTGAAAAGTATACGGAAAAAAGTGGCGCACAGCTCAACGGACATCACATATTCATCTTTTCTCACATAGGGATTCCTGATGCCGAGCTCCCTGTAAGTTCTGTCAAGTACACCGGAATTGATGCTCCCCTGAAGAATGGCTGTGGCGTTATTATCTGAATAGACGATCATACGGTGGAGCAGCTCCTCTACAGTATAAAATTCTCCCGGCACGAGACTGCTTGAAGGCCTGACCATCTGGTATGCATTAAGGTCAGTGCCGTCGATAAGCGCGAACTTAATTTTTTTCGACAGGATATTCGGGTTCGACTCTGCCTCTTTGAGAATTGCCATCATGGTCGGAACCTTAAGAAGGCTCGAAGGCGAGAAGCAGTCCACATCCTGTATGCTGAACCATGGTCCGTTATTGAGGTCGCGGAAATATACTGCGATATCGCTGACCCAACCTCCCTTTAAAAGATCCTCTCTCAGGCTTTCGATCCTGTTCTTAAAAGGCCTCAGCCTTTCATTCTCCGATGCATCCGGCGTGCTCGAACATTCAAGGAGGGGGTTGATGAATTTAAAACCCTGCTCCCGAACCTCGAAGTGCCGGGTGGCGGTATTTTCTTTCGCAACGAGAGAGCCCTTAAGGAAGAAACCCAATGAAATCCCTGTCACCAAAATGATAATTACAGAGACAGCCCTGACAACAGAAGCCTTCGACAGTGCCTTTATATAAAGTCTTCTCATTATCACTACGGGGGGGACTGAGCATGAAATGAACCGCTTCTCTGACATTCCCCCAAAAAAAACGCCAATGAAAAGCAGGTAACAAGACAAGGGTATGACAAAATAAACGAAAAAGCAAGAAAAAATTCAGCTGTGTCAAACCAAATTGGAAATGTCCGGTTTTGATATCAGAGCTTCGGCAGATAGCGCGTTGTCTCTCTTGCCACCTTATCAGGCACCATTGTGCAGCCCGATCCGCAACCTGTGCCGGTATATGTATACGATATGGAACCTGCTGCGCTGTCTGTTATCGTGAGTACCTTTCCTGTGACATCATAGGTATAGGTCGTATAGCTACTATCAGCATAATCAGCCCTTGTCATCCTGTTCATCTGATCATACGTATAAGTCGTCGTCTGTCCCTTCCTGTCAATAACCG
>JACRHE010000080.1 GCA_016217695.1 Nitrospirota bacterium | reverse complement strand
TCTATCTGTGACAACTGGTTCCATGGATAACAAACTGAACGCTGATGAACTTTTCAAAAAAGGGCTTGTCCATCTTTCGGAGAAGAACCGTCTTGGCGCGCTGGCATGTTTTGAGAAGGCAAGTGTCCTCAGCAGGTCTCCGGAGATACAGTCATATCTTGGATATTGCATAGCTGCCGAGAGGGGCAAGGTCACCGAGGCGCTAAAGCTGTGCGAAGAGGCCTTGGGCTCTGAGCCGTCCAACCCGGTGCATTACCTCAATCTGGGCAGGGTATATCTCAAGGCGTCCAGAAAAGACGAGGCGATTGCGGCTTTGAGAAAAGGGCTGTCCTTAGGCGATAACGGGGAGATCAGGCTTCTCTTATCGACCCTCGGGATCAGAAGAAAACCGGTGTTTTCCTTCCTTCCCAGAACAAATGCCCTGAATAGATTGGCCGGGCTTCTGCTTTCACGCCTCAGGCTTCGGCAGTAAAAGAACACCTTCAGTGGCAAATAAATCTGTAACGGAATCTTAACATTCCCTTAATACCGCGGTAACATGTATCCAGTAGACTAATACCAGGATGCAGATGCATCGACATATCGAACAAGGAGAGAAGATGAAAACAATTCTGATGGTAGTATTGGCGATGGCACTAATGGTGTTCTTTACGCATGCTGAGGCGGCAGAGACGCTCAACGGAGCTGGCGCAACATTTCCCTATCCTGTCTACTCGGCCTGGGCCTTTGACTATAACAAGATCACAGGGGTGCAGTTGAACTATCAGTCAATCGGTTCCGGGGGTGGGGTGAGGCAGATCACCGAGCGGACGGTTCATTTTGGCGCATCGGATGATCCGCTCAGGCCTGAACAGCTCCAGAAGGACAGACTGCTCCAGTTCCCCGCTGTCATAGGCGGCGTTGTGCCGGTTGCGAACCTTGAAAATGTGAAGCCGGGGGAGCTAAAGCTCGATCCGGAGTCACTATGTAAGATATTTCTTGGTGAGATCAAGTTCTGGGATGATCCCAAAATAACAAAAATCAATCCCGGGCTTAAGCTGTCTCATTCAGAGATTACCGTCGTTTATCGGTCTGACGGTGCCGGCACCACGGCCATATTTACTCACTATCTTAGCGAAACCTGTCCTGACTGGAAGAGCAGGGTCGGAGAAGGGAAGGCCGTGAAATTTCCGGTCGGCATCGGCGGCAAGGGAAATGAGGGTGTTGCCAACTATGTCAAGAGAACAGCAAACGCCATCGGCTATGTCGAGTTTGCTTATGCGAAACAGAACAAGCTCGATTACCTACAACTCAAAAACAGGGCAGGAAATTTTGTAGAGCCGGGCTTTGAGAGTTTCGAGGATGCTGCCGAGACAGGTGACTTCGATGCAAAGAAGGACTTTTACCTGTGGCTTACCAATGCGCCGGGCAAGGGCTCATGGCCTATAGCAGGCGCAACCTTCATTCTTCTTGCGAAGGAAAAAACCGATTCCAACAAGAACGTCGTTAAATTCTTTGATTGGGCATTTAAGATCGGTGATAATAAGGCTAAAGAGCTTGTTTATGTACCGCTGCCGAAATCACTGAAAGATAAGGTTAGGGCATACTGGAAGACGAACGGGCTGCAGTAGGCCGTATCACGGAATGAGGCTGACATGGCGATAGGCTCCGGGAAAAATCCGCTTGATCTGGTCTTTTCGTCGCTGACTGCCATCGCCTCATTTTCGGTCATTTTCTTTATCCTTGGGATCCTGTATGTGCTCATCTCCGAGTCTTTGCCGGCCATAGAGAGATTCGGGGTCATAAAATTCCTGACCTCGACAGATTGGGACCCGGTAAAAGAGTCCTTCGGCGCCCTCACAAATATTTATGGAACAATCCTTACAACCTTTCTTTCATTATTGATAGCGATACCGGTCGCAGTCGGCATCGCCATATTCGTGACTGAAATAGCGCCCGACTTCCTCAAGGGGCCTATAGGGATTGCCATAGAACTTCTGGCCGCGATCCCCAGCATCATATACGGCATGTGGGGGCTCTTCACCCTTTCGCCGATTATGAGCAGCCATATAGAGCCGTTACTGAAGAGGATATTCGGGCCTATCCCTCTGGTCGGCCTCCTGTTTCAGGGTACGCCGATGGGCATCGATATCCTTACTGCGAGCGTAATCCTGAGCATCATGATAATCCCTTTTACAGCGAGCATATCCAGGGATTCGTTTAATCTCACGCCGTCGGTTGTTAAGGAATCGGCCTATGCCATCGGCGCTACAAAATGGGAAGTCATCAAGAACATTGTCATACCATATTCAAAGCTCGGTGTATTCGGCGGAATAGTCCTATCCCTCGGCAGGGCGCTTGGTGAGACTATGGCTATTGCCTTCGTGCTTGGTAACAACCATAGGATAACGACATCTCTCTTTGACGCGGCAGCGACGATTACCGTAACGCTGGCCAATGAGTTTGCCGAGGCGGACAAGGATATTTATCTTTCGGCTCTGTTTTATCTGGCAATGGTGCTCTTTATAATGAGCTTTGTCACCCTTGCGCTTGCAAAGTACTTCCTGCTGAAGGCGGAGAGGAAATATTCGCGATGACAAGGGAGCAGAGAAGAAAGGCAGAAGGGGGCCTTGCGCTGACGCTGAGCACGCTTGCCGCCTTAATGGGGCTCTTCTGGCTGGTCTTCATACTGGGCGATGTTCTTCTGCACGGCGTGAAGTCGCTGAACTGGAGCCTTTTTATGAATGATCCGGCGCCTCCGGGCGTTGAGGGGGGCGGCCTGAGAAACGCCTTTGTCGGGCAGTTGATGATTACGCTGTCTGCTACACTGATAGGAGTGCCCATAGGGGTGCTCGGCGGCACCTTTCTTGCCGAGTATGCGCGGGGAAGTAGGATAGCCCGGATAATAAGCATACTTTCGGACATCATGGTCAGCGTCCCTTCGATAGTCATAGGGACATTCATCTATGCGATCCTTGTAAAGCCTGCAGGTCACTTCAACGGCTGGGCAGGGGCCGTCGCGCTTTCGATTATCATGATCCCCGTTGTCCTGAGGACAACGGAGGATATGCTTTCCCTGGTGCCGTGGACGGTGAGGGAGGCCGCCTTTGCGCTTGGCGCCCCGTACTATAAGGTCATAACCCAGGTCGTTTACCGGGGGGCTGCAACAGGCATACTGACGGGCATATTGCTCTCGATCGCAAGGGTCTCGGGGGAGACGGCGCCCCTGCTTTTTACATCGTTTAATAACTCTTTTTTTTCGTATAATATGAACCAGCCCGTTGCCTCTCTGACCGTAACCATATTTCAGTATGCAATGGGGCCTTACGATAACTGGCATGAACAGGCCTGGGCAGCGGCCTTTGTCATAACAATTTTCATCCTACTTCTTACGATCGCAGGAAGACTGATCATCAAGTGGAGGTACAGGTAGTGGCCGGCGGGACTGAAATTGAGGTGAAAGGACTTGATTTTTACTACGCGGGGAATGTGCACGCCCTGAAAAAGATAAACCTGACGGTGCTAAGAAACAGCGTTACCGCCCTGATCGGCCCCTCCGGCTGCGGCAAGACCACTCTTCTGAGGTGTTTCAACCGCATGCATGATCTCTATCCCAAAAACAGATACGAAGGCGAGATACTCTTCCAGGGCGACAATATCCTTTCAGCTGGAACCGACCTCATCAATCTCAGGAGCCGCATAGGGATGGTCTTTCAGAAGCCCACTCCGTTTCCGATGAGCATCTTCGATAACATTGCCTATGGCCTTAAGTTAAAGGGGATCAAGAAGAGGACAGACCTTTCTGAGAGGATCGAAAAGGCGCTGCGGCATGCCGCACTCTGGGACGAGGTCAGAGACAAGCTTAATGCCAGCGCGTATGACCTGTCCGGCGGACAGCAGCAGAGGCTTGTCATTGCAAGGGCGCTTGCGGTTAATCCCGAGGTGCTGCTCTTTGATGAGCCGACGTCTGCACTTGATCCGATATCGACTGCGAAGATCGAGGACCTCTTCGAAGGCCTGAAAAGAGACATTACGATTATAATAGTCACACATAATATGCAGCAGGCAGCGAGAATATCAGATTCGACAGGGTTTCTGATGCTCGGAGAGCTGATAGAGTTCGGCCATACAGACAGGATCTTCACTGCGCCTGCCGAGAAGCTGACTGAAGATTACATAACGGGGAGGTTCGGTTAATGACTGTCTTTGACGAGGAATTGCAGCACCTGAAAGAGAAGCTTCTCAGGATGGGGTCTCTGGTGGAAGATGCGATCAAGCATTCCATCCAGTCCCTTGTCGAAAGGGACAACGCTTTGGCGCAGAAGGTCATTGACAATGACCGGCTGGTCAACACGCTCGACGTCGAGATAGACGAGGAGTCGATCCGGCTTATCGCGCTTCGGCAGCCCAAGGCAGTCGACCTGCGCTTCATCACAATGGCGATGAAGATAACCACAGACCTCGAAAGAATGGGAGACCTTGCGGTCAATATTGCGGAGCGGGCTCTGGAGCTCAACCAGGAGCCGGTACTAAAGCCCTATATCGATATCCCCAGGATGAGGGAGATTGCCCAGGGCATGATAAGGGACGCGCTGGACGCCTTTGTGAGAAAAGACAAGAAGCTCGCAACGGAGGTGATCATGAGGGATGACGAGGTGGATGACCTAAAGCATGAGGTACTGCAGGAGCTGGCGTTTTTCATGGCCCAGGACCCCTCGACCGTGTTTCGGGCGATGAAGGTAAGCTTCGTGGCCCAGTACCTTGAACGCATCGCGGACCATGCCACCAATATTGCCGAGATGGTGATATATCTTGTTGAGGGCAAGATAATCAGACACACGGTGCTGCCTTCTGACCTGCAGATGTGATGAGGAAATAATGGGAAATAATTACGGACACATCCCCTTTTCTCACTATACTCAATCTGAGTTCCTTGAGCTTTCATTCTTCAATCGATAACGCATCATAAGCTAGATAGTCTTTCCTGTTCGATTCAGACAATATTTGTTTAAAAATGGGATGTGTCCCCGTTTGTTTTTTCAGGAGCCTGATACTAACTGGATGATCCCACTGGCCTGAACCATACCTTTGAATAGGACGGTATAAGGGTTCTGAATTGTTTCCAGGTCGTGGAGAACAAGGGCGATTGCCCTCTCCACTGTCGTCCCGACGTAATCAAGTCTGACCCCACGGGGCCGTTTTCAACCATTCAGAAAAATCCAACTTTGATAAACGGCCTGTTGACGCCCGCTCGGCGGGTTGAATGACTGATTGGAAAGTTTCGTGATTTAAGTCAGCTCATGGAATACGTCTTTCCCAGTATCCAGGATCACGATGCAAGTGCATTACCGCAATGATAACGTACTGATTCGACATGATCCGAAAAATGACACCGAACGGGAATGTCATTGTTAGACAGCGCCGAACACCATCTTCGATTTCTTGGTACAAGAGTGGGTTGACTTGAATTCTATTGAGGGCGTCCTGAACTGATGCAAGAAACCGTTTACCGAGATCTTTCTGCTGTGTTTCGTAAAACTTTGCCGCCGACATCATCTCAGCATCGGCTTCAGGATGGAAACGAACCGGTTTCATCCGAGTGCAGCATATCCTCGGGCGAATACATCCTCGGCATTACGTAATTCCACAGAACCTTCGTCCACCTCGCGACAGCGTTTGTGCAGTTCCTCACGCCAAGCGGGAGACAGGATAATTTCTGGTTCAGAATCAAGGCTTTCGATAAGTTTTTCCGCTACAAAAGCGCGTGCCTGCGGCGAAAGAGAAAGCACTTCTGCCATGATTGTATCTATAGGGGTTTTCATGAGAATATTATATCGCCGTGCCACGAAGCCGTCAATATGTTAATGGCGCCGCGAATAACACGGATCAGCCTTTGACTCGTCACGAGCTTTAACGGGGCCAGGTCTTTTATTTTGCTGTCTTCCTGCTGTCAAGAGGAAAGCACTTTGTGAATCAACGTCCCGGAAAAACCCGGTCCCTTATAGACATACGAAAGATTGTTACGGGTTCTGCCCCTTACCCGAGCCTGATACTAACCTGCCGGTAGGCAGGTTTGGTGCAGATTTTGATCTGACGCCGTTTTTGAAACCAAGTCGGCGCTGACTGGCAGTCTTTAAATAATATGGAAATGGAATTCTTTCTTTTTATTTCTGATTAGGACGCCTTTGTCTCTTGACAACCGGGGGCCTTATAAGTGTTGTGCGTCTTTTTTTTGTTATTCTTTTGAAAGGCATGTCATAGGGTTTCTTTCCTCGAGACGTTTTGAGAACCAAATAAGCTTTTGCTCCGAACAGTCTGTCCATTTGCGGTGACTACACGCTTCCTTTGCTATTGCCAAATGTCGTGCGTATCCTTCTTTATTTCCTTGATAATCTTCAATTAGGGCCAGCCGAATATGGCCGAGCATTATATCCCCGTGATATGTAGTTTCTGTAATTAGAGCGTCTTTGTTGTCTTTATATTTTTCTATCGTCTTCAAGTAGTCATTTATCCCTTGTTTTACACCTTGGCAGTTAGCGTTTGTCATTTGATCAGCCATATGGTTATTAGCCAGCATTAATTCTGCAATGCTGCTTGTAAGGCCACCTGCTTGAATGCCTTGCCTGAATCCGTACGACCAGCTTATTACGCAAGCTATCGTAACTAGCGTAGCACTAGCAAGGATGATTAATATTTTCTTCCATTTCTTCATTTAATAACTCCGCACAACGTTTCGCGTTAACCGGCGCGCTGCGCACGCACCGCGTCCGTGTTGAGCGCGGGGTTAGGTGCCATTGCGCAAGAGATCAGCCAACTCTGACATGCTGTGCTCTTCAGCATACTGCAACGGAGTGCGCGCGAACTGCCCTGTGCTGCCTCTTATCTCCCGGTCCGCTCCCGCGGCTACGAGGACGCGCACAACCTCAGGACGATGGGCAATGACCGCGAGCATGAGTGCGGTTAGCCGATATTTCGCGGTGTGATTGAGATTCGCCCCACGGGCAACGAGTGCTTGAACAAGCGCAGAGTCGCCTCGATGTGCAGCGTTCATGAGCGCGGTCTGTCCGTGCTTATCGAGTGCGTCAATATCAGCTCCCGCGTCCAGCAGGTCAAGGACGCATGCGACATCGCCGGCCGATGTTGCTTCAAGCCAGTCCCTGTTCAAATGGCACCTAACCAGTTATTAGATAGTTTCTGCCTAATACTCTTTTTGTAATGTTATCCATCCTGTCAATGCGGCTAATATCCGAAATCTCATGTTAGTCAGCCAAATAATACCGGTTTTGTAATGTTAGTCAGGTTTACTTCGACTTTCCCCGTCATTTGCTTCCTACAATAACACTTTTTTAAAGTCCCTGAAAAGTGCGAAATTCAGGAAGG
>JACRHE010000074.1 GCA_016217695.1 Nitrospirota bacterium | reverse complement strand
TGCCGGATTCGCCAGCGGGTTATTTGAGACGTTCGGCATCAATATAATTTAAGGCGAAATGATTAACGCAGCATATCAACTGAAATACAAAAAATATCTCTGGGGCTTGGTTGCGGTCTTCCTATGTGCGCTTTTTTATGTTGCAGGTTATCACTACTATATAAATCACATTAAATACCGCGAATTAGAGCAGCGACTTATTCAAATTCATTCGGAAATGAGACGTGACATTCCCGAAGAGTCTTGGGGGAAAATGGAACATTTTGGGGTAGGTTTAAGCATAAGAAATTATTACAACCTCTGGGACGAGAAATCAGAGCTAAGGCAGTTATTTGAAAAAAATGGGGTCTTTCACCCTGACGATATGGCTGCGCTCATTATGGAGACTTTCGTACGTGCTCAAAGAGGCGTCCATTTTCGCCTTCACAGACTGATACAGTTGCAGTCCGATGTCTACAAAGCAAAAGACAATCAAGCGTATTTGATGAAAATGGCCGATGAATTTCTTATTTATAAAAATTACAAAGAACAACTTCGCCGAACAAATCAATCGAGCCGCCAGTGAATAGCCTTGGTGGTTTTTTTTATGCTGGTAGCCCCTGCGGCTCATTTCGGTCGTTGGGCGGCAATAAAATCAATTTGACAGAAATCATGAGCTGTTGCTATCATTGAAATTGAATACAATAGGCATACGCAAATGAAATATTTTGATTGGAATGACGATAAAAATGATTTACTCAAGAAAGAGCGAGGTGTCTCATTTGAGCAGGTCGAACTGGCAATAGCTGCAGGTGATTTGATCGACCGCGTGAGACATCCCAATCAGTCAACATATCCGAAACAAAAGGTTTTTCTGGTGAAGATTGAAGATTATATATATTCTGTGCCATATGTTGAGGATGAGGAAATCATATTCTTAAAAACAATAATACCAAACAGCAAGGCAACAAAAAAGTATCTGGGAGGAAAACCATGAAAAAAATAGCATATTTAGATAAAGCCGAAAAGGAATTAGCTGAATCGCTTGAAAAAGGCGAATGGATTTCTGAACTCGACAAGAAAGAAAAAAAACAATATGAAGCATATGCCCGCTACAGCCTTAATAAACAAAAACGGATCAATATACGAATGAGTGAACGCGATTTAAATAAAATTCGGGCGAAGGCAATTGAAGAGGGCATTCCTTATCAGTCCCTTATATCGATGCTGATTCATAAATACAATGAAGGCAAACTGTCAATATCACTGAACCGCCCAACAAAAAAATCCAGCAGACGCGGGATAAGCGCGGTTTGATTTGCAATTTGTCTTGTTTCCAGCGCTGCTGATTTAAACCGTTGGCAGGTAATAAGATAATATTAAGAAAATCATTTGGTTGCCAAACTGCACACAATGTGATAATCTATCAGTGAATGAAGCTGATAAACTGGAATACCGAAAAAAGCCTTAATCTCAAAGCATCAAGGGGTATTTGCTTTGAGGATATCGTGTTTTATATTGAAAACGGCGACATTTTGGATGACTATCAACATCCGAATCAGAAAAAATATCCGGAACAGAGAATTATGGTAATCGGAGTAAATAATTATGCATATCTTGTTCCTTATGTTGAGGATGAGGAAGAACTATTTCTGAAAACCATTATTCCGAGCAGAAAGGCAACAGAATGTTATTTCGGAGGTAAGAAATGAAGACAAAATTGTCTAAAGAAGAACAGGAAATATTGGATAGTTTTGAAAAAGGTGAGTGGATACCAGTAAAAAACCTGTCAAAGAGAAAAGCAGAACTGATGACTTATGCAAAAAACACTCTAAAGAAAGACAAAAGGTTAAACATAAGAATTTCTGAAAGAGACCTAAACGAACTGCAACGAAAGGCAGTGGCAGAGGGCTTGCCATATCAGACGTATGTTTCCAGCATCATTCATAAATTCCTGAGCGGCAAACTTATAGAAGCCAAGAACTGCTAACACCGCCTTCAACCAGACGCGGAATAATCTCGGCGGGGGACTGAGCTTCACTCGCATCTTAGTGCCGATGCCCTTTTCTTTCTGACGGCCTCTGAGCTTGTTTGTGCAATACGCCATGAAATCTTTATTGCTGAGGGAAGCGATGAGCGCCGCCTGATATAAAGCGTAGCGAAGATCAGCCTTCCCCGATAGGTACCCTGCAGTCCATTATCCGTCAGTCCGGAATCCCACGCCTAGAATTTGAATAAAGAATAAAAGATGGCCTGGCGGGATTCCGCGCCAAATACTGCAACGTTGTGTTAAAATAACCCCGTACATTTCCAAAAGCATGAAAAGGCAGGACGTGCAAACCATCATAGGAAAGATTGTCGAAGACGAATGCCCGGTATCGAAGCCGTATACATGTTGTGTCGCTAGATGCACCAGCCGATGAAATCAGCAGGCCATAATAATCTCTGCGATCCCTTCCAGGACAAGATGCACGAAGAATGCGGGGTCTTTGGCGTATTCGGCCATCCGGAGGCGGCCAACCTCACCTATCTCGGGCTTTATGCCCTTCAGCACAGAGGCCAGGAAGGCGCCGGCATCTGTTCCTCAGACGGCAAGCAGATGTATATAGAAAAGGCCATGGGGCTTGTTGCCGATATCTTCAGCGAAAAAAGGATCAAGAAACTCCCCGGACATATCGCCATAGGGCATAACCGCTATTCCACGGCAGGCAGCAGCATATTGAAGAATGTCCAGCCTATTGTCGCAAACTTCGCTCTCGGGTCGCTCGCCCTCGCACATAACGGGAATCTTGTAAATGCCGGCGAACTGAGAAAATTGCTCGAGGAAGAAGGCGCAATATTTCAGTCCACCTCTGACAGTGAAGTGGTCGTGCATCTTATAGCCCATGCAAAGGGGGAAGGCTTCCATGAGAGGGTGATGCAGGCATTGAAAGAGGTGAGCGGGGCCTTCAGCCTCCTCATACTCAGGGAGAAGGAACTGATTGCGGCAAGAGACCCCTATGGCGTCAGGCCACTCTGCCTGGGACAGGTTGACGGAGCCTATGTCGTAGCATCCGAGACCTGCGCCCTTGATCTGATAAGCGCAAAATATATCCGGGATGTCGAACCAGGAGAGATTATTATTATAAATGAACACGGTCTCACATCTCACAAGGCCCTTACAAGTTCGCGCCATGCCTTCTGCGTCTTCGAGTTCATATATTTTTCGAGACCCGACAGCAACATATTCGGAGGCCTCAATGTCAACGGCATCAGGAAGGAATTTGGAAGGCAGCTGGCGAGGGAATCGCGCATTGATGCGGACCTGGTTATCCCCGTACCTGATTCAGGGGTGCCGGCAGCCCTCGGGTTTTCCGAGGAGAGCGGCATCCCTTTCGATTTCGGTCTTATAAGGAATCACTATGTGGGCAGGACTTTTATCGAACCGAAGCAGAGCATCAGGCATTTTGGAGTCAAGATCAAGCTTAATCCCGTCAAAAAACTGATTGAGGGGAAAAGGGTTGTGGTTATAGATGATTCCATTGTCAGAGGGACTACAAGCAAGAAGATCGTCAAGATGCTGAGGGAAAACGGCGGCGCCAAAGAGGTCCATCTCAGGATCAGTTCCCCTCCCACTATTATGCCCTGCTTCTACGGGATTGATACCCCTACGAGACAGGAACTGATCGCATCGAGCCATGATGTCGAGGAGATCAGAAAATATGTTACCGCCGATACTCTTGCCTATCTTAACATCGCAGGCCTTCTCGACATAGTGCCGGGCTCGCAGAATTATTGCACTGCCTGTTTTGATAACAATTATCCCATAAACTTCCCGGGAGAACATCTTGAGCAGCTTGAGTTTTTTTTCAGGTAACCCCGGTCTGTAACGCGGGCTGAATAAAAGGGACGCCCGGGTTCAGAGGTGATAACCTCTGTTTTCAGAAATATCTGAAGCACTAACCTCGGGAGCAGGCTGTTATAATGAAAAGAGGAAGTTTTGTTTGATTCTGCATGCAGCTTGTGGTATTACTTATGACAGACTATATTGTTGTGCTCGTAACAGCATCCTGTGAAGATGAGGCTTCTGCCATAGCCGGAGAGCTCGTTGGTGCAAGACTGGCAGGTTGCGTCAATATCGTCAGGGAGATCAGATCCATCTACCGGTGGAAAGGCAAGATAGAAGACGATGGCGAGGTGCTTATGGTGATCAAGACAAGGAAAGGCCTCTTCAGGGAACTTATGAACAGGGTGAAGGCCCTGCACAGGTATTCCGTGCCTGAGATCATCGCATTGCCGGTGCTGGAAGGTTCTGATGAGTATCTGCAATGGCTTGGCGAAGAGACAGACAGGGACATGCCGTGAAATATGTCTCAGTCCTGATCATCCTGGCGGCATTTCTGACGGCGGTCCCGCTTCTTTCATCATCAGAGCCCCCGCAGAAAGAGATTCTCATAGGGCTCATCCCCGAGATGAACGTCTTTAAGCAGATGGAGAGGTTCCATCCCCTTGCCGAATACCTTACAAAAAAGACCGGCGTCAAAGTGAACATCAAGATCTTAAGCAGATATGGGAATATAATTGACAGTTTTTTCTCTGAAATGCTTGATGGTGCCTTCTTCGGCTCGTTCACCGGAGCTTTGGCAATAGAGAAATTGGGGGTTGAACCTCTTGCCAGGCCTGTTAACCTCGACGGCAGTTCCACTTATCACGGATATATCTTCGCAAGAAAGGATGGCGGCATTAAGACCGTCAGGGACATGAAGGGAAGGAAGATGGCTTTTGTGGATAAGGCTACTACTGCAGGGTATATCTTCCCGATAGCCTATCTGAGGCAAAACGGCGTAAACGATATCAGGCAGATATTCAGCGAACATTATTTTACAGGAAGTCACGATGCTGCTATCCATGCTGTTCTTGACCGAAAGGCCGATATTGGTGCGGCAAAGAATACTGTCTATGACCTTATGAGCAAGACCGATCCGAGGCTCGGCAAAGAGCTTGTCATAATAGCCGAGTCTGCAAAGGTCCCTCAAAACGGGCTCTGCATAAGAAAGGGTCTGGATAAGACGCTCAAGAAAAATCTGAAGGATGCTCTCCTGAATCTGGATAAGGATCCCCAGGGCAAGAAGGTCCTGGAGAGATTCGGGGCGATAAGGTTCATTGAAACAACAGTCTCTGATTACAAACCTGTTTTTGATATGGCTAACAGGGCCGGGATAGACATAAGGAGGTACGACTACCGGAACGAGTAGTGCCGCGTCCTCTTTTTCGTCCAGAGGGATCCGGGTCAGCAGGTCAGGTGGAACGCTCCTATCACTGTCTTTTCCGTTGGCCGGCTGTTGAACAGTTCCACAGCCCTGTCGGTTTTTGCGATATGAACCTGGATTCCGTGAGACTCGAGGAATGTGATTGTGCTTTCAGGCACGTGCATCACGCCGAGATTCCCGGTGCCTATGATAAGGATATCAGGCCTTGAGTTGATGACCTCTGCCAGGTCGACTTTCTGCAGATTGTGCCCTTCCTTTCTCCACCATGAGGAATCTATCCTGTCCGGGTATACAATGACGTCAGAGGTGTAGGTCTTGTTGTCGATGACTATTTTGCCGAAGCTGTAGCTGTCTATATGCATTTCTTTCCCCCTTTTCAAGTCTAGAATAATCTTGGATTTTCTCTCTTTTCCTCTATCAACTTCACGAGTTTGTCATAGGAGATTGTCCTGACTCCGAGGGCCTGCGCCTTCAGAAGTTTTGCTCCTGGGTCCTCACCCGTGACGAGAAAATCGGTGCCGGCTGATACCGCGGATGAAGCGCGCCCTCCATTGGCTTCGATGAGTCTTTCCACTTCCTTTCTCGATTTCGGCAAAATTCCAGTGATAACAAAAGTCAGGCCATTCAGAGAGCCCTTCTCTTGCCTGCCCGCAACAAAGTCAGGATTGGATATCTTCAGGCCATGTACATTTATCATGACATCAAGCAGATCCAGATTTTTTTTGTCATTGAAAAAGGTTGAAATGGAAGATGCGATCTTCTCCCCCATCTGTTTTATCCCCATGATATGTTCATAAGAGATGTGATACAGGTCTTCGAGTTGCCTGAAATTCTTCGCGAGGAGTTTTGCGACATACTCACCCACGTGCAGGATACCGAGGGCAAAGAGGAACTTTGAAAGGAGCGGTTTTTTTGATCTTTCTATCGCATCCATGAGGTTCTGCGCTGATTTTTCTCCGAATCTCGGCAGTTCAAGGAGATATTCCTTCCGGAGCTTATAGATATCTTCAAAGTGTCTTATGAGACCGCGTGAATAAAGCAGCTCGACGTTCTTTTCCCCGAGACCTTCGATGTCCATGCCGCCCCTTGAGGCGAAATGGCCGATCTTTTCCCTCACCTGTGCAGGGCAGTGCAGCGAGACGCATCTGACAGCGACCTCCCCTTCGTCCCTGACGACTCTTGAGCTGCAGGCCGGGCAGTTCTCCGGAACCGGGAGAGGCCTCTCCTTACCGGTCCTTTTTTCCTTAACGACCATCAGCACGTGAGGTATCACATCACCGGCCCGCTCGACAACCACTGTGTCGCCTATCCGGATGTCCTTTCTTCCGATTTCATCCCAGTTATGGAGTGTTGAGCGTGAAACAGTAACTCCGCCTATCCTGACCGGTTCGAAGATGGCAAAAGGTGTTATGACGCCCGTTCTTCCGACGCTCCCCTGGATATCCATAATACGCGTCGTCCCCTGATGAGCCTGAAATTTATACGCTGTAGCCCAACGCGGCTCTCTTGTCTTTACCCCCAGTTTTCGCTGGAGACTGAAATCATTTACCTTCAGCACAGCGCCGTCTGTTTCAAACCCGTAAGACGCGCGCTCAGCCTCTAAGACCCTGACAAAGGCTATTACCCCTTCAACCCCTTTAACGATCTTCATATCTGCAGGGGTGGGGAACCTCGATTCTCTAAGCCACGACATAAGGTCAGAGTGGGTCAAGAAGTCTATGCCTTTCACGGCCCCTAATCCGTAACACGCCAGATAGAGCCTGCGGGCTGCCGTGATAGAAGGGTCAAGTTGTCTGACAGAGCCTGCAGCAGCATTTCTCGGGTTTGCAAAGACCGCCTCCCCCTGCTTCTCCCTCTGCCTGTTTAGTGCCTCAAAGTCCTTTATATCCATATAAACCTCTCCCCGGATATCTATCTCTTCAGGGATATGCCCTTGTCCCTCAATCTTCAGGGGGACTGACTTGATCGTCCTGATATTCCGGGTGACATCTTCGCCTTCGTATCCGTCTCCTCTTGTCGATGCCCTGAAAAGCAGACCCTTTCTGTATGTGAGTTCGATGGCGAGGCCGTCGTATTTAGGTTCAACCGTGTATTCGATATCTTCTTCGGTATTAAGTAGTTTTTTGATCCTTTTGTCGAATTCCCTCACTTCATCATAGGAGAATGCATTATCAAGAGAAAGCATTGGTTCGGCATGTTTTACCTTCTCGAATTTTTCGAGGGCCGGCGCGCCTACCCTGAGAGTCGGCGAATCGGGAAGGATGTACCCGGATTTCTCTTCAATGTCCTTCAGTTTACGATAAAGCAGGTCATATTCGGCATCGGAGATGACCGGGGAATCAAGGACGTAATAACGATAGCAGTGATAGTTGAGCTCCCGGACCAGCTTCTCTATCTCCTCTCTGATTTCGTGAGGTGGGGTCTCAGGCATTGCCTTTCTCACAATACATTTGACACATTATCGGCAAGAAATCTGAGGGCAGCTATGGCAGCCTGCTCTTTGATCTCTTCTCTCTCCCCGGTTAATCGCAGTTCCTTTACTGAGCAGTTGCCATACCTGCTTACAGCCACGTAAATCAATCCCCTGTCTTTGTTCTCAAGCAGGTCAGGTCCCAGATTGCCGGTTGTAGATACCGCATAATCCGTCCTGGTCATCAGGCGTATCTTCTCTGCCATCTCCTGCGCTGTCTCTCTGCTTATGACGCCATGGGCCGAGAGGGTATCCGAGGATATTCCAAGGATCTCCTGCTTTGCTTCGGAAGAATAGGTGACCACTCCGGCCTCGAAAAAACTGCTTGCGCCTGGCAGGTACGTGATATAGTGGCTGATGAGCCCTCCGGTGCAGGACTCTGCGGCCGAGAGCCTTATCTTCTTTTCCCTGCAGAGCGAATGAACTTTTTGTATGACTTCCAGAGCCTCTTTCTTCATATGCGGATACATTTTACCTCAATCTTCTGATCTTTAGGGCTATTTAGGCTCCCATATCTTGCCCTTGTCGATGATGTGCCTTACAGGCCATCCCCTTTTATGGAGCTCCCTCGCGATCCATTTTCTATGGCACTTCCAGGGGAAGTGTTCAGAGCAGGCGATAACGGAAGTCTTTTCGATGGCAATGGCTTCGAGCCTGTCGATGCCTGCAGAGAATTCCCCGGTAATAGTATAGGCGGGATAGCCCCCTTTCCTAAGCCCTCCGAGCTCCCTTCCAAGGAAAAAATATTCTATGCCGTTAGACGTCAGGAGTTCGGAAAGGGCATCCATGCTGAAATGGGGCAGCTTGCTTCTGGGAAAACTCCTGACATCGACAAAGGCCGATATATCATAGAAGAGGAGGGTTTCGATGAAGTCCTCGCTGCTTCTTAAGCCAGTCCCGATTGTATAGATAATCTTGTTATCTGCCATGAAGACAATGATATCACAACTCCCCCTTTGTCCTGGATAATACTTAATAATTAGCGTTCAGTACTGCCCTTATCAGGAGTCAGAGGCCATTAAGCCTCCTGATCTTACGCCTGTTCCAGTGACTGTTTTATTTTAGCAGGGCATACCAGAAGCCTATTGCTTGCCAACGTCTCTTTCTGGTAGGGAAATTGCATGTCTGAGCAGGCCCATTTTCCTTGACAAAAAAGTCGGTTTCAGAGAAAATTAATGCGTATGCAAAGATTAAAAATCTTTAATCTTCTTGTAATCCAGTCGCTCCTCCTGATCCTGGGCACGCCTATTTACGGGAATGCCGCTGAAAAGGCAGTGAAGCCGGATAATCAGCAGATTGAGGTTGCTCTTCAGAAGGCGTTGGAGAATAATCCTTCCCTCGTTCTGGCTTATAATTCAAACGATTCCGGGGAATATTCAGCTCCGCTTAAGGGTACTTCCCTTGTATCTCCGTATCAGGAAAATGGTGTTGCCTCGCGCGCAGTAGAGAAAAACCTGGGGCTTTTCAGCAACAGGATCAAGGAGAGGTTTTCTCTGTGGTTGAGCAGGTCCGGCCAGTATCTGGGCCTGATGAAAGAAATACTCAGGAAGAAGGACGTTCCGGAAGACATCGTTTTTCTCTCTCTTATTGAAAGCGGCTTTAATCCATATGCGTATTCCATCGCGAAGGCGGCCGGGCCGTGGCAGTTCATTGCCTCTACTGCAAAGAGATACGGTCTTGAGATAGACTGGTGGAAGGACGAAAGGAGAGATCCTGTAAAGTCTACCGCAGCTGCAGCTGATTACCTCAAGGACCTGCATGGGATGTTCGGCTCCTGGAATCTGGCTATGGCAGCGTATAATGCGGGTGAGGGGAAGATCATGAAGGCGATGAAACGGAGCAATGCCGACGATTACTGGGATCTCCTTCATACTAAGCATATAAGAAATGAGACAAAGGAATATGTCCCCCGTTTTATCGCAGCAAGCCTCATCGCGAGCAACCCCCGGGAATTCGGCTTTGAGGGGATAGAGTATCATCCCCCTCTGAGTTACGATGAAGTTGGTCTGGACTCTCCGATCGACCTTGCAGTTGCTGCGGAGTGTGCCGGGACCGAGCTCGATGTGATCAAGAAACTGAATCCGGAATTGAGGAGGTGGTGTACACCCCCTGACGTTCCTATTTATACGCTGAAGATTCCTGAAGGGACAAAGGAACTATTTCTCGAAAGGCTTTCCTCTATCCCTGAGGAGGAAAGGTTGACTATTGACAGGTATTTGGTAAAAAAAGGCGATACCTTTAAAAAGATCGCCAAGATGACCGGAGTGCCTGAGTCTGTGATCCTCTCTCTGAACGCGATGGAAAAGATAATCCCCCTAAAGCCCGGAAGCCAGATCTTTCTTCCGCCAAAAGGGTTATATACTGTTGATAAGGATGATAAAGCCCTCCTTAAAAAGGCATCTCACAAGGCCAGAAAGAAAAATAGCCGGGCAGGAAAAGCCAAAAGGTCCGGAAGAAAGGCCTGATCTCTCAAGCGCTATTCTGTTTTTTTGTCTCCCAGCTTTGCCTTGGCTTCATCAAAAAAAGGCGATTCTTTAAACTTATCCGTAAGCTCTTTGTATTTTGCCGAGGCTTCTTCTTTTTTCCCTTCGCTTTCCAGTATCCTGGCTGATTCTATGAGGGCATAGTCCCCATAAATATCGCCGGAAGATTTTAAAAGGGTATCAAACGTCTTTAGCGCTTCATCCTTTTTGCCTTTCTTAAGGTGTACGGCTGCCATCTTCTGGTAAACGAGCGGGAGCATATCTTTTTCGCCCTGGTAGATTTTTATGAAGTCATTGAGGCTTGCCAGTGCATCATCATACATGCCGAGTTCATACTGGGAATTCGCTATATAGAGAAGAACCCGGGGGGATTTTTTGCTGCCATATGCCTGTCTAAAAAGGTCTAAGGCCTTCTGAAAGCGTTCCTGATCGGAAACGGTCTTCTTCTGGTATTCGTTATAGTAGGTTTTATATGCCTCATACTCGATCTGCCGGGCCTTCTGAGCGGAAAAGCTTGTGTAGATATAAAAGCCTGAGGCAGCCAGGATAACGGCAAGTCCGGATAAGCCGTAAGTTACTATGGTCTTTTTTCTCTCCTCGACCTTTGTCTTTAACTCTGACAGTCTGTCCTGCACATCGATGTCATTCTCGATATTTTTCTTAACTTTTTTCTTAATGACCTTTGGCATTAAGTCCTCCTTAGGGCTTTTTCGATAAGATGTTGAGCGTTTTCAAAAACAGCGTCTGCTCTGCTTTCTTCGATGCCTGCTGCAAGCAGTATTTTTAGCGCTGTCTCCTTCGTAATGAGATCGGAAGGGCTGTGGCTGTCCGTATTTATGCAGAGGGGCACGCCGAAACGCATCGCCTCTTTAGCCACATATCCGTTTGAGAGAGAATGCCCCTTTCTGGAGGTTATCTCGAGCGTGACGTTTTTTTCTTTTGCGAGAAGCAGGTCTTCCTTGGATATCAACCCCGGGTGGGAGACGATGTCGGCGCCCGCGAGTATCGCGGCCCTGTTTGTACCTATTTGTACAGGCTCCACTATGGTTTCCCCATGCACGAGAACAAGTCTGGCGCCCAGACGACGTGCTTCCCTGACCAGTTCCGGTATCAGATCAGGTGGAGCATGTGTTATTTCAGCACCTGGAATCACCTCTATAGAGACGAGAGGCCTGATCTTTTCGATAGCCTTAACTATCCGAGGTATGATGAGATCGAGATTTGATGCATCCATATGGTCCGTAATAGCAAGAGCCGCGTAGCCCATGGCCTCAGCCCTCCGTATCAGCTCAAACGGGATAAGCTCTCCGTCGCTGAATATGGTATGCGTATGTAAATCAATCATCCTAAAAAGATACAGGAAGAAGGAGAAAAATGTAAAGCGTTCCAATAGGGAAATCAGGCTCGGGCATCATTGCGAGCTTGCCCTTGCCAATGTCAGCACAGCCACATCCGCAGCGCCTGCCCGAAGAAGCTGGCTGGCGCATTCTTCGGCTGTCGCACCTGTGGTCATCACGTCATCTATGAGCAGGAGCCTCAGGCCGGTCAGGCATCCTCCTGTCCTGAAGACACCTCTGAGGTTCCCCGCGCGTTCTTTTGCTGTCAGCCCTATCTGTGGATGGGTCTCTTTTATCTTCATCAGGCTGTCCATTTTAAGAGGTATTCGTGAATGATCGGAGAGTATCTTTGCAAGGAGGAGTGACTGGTTGAATCCCCGGTCTCTCAACCCCTTTACGCTCAGTGGAACAGGGACGATCGCGTCCGCATCCAGACCCGAAGCAGCTTCAAGTATGAACAACCCGAGTGCCCGTTTAAGCCGCCTAATTCCATGGAACTTAAAGATATTGATCGCATCTGCAAGTACGCCCTCATAGAGACTGTAACTCATAACGCCTGAGAAAGAAGGCCTTTCTTTCATGCATGATGAGCAGATGACAGCATCTGAGGAGGTAAAAGGCGTTGCACATATGGAGCATGAAGGTCCCCTGTATTGCTTTATGGAGGACCAGCAGTGCCTGCAGAAAGGTGCATATGTCAGGTTGTCCGAGGCGTTTCCGCATGAGGGACAGTAAGAGGGGAAGAGTGAATTAACTATCCGCGGTATCAGATAATTATGAGTGCTGAGCCGCATTTGCCGCATTTGGGGCCAAACGGAATTTTTGACTTGGAAATCTTGTTCTTCACGCCGCATTTGATGCACTGCACTATCATGAAATCAGTTGTTCCTTCATGAGAAGGCCTGGGCGTATAATCAGCCTGCGCCTTTTGATCAGAAGGTCTCTTATTTTCTTCCTGAAGATCGGGATAAAAGGATTTCATGAAATTCATGTAATGCGAATCTTTATCGATGAGCTCAACGCCCATACCATTTTTCAGGGATACCACAGTGGTCTTGAGCGCCCTTCTGACCCTGCCTCGCATTCTGGAGGTGGAGCCATCAGGCAGATGGATTACTATATCAATGAGCGAGCCAGGTGCAAAGGCATGATTTGTTCTTATAAAAAGCCCGTTGAGGGAAAGGTCGCTTGATATCGCCCTGTACTCTTTCCCTTCTGCTGAAAATTCCGTCTCAAGTCTGCGTACGAATCTTTCGTGCCTTCTCTTGCTCAAAACGGTGTCCGTATCTTTATCAGTTCGTCTCTTTTCTGTCCTGTCGAGATTATGTGAGCCTTTATGCCTGTAAGGTCTTCGATACGCTTTATATATGCCCGGGCCTGTACAGGCAACTTCCTGAATTCCTTGATGCCGAGAGTGCTCGTATCCCATCCTCTAATCTCTTCGTAGACAGGTTTGCAGTTTTCGATGATCTCCATCTCCTTAGGAAAGGTCTCAAATAGTTTCCCCTTATATCTGTATCCGGTACAGATCTTTATCGTATCAAGGCCGTCAAGTATGTCCAGCTTTGTAATCGCCATGCCTGAGAGCCCGTTGATCATGGCAGCATGCCTCAGGATCACAACGTCAAGCCAGCCGCACCTGCGGGGTCTGCCTGTCGTGGCTCCGAACTCACCTCCCCTGGATCTGAGCTGTTCGCCTGTAGCATCGCTGATCTCTGTGGGAAAGGGCCCACTTCCTACCCTTGTTGTGTAGGCCTTGACAACCCCAATAACCCCTGTTATCTTTGTCGGGCCGATTCCGAGCCCTGTGCATGCTCCTCCGGCTATAGAGTTGGAAGAGGTTACGTAGGGATAGGTTCCATGGTCTATGTCGAGGAGAGTGCCCTGGGCGCCTTCCAGTAAAACATTTTTCCCTTCAGCTATGGCTCTATTGACGATTAGATCCGTATCGGCAATATGCCTCTTGAGCCTTCTGCCGTATTCTTCGTACTCCTGACATATCTTTTTTGCACTGAAGGCCGGGGCATGATAGAGGTTTTTCATAAGGAAATTGATATGCTTTAAATTAGTTTCTACCTTTTCCCTGAATATATCCGGGTCAAGGAGGTCACCGACCCTGATACCTGTCCTGGCCATCTTGTCGACATACGTAGGGCCTATTCCCCTTCCGGTGGTTCCGATGCATTTTTTGCCCTTCGATTTTTCACTCGCCTTATCCAGTGCAAGGTGGTAGGGCATGATAAGATGGGCGCTCTTTCCGAGCAGGAGATTTTCCGATACCCTGATACCGCGTTTCTGCAGGCCGGTCATCTCCTCCAGTAACGCGGCGGGCTCGACGACTACGCCGTTGCCGATAACGCAGACTGTATCTTTATGGAGAATTCCCGAAGGGATGAGATGAAGCACGTATTTTTCATTATTAATTACAACTGTATGGCCCGCGTTATGGCCACCCTGGTATCTGGCTACGATGTCAGCACTCTCCGTGAGAAAATCAACGATCTTTCCCTTGCCTTCATCTCCCCACTGAGCGCCGACAACAATTGTTACAGACATATCAAACCTCTCTTATGTTTGTAGTTTTGGGACACCGGGTAAAAAAGGACCCTTGCCTCTTAAAGGCATATATGTTTTACGGACAGAATATTCGGCAAGCCTTTGATCTGTTCAAGGATTTCAGGTGTCGGACTCGAATCAATGCTCACTACGGAAATTGCCGTTCCTCCTGCCGTCTCTCTCCCGAAATGCATCCTGGCGATGTTGATATTGTTCTTTCCCAGCAGATTGCCGATGTTGCCGATAACGCCGGGCTTGTCATTATTATATATCAGGAGGAGTTCTCCTTCAGGAACGATCTCGACCGTGAATCCGTCAATTATGATCACCCGGGGGTCTTTTTTGCTGAAGAGCGTGCCGGCGACATAACTTTCCTTATCTTTTGACTTTATCCTCATGGCTATCATGCTGTGATAGTCGCCTGCATCGCCGCTCTTTGTCTCTTTTATCTCTATTCCCCGCTCCTTTGCAATAAAGGGTGCGTTCACAAAATTAACTGTTTCAAGAAGGATGGGCGTAAGGTAGCCTTTGAGGGCTGCGATTGCAACAGGTGCGGTATTAACGGTTGCAGCATCCCCGTGGAATTCGACAATTATTTCAGTGGCTCCGCCTTCGAATATCTGCGAGGAGAATCCGCCGAGTTTCTCTGCAAGTGTGATATAGGGCTGCAGCCTCGGAATCTGGTCGCTCGGGATCGAAGGGAAGTTGACCGCGTTCCTGATAGTCCCCTGGACAAGATAATCAGCGATCTGTTCGGCGACCGCAAGAGCCACATTTTCCTGTGCCTCCTCTGTAGAGGCTCCGAGATGGGGTGTGCAGATCACGTTGTCAAGAGTAAGGAGCGGACTGTTTTCCGGCGGCTCCTTCTCAAATACGTCAAGTGCTGCGCAGGCAACCTTCCCGCTCTTGAGCGCCTCATAAAGGTCCTGCTCGTTGATGATACCGCCGCGAGCGCAGTTTATTATCCGGACTCCGTCTTTCATTGTCTGGATGGTCTTTGCATTGATAACCCCTTTTGTCTCAGGGGTCAGCGGTGTATGTAAGGTTATAAAATCCGACAGGGTGAACAGCTCCTCAAGGGAGACCTTCTTTATGCCTAATGCCGCAGCCTTTTCCTCGCTGAGGAAGGGATCGTATGCGATGACGTTCATTTCGAGTCCCTGAGCCTTTTTTGCCACCTGACTGCCGATATTGCCCAGCCCTACGATCCCCAGTGTCTTATTGAAGAGTTCAACGCCCATAAATTTTTTCTTTTCCCACTTGCCCGCCTTCATGGATGCTGTCGCCTGAGGAATCAGCCGGGCAGTTGCAAAGAGCATGGCCAGGGAATGTTCGGCTGTTGTAACGGTGTTTCCTCCGGGCGTATTCATTACGACGATACCCTTTTTTGATGCCGCATTTTTATCTACATTGTCGAGACCTGATCCTGCACGGCCTATGACCTTAAGGTTTACTGCAGCATCTATGATCTCCGCAGTCACCTTTGTCGCAGAACGTATGACCAGCCCACTATATTCGCCTATACAGGCCTTGAGCTCTTCAGGCTTCATGCCTGTCTTGACGTCCACTTCGAGACCTGCCTTTTTTAGTATCTCTACACCCTTCGGTGAAATGTTGTCGCTTACAAGAACCTTCAATGTGCTATCCTCCTAGGCTAATAATAATTCCTGGGCAACAGCAACTCCTGTGCCGAGTTTTACGGGATGTCCCATACCTTTCAGTACCATCTCAACGCCTGCAATGGCGGTTATCACGTCAAAAGTCCCTGCATAGCCGAGATGGGCGATCCTGAAGATCTTGCCTTTTGCCTGGCCCTGTCCGCCTGCGGCTGTTATGCCGTATTTTACCCTGAGGTTTTTATAGATCTCCTGGCCGTCGACTCCGGCAGGCGCGGTGATGGCCGTTACCGCGTTGCTTGGTGATTCCCTGGTGAACATCTCAAGTCCCAGGGCCTTTACCGCTTCGCGCGTTGCATGGGCAAGACGCTCATGCCGTCTGAAGGCGTTTTCAAGTCCTTCTTTCTGAAGTATCTTTAGGCTCTCGTTCAGCCCGATTATAAGCGTGACAGGCGATGTAAAGTTTGTCTGGTTCTTTGCCAGCGACTCGCGCTCTTTCCTGAAATTAAAGTAGAATTTCGGCAAAGTCGACTTCTCGGCAAACGCCCATGCCTTTTCGCTGATGCCTACGAATGCAAGTCCGGGCGGCAGCATAAGGCCTTTCTGTGAGCCGCCTATCAGTATATCGATGCCCCATTCGTCCATCCTGAGGTCGTGAGCGACAAGCGCCGAGATGGCATCAACGACAAAAACAGTATTATCGAATTTCTTTACAACAGAGGCCAGGGCCTTGATGTCGTGGTATACACCTGTTGAGGTTTCGGATGCCTGGACAAAAACGCCTTTTATGGAAGGGTCCCTTCTGAGGGCCTTTTCCACATCTTCCGGTTTAACCGTAAATCCCCATTCTATTTTCATCTCCTCAACACTGAGGTTATAGGCCTTGCAGATCTTGGTCCAGCGTTCCCCGAAATTACCTGCATTGATTACGAGGGCCTTGTCACCGGCACTGAAAAAATTGTTGACTGCTCCCACCATCCCTCCTGTTCCTGTTGAACAGATGATGAGGACATCGTTTTTTGTCTGGCATAACCACTGAAGTCCCTTTTTTGCAGAATCCAGAACCGGGAGGAAGTCAGGGGAGCGGTGATGGATTATGGGCATAGCCATAGCCAGCAGCGCTTCCGGTGGAACAGGGGTAGGACCCGGGGCTAAAAGATAACGTTTTATCATAGACACCTCTATACCTCCTTTGTATGCTTCAGGGATTGTTGCTTCGGGGCAGGTCAAATTATGATAGACTATTTTTGCCCCTCACCCTGGATGCCGTAGCAGTATAAGCCTAAAAAATTAGCATTAGAGTCGATTATTTGTCAAGGAAAGATACTTTACAACTCATCGGATTGACTATTATAATTAAATATTATGAAAAATAAAATAGTTATCATCATATCCGTTCTCCTTATAGGCTTTCTTCTCGGAGGGGTCTCTTTTTATCTTCTGGGTGAGGTTACGGGAAGGTATAAAGGTTATCAGCCGTCGGCAATCCCTAATGTACCCAGGCAGATTATTGACACGAGCAAGGCCTTTTCCGAGATCGCGAGTTCTGTCTCGCCGGCCGTTGTCAGTATCTCGACGACTAAGGTTGTACGGAGGGATATGACACCGTTATTCGACGACCCTTTCTTCGATTTTTTCAACCCGTTCAGGGAATTCAGGACCCCCAAGAAATGGAAAGAACAGAGCCTCGGATCAGGGGTAATCGTCTCCGGCGAAGGTTATATTATCACGAATAACCACGTTGTAGAACAGGCGGACGAGGTGAAGGTCACGCTGTTGGATAAGCGCTCGTTCAGGGCAAAGGTGATCGGAGCTGACCCAAAGACAGACGTTGCGGTTGTAAAGATAGACGCAGGTAATCTCCCGACTGTGAGGTGGGGTGACTCGGATAAACTCCAGGTTGGTGAATTTGTCCTTGCTATAGGAAACCCTTTTGGCCTGAGCCACACGGTTACTATGGGCATAATCAGCGCTGTCGGCAGGGCAAACGTCGACATAGCAGATTACGAGGATTTTATACAGACGGATGCTGCTATTAACCCCGGGAATTCCGGAGGCCCTCTTGTGAATATTAAAGGGGAGCTGATCGGGATAAATACCGCCATTTTCTCAAAGTCAGGGGGGTATCAGGGGATAGGTTTTGCTGTCCCGAGCAACATGGTAAGGCTGGTCATGGACCAACTGGAGCAAAAAGGAAAGGTGACGCGTGGATGGCTCGGCGTTACCATACAGGAGCTTACTCCTGAGCTTTCCCAAAAATTCGGGCTTAAGGCCTCAAAGGGTGTCCTTGTCGGAGATGTGGCAAAAGGGAGTCCTGCTGAAAAGGCCGGGATAAAAAGCGGGGATATCATTGTCGAATTTAACGGGAAAAAGGTTAAGGATGTCGGACACCTGAGGAATATGGTGGCGCAGAGCAAGATAGGGTCTGAGGTTTCCATTACCATCTCAAGAGGCGATAAGGAATACGCCGTCAAGCTAGTTATCGTCGAGCTTCCCAAGGAGGCTGCAGAGGCAAGCCCCGGCATTAAGCCGGAAGATTCGAACAGCGAGGGACTTGACGGCCTGAGCGTGATGGAGTTGACAAAAGAGATAGCGAGACAACTCGGTCTCCGAAAGGAGGAGACCGGAGTTGTAGTAGTTAGGGTGGAGCCAGGCAGTTCTGCAGAGGAAGCCGGCATACGCAAAGGGGATGTAATCCAGGAAATGGACAGGAAGAAGATAGACAGCCTTGCACATTACAATAAGGCGATTTCGGGAATACGTCCGGGGGATACGGTCCTTCTTTTTATCAACAGGGGCGGGAAAAAGTTCTACGTAACTCTCAGAACATCCTGACGCTGACATATTAGATCAAGATCACGTGTGCCTCGATTTTTATATTAGGAGGTGAAGGGAATGCTAATAATTCTGAAGCTCGCTGTCCTTGCCTTGTTTGCAGTTTCCGGTTATGTTCTCGGCGTCAGATACGACTATGAGAACTACGGCGTAATTATCGGGATCATCTTCGGCATCATTACCGCTTATGCAGACCAGCTTTTGATAAAGGTCAATTTCGGAACTATTGTCGGAGGCATCATCGGCATCGCCTCGGGTCTTTTCTTCTCAAATCTTCTGCTTATTCCTCTGCGGCTTCTAATGAGGGAAGATATCGTAGAGGTCTCTTTTGCTCTAAAGGCTGCCTTCGGTTATGGCGGCATGCTGATAGGCCTGAGCAGGGGGAAAAATATGACCATCCCCGGCATATTCAGGCTCTTAAGCGGAAAAGGCTTTGAAGAGAATCTCAAGATCCTTGATACGAGCGTTATCATTGACGGCCGCATTTCGGATGTCTGTGAGGCGGGATTTATTGAGGGTACGTTCATTGTGCCCCAGTTCATCCTGCAGGAGCTGCAGTATATAGCCGATTCCGCGGATTCGATGAAGAGGGCAAGGGGAAGAAGGGGCCTTGATGTACTCCATAAGATCCAGAAGATGTCAAACATTACGGTAAAGATAGTTGATGAGGATTTTCCGAAGATCAAGGAGGTCGACGCAAAGCTCGTCGCCCTTGGTAAGATGATGAACGCCAAGGTGATAACCAATGATTTTAACCTCAACAAGGTTGCCCAGCTCCAGGGAGTCTCGGTCCTCAATATCAATGAGCTGGCCAATTCCCTTAAGCCGGTCGTCCTCCCCGGAGAGACGATGCGGGTCTTTGTGCTTAAGGAAGGCAAGGAATATAATCAGGGAGTCGCCTATCTTGACGACGGTACCATGGTGGTTGTTGAAAATGGCCGCAAGTTTATGGGTAAGAATATCGAGGTGACTGTAACCAGCGTACTTCAGACAACTGCAGGAAGGATGATCTTCTCAAAGGCGAAGGAAGAGTTTGAGAAGGAAGAAGTCAGGGCGGTCAGATGAGCCGGGTAGTAGCTGTTGTCCCTGCAGCAGGCCTTGGCAGGCGCTTCGGCAACGGCACCAACAAGCCGTTTGAATATCTCGGCAATAAGCCGCTTATAATGTGGTCACTGGAAGCGCTCGATTCCATTGCTGAGATTAAGGAGATCATCCCTGTTATAAAAGAATCTGATATGGAGTATGTTGTTGACCTCTTTGATGAATATAAGGTTTCCAAGGTCAGGAGGATAGCGCCGGGCGGGAGAGAACGGCAGGACTCTGTCTTTCATGGCCTCAAACTCATCGATGACAAGAAATGTACTGTGCTTGTCCATGACGGAGTGAGGCCTCTGATAGAGCCTGAAGTCGTCAGGAACGCCATATGCCAGCTCAGTGATTGCGACGGCGTTGTTATAGGCGTGCCGGTGAAGGATACGATAAAGGAGGCCTTCTC
>JACRHE010000073.1 GCA_016217695.1 Nitrospirota bacterium | reverse complement strand
GGATGGAAGATGAGCCTGTATCTTCCCCTGATGATCTCGCCTGCCAGGGGGTCGTCTACCCTGATATCGATATCAGGCGACAGGTCTTTTGACCGGAGGTTCTCTATCCCGTATTTGTGTGCATCAAGGTCTATGAAGACCACCTGCTCTTCCCCCTTCAGTTTCGAAAGGGTCCGCGCATGCCTTATCGTAGAGGCCATGTCCCGTGCCGTTGAGTTGAATCTGGACGAAGGCAATGTTGCGGCGAAGAAGACAGTCGAGATAGCCAGGATAAGGGTGATAAGAAACATCACAATGATCAACTCCAACAGCGTAAACCCCGCCCTGTTGCACAATAGTACCTCCCCATGCCGCTTATTGTACGTAGCTGTCATTTTATATGCACTTAAAAAGGAAGATTGGTAATGCTGAATATCGCCATCAGCATCGAAAGCACTATAAAGCCGATAACAAGACCCATGCCGAGTATAAGTGCAGGCTCCAGGAAGCCCACAAACCTTTTTATGGCTATTCTCAGGCTTCTTTCATAAGTGGCTGCTACCTTCAAAAGCATGGTGTCCAGCTGACCTGTTTCTTCTCCGACCTTGATCATGGACAGGGCAAGGGGTGGGAATACGTTTGTCTGGGACAGAGGGACTGATATGCCTTTTCCCTCTTTTGCCCCTTTTGAGACCTTGTCTATGGATGCAGCGATTACCTGGTTGTTAATGATGTCCTTCGCATTATTTAATGCCTGCAGAAGTGGTACGCCGCTTTTGAGAAGGGTGCCGAGGGTCCTTGTGAACCGCGCTGTCTCGATCTTTCGTATCAGATCTCCCGTGAGTTTCAGCTTCAGGGCATCCCACCTGTATCTCCCTTCGTCATTGCGTATGTAACTCCGGAATAAGACCCACCCCGCAGTAACAAGAAGAAGAAAGATCCACCAATAGCCCGCGACAGCGCTGCTGAAGGTGATAAGGACCTGGGTGGGAAGCGGCAGGGCGGTCCCCAGTTCAGCAAAGATCGTGGAGAATTTCGGGAGCACATACAGCAACAGGATGATGATAGAGACCCCCCCGGTAAAAAGGAGTATGACAGGATATATCATGGCCGAGAATATATGTTCCTTGAGTTCCTGCGCAGACTCAAGGAATTCATTAAGCTTGTCCAGGACAACATCCAGCACGCCTCCGGCTTCGCCCGCCCGTATCATGTTTATGTAAAGCCGGGGGAAAACCCTCGGATGCTTCTGAAGCGCGTCAGAGAAGGAACTGCCCTCGCGAATGGATTTGAGGATTGACTGGATCACTTCCTTCATCTCCCTGCTTTCGGATATGTCAGAGAGGATGTTAAGGCTTCTGTCCAGAGGAAGGCCTGCCCCCAATAAGGCTGAAAGCTCTGTTGTGAAGGTGAGGATATTCCCTTTTGAGGATCTGGCAATGCCCTTTTTCTTCCTTACCTCCTGCGGCCTGAAGACCTTCAGGGGAATGACACCGGCATTTCTGAGACTCTCTATCGCAGCCCTTTCATCTGAGGCCTCAAGCACCCCTTCTGTAACAGTGCCGTCAGGGCTTGTGGCCCTGTAAGAGAATATCGCCACTATACCTCCTGGGTAACCCTGAGCACCTCATTCAGGGTAGTGATACCCGCCTTGATCTTCGCGGTTCCGTTTTCGAGCAGGGTTGTCATGCCGGCACGGCGTGCCTCGTCCCTGATCTGGTTTGCGTCGGCATTTTTCAGAATCAGTCTGCGTATCTCCTCATCTACCACGAGCAGTTCGAATATCCCTGTCCTTCCGTAATAGCCGGTAAAGGCGCATTTTTCGCAGCCCCTTCCCGTGTATAGCGGGATATCGCTGCCTATGCCGAGTTTTGCCAGTTCTTCCCTGTCAGAGCCTGAGGAATCAGTGGTTTTGCATGAAGAGCAGATGACCCGGACAAGCCTCTGGGCAAGTATGCCCCTGACGGTTGAGGAAAGGAGAAAATTTTCTACCCCCATATCCAGGAGCCTCGTTATTGCGCTTGGAGCGTCATTTGTGTGCAGCGTAGAAAAAACAACGTGGCCGGTAAGGGCCGACTGTATCGCTATCTCTGCGGTTTCAAGGTCCCTGACCTCGCCGATCATGATAATGTCGGGGTCCTGCCTGACGATATGACGCAGGGTATTGGCGAAGTTCAGCCCTATCTGAGGTTTGACCTGTATCTGGTTTATGCCCTTTAACTGGTATTCGACAGGGTCTTCAACGGTTATTATCTTTCTGTCAGGAGAGTTTATCTTGTCGAGCGCCCCGTAGAGTGTTGTTGTCTTTCCGCTTCCCGTGGGACCGGTCACGAGGATAATGCCGTTGGGCTTGCCGATAAGATGGTTAAAGCCTGCAAGGGTATCAGGAGGGAATCCGAGAAGGTCCAGGTTTATGACGATCCCTTCCTTATGAAGTATCCTCATGACCACACTTTCGCCATGGAGCACCGGTATGGTAGATACTCTCAGATCGACTTCTCTTTCTCCGACCTTCAGGCGTATTCTGCCGTCCTGGGGAAGCCTGCGCTCTGCTATATTGAGCTTCGCCATGATCTTTATTCTCGATACGATCGCGGCCTGGAGTTTCTTTGGCGTTGATTCAGTATCATGAAGCACGCCGTCTATGCGGTATCGCACCCTGAGTTCATCCTCGAAGGGCTCGATATGGATATCGCTCGCCCTGCTTTCTACAGCCCGTGTTATTACCAGGTTGACGAGCCGTATGATGGGCGCCTCAGATGCTAGGTCTTTGAGGTGTCCTACATCTTCTTCTTCGTCCCTGATGAACTCGAAACCTTTCTCCCCCATGTCCTCGACTATCCTGTTTATGTTCTGGGGTTCCTGGCTGTAAAACTTCGCTATATATTCACTTACGGTCTTCGCATCAGCTCCAAAGACGAGGACATCTGCAGAGGTTGCCACCCTAAGCGCATCGACAGTATTCCTGTCATCCGGATTTGCCATCGCAACTTTCAGGATATTGTGCTTGAGTTCAAGCGGGACAACCATGTTTTCCCGGATAAAACGCGATGAGATACCGTTTAGAACAAAAGGGACCTTAGGGAAATCCTCATCACCTATGAAAGGTCTCCTGAGCGCGGAAGACAAGTCTGAATCAGGCATGGGGAATTATACCATAAGGATACTGCCTTAGGATACGGACTCCCTGTCCTGATGCCTGCTGATATGCGGTCTGCAGGCTGTTTCCAGCCGGCCGGGAGATTACTGTATAATACCGGAACAGGACTCGGGCAGACTGAGCCGCCCGCATGACAATGACATGACAATGATAAGCATAATCATCCCCACTCTGAACGCAGAAGAACCCCTTTCCAGGCTTTTGACTGCGCTTCGGTCCCAGACTGTCCGCGGTGAGATACTCGTTGTCGACTCCTCGTCAACAGACAGGACTGCAGCAATCGCGGAATCATGCGGGGCCAGGACGATGACTATCAGGAGGGAGGACTTCGACCATGGCGGATCAAGGACTGCCGCGCTCAGGGAAACGACCGGGGAGATCATCATCTATCTTACCCAGGATGTGCTGCCTTTTAATGAACGTGCCGTTGAAAATCTCCTGTCGGTCTTCAGCGATTCAAAAGTGGGTGCTGCCTTCGGCAGGCAGCTTCCCTATCCGGGTGCCTCGGCCTTTGGCGCTCACCTGAGGCTGTTCAACTATCCGGAGACCTCCTGTATCAGGGAACTCGGGGACAGAGGACGCTATGGGATAAAGACTCCTTTTTTATCTAATTCTTTTGCAGCCTACCGCAGGCTGGCGCTGGAAGAAGTCGGAGGGTTCAGGGAGAGGCTGATATCCGGCGAAGATACCTATGCCGGCGCCAGACTGCTGCTGGCCGGTTACAGGATAGCGTATGTTGCCGACGCTGCGGTCTATCATTCACATAATTATTCCGTATTCCGGGAGTTCAGGAGATATTTCGACATAGGGGTGTTCCACGCCAGCGAGAGCTGGATACTGGATGAGTTCGGAAGCGCAGGGGGAGAGGGCCTCCGGTATATCAGGTCAGAGCTCGCCTATCTCCTGGAGAAGGGGAAATATCTTCTGCTTCCCGAATTTGTTATCAGAAACTGCCTTAAGTATGCCGGCTACCATCTTGGGAGAAGGTATGAAAAAATTCCGGCTGCAATGGTGAGGAGACTCAGCATGCACAGCGGCTGGTGGGACAGAGGCAGATAGGGAAAAAAATCACGCTGTTTATTATAATAAAGACAATGGATCTGCGGATAATCGATAAGAGGGGATTATGCCTGTAATCAAAAAGACAAAGCATTTAAGGCCGGGATGGGATGAATACTTCATAAACATAGCAAG
>JACRHE010000003.1 GCA_016217695.1 Nitrospirota bacterium | reverse complement strand
GCCTCCAGAGTGCGCGGAAGCTGAAGATAAGGCTTGTGCTCAGTTCAAAGAGCGATATCGTGAAGATCATCAGGGAATTCTTCGGGTTCCGGGTTTCCATCTCAGCGGCGGAGGCAGAGATGTCACCGGGCCTTGAACTCGGAAATCTCGAGCAGTATGTCAGGCTGAAAGGACAGGGTGAGATAGAGGCCACGGACCAGCATATAGTCAACGCAGTCGAATACCTGCTCCATTACGCCTTTGACCAGAGGGCCAGTGATATCCATATAGAGCCGAAAAAGGACAAGTCCTATGTGAGACTGCGGATTGACGGCATACTCCATTACATACATACGATACCCAAATCCATCCACGCGCCGATCGTCTCACGGATAAAGATGCTCTCGCGTATGGACATAGCCGAAAAGAGAAAACCCCAGGACGGAAGGATCAAGACAACGTACAGGGGCAAGGATATCGAGATCCGGGTCTCTTCCCTGCCCGTGGCCTTCGGAGAGAAGATGGTGATCAGGATATTCGATCCCGAGATCCTCCTGCAGGACCTCGACCTTCTCGGTTTTTATCCGAGAGAGTTCCAGATATATAATTCATTCATCAGGAGGCCAAACGGTATTATTCTCGTCACCGGTCCGACGGGAAGCGGCAAGACAACAACTCTTTATTCAACGCTGAAGGCCTTATCATCTCCTGAGGTCAATATCGTCACGATCGAAGAGCCGATCGAAATGGTTCTGGAGGAGTTCAACCAGGTCGGTGTCCAGTCCTCGATCGGGATAACCTTTGCAAATATCCTGCGCACAATCCTCCGCCAGGATCCCGACATCATTATGGTGGGGGAGATCCGGGACCGTGAGACTGCCGAAAACGCGGTACAGTCTGCGCTTACCGGGCATCTCGTTCTTTCGACCCTTCATACAAACGATGCGCCCTCCTCTATTACGCGGCTCCTTGATCTCGGCATCCCCTCGTTTCTTCTTTCATCGACTATCATCGGCATCGTTGCTCAGAGGCTGCTGAGAAAAATCTGTCCTCACTGCAAAAAAGAGAGGCGACTTCTCGATGAAGAGATAGAAAACCTGCAACTGGTCAGGAAGCCGTTCAAGGTATATTACGGGGAGGGATGTCTGGAATGCAGGGGGACAGGGTACAGGGGAAGAACAGGGATATTCGAGGTGATGGATTTTACGGACAAGCTGAAGTCCTCGCTCACTGACACAGTAGACCTGGGCACTATCTATGATGTCGCAAAGGCAGACGGCATGGTGAACCTCAGAAGGGTGGCTGTAAGGAAGATGCTTGAAGGCATTACGACCTACGAAGAGGTAGTTGCAGTAACAGGGTAGGTCCGGAATCCCGGGATTATTTCATCGGAAGGGTAACGGTCAGGGAAAAAAGGTTGTCATCGGTCTTTTTTACGGCTATCTCCCCTCCGTGTGAACGAATAATATACCTTGCAATATACAACCCCAGCCCTTTGCCCTCTGAATTTATACTCACAGACCTCATGCCCCTGTAAAAGGGTTCAAAGAGCCTTTCCTTTTCCGCCTGTGTCATTGTGGCGCATGTGTTGGAGACCGCAAGAATGATCGAGCCTTCGCGCGATGAAACCGTTACGGTTATCTGACCTCCTTCCGGCGTATATTTAAGCGCATTGTCGAAGAGGTTTTCGATCGTCCTTCTGATCAGTCCTTCATCGCATAGACAGGTGAGGCCGGGCAGATCAGAAACAGTAAGCCTGAGCCGCTTCTCACTTATTGACGGGGCATATGCATCAGCCACGGTTTTTATTATAAGGTTAATATCTGTCTTGCCCCTGAAAAGGTCGAGGGGCTTGAATTTGGATGATGCGAGCAGATAGAGGTTATTGAGAAGGTCTATGATCCGATCCACATCCTTTAAACCTGCATCCAGAATCTCGCGGTACTCCTCTGCAGTCCGTTCCTTCCGCAGAGCCACCTCGAAGTTGCCCTTCAGGGAGGCAAGAGGCGAACGAAGCTCATGAGTCACATTGGACGAAAAGGTCTCCTGAAAGGTGAAGACATCAGATATCGGTTTCATGGCATGATTGACAAGATACCGGCTGACAAGATAGGAAAGAAGAAGCATGGCAGGAAAGGTAAAGAGAATCAGCCTCACAAAGGACCTCTCATAATCGATCTCTCCCCTCACTGATGCCGCGGCCCTGCCGACATACTTGCCGTCGATCGGAAAGTATGAGATGAGGTAGGGCTCATTCCCGACCATGCTGTTTTCAAAGACCTGGGTTCCTGCAAAGGCCTTGGCCAGAAGTTCCTGATTTGTCTCGGGATAGAAATCAACGGAATTACGTGTGGAAACTACTACCCCACCTTGCCTGTTCAGAATCTGGAAGCGATGCTCGTCCCACATATTCTTGAAAGGGTCCAGACCTGATCTCCTGAACTGGTCAAGAAATTCACCCCTGATATCCTCGCTCATATGTCTTTTTACTCCCCGAATGATGCTCTCGTGCAGAAAAAGGTAACTTATGTAGAGGATCGTGATACTGAAAATAATGATTACAGAGGTGAATACGACGGTGAGCCGCCTGTTGGTAGGCTTAATCATGATCCGTCCGGCATCCTCTTATCATGCCCCGATCATGTACCCGACACCCCTGATGCTCTGGATGAAGTTTGTCTTGGAAAACTGGCCGAGCTTGACCCTGAGAGATTTGATATGCACATCCACAAAATTGGTGTTAGGGTTAAAGTCGTATCCCCAGACATGTGCGAGGATCTCGGGCCTGGATACGGCATTTCCCTTATTCTTCAGCAGGTAAAGGAGCAGCGCATATTCCTTGGGCCGCAGCTGCACCTCGTTGCCGGCCACGTAAACCCTATGCCCGATGGTGTCGACCTTCAGCTCCTTAAATACCAGTTCCGTCAGTTTGTCCTGTTTGCGCCGGAGCAGGGCATGAACCCGCGCAAGGAACTCTTCGAAGGAAAAAGGTTTCGTAAGATAGTCATCGGCGCCGCTTTCGAGACCCTGCACCTTGTCCCTGACCGAATCCCGGGCGGTCAGCATCATGATCGGCGACTGTATATCCTTCTGCCGTATCTGCCTGCATAGCTCTATGCCGTTCATGCCAGGGAGCATGACATCAAGGATCATAAGGTCATACTGGTTTTTTGCTGCCAGGGAGAGCCCCTCTTCGCCGTCAACTGCAAGATCAATGTCGTAATGCTCTTCCTCAAGCCCCTTCCTGATAAAATGAGCAACGCCTTTTTCGTCTTCCACCAGCAGTATCTTCACTGTACCGTTCCTCTCCATTTATAAATCTATGATCATTTTACCATATTTACCACGGCATGTTCCCTGGCATATTACCCTGTTTCGGCCCTTTACAAATCTTCTGTGGTCTATTAAAATTCCACATCCGGTGGGACCGGGTTATGGGACCAATCGATTGTTCCCGATGCGGTCACAAGCCAAAGCAGCAGGAGGAAGGTGGAATCCCGAGAAGCAGCGCTGGTTTGTGAAGTATGGTAAAATCGCTGGTATGCCCTTGGAAAAGCATCTATATAAAGATGACGAAGATAAGATATGAACATGAAAAAGTATCTACAGGTACATGCGTGTAACGAGATAATAACTGGTTATGGCTAAATAATAAATGAATACAAGAGACAAAATAATACATGACTTTGCCGAGTGGACGGCGTTTTCAGCGACGCGGTCAGGTTGCCCTATAAAGTCGAGGGACACGGTCTATCCGTTAATTCGAACACCTAATTATGAAGCACTTCTGACCGGAGACGAAATAATACAAGATGAATTTAATTCATGGCATCGGGACAATACGTTAGCGATTTGTCACAAGGAGAACCGCCTGCCTGTTGGATGGGCTGCGAAACTGATAAATGTCTACCTGAAAACAAGAATATATATAGCGAATCAAGGCAGAAAAGGATTAATTACCTGTATTCACCCCCCAATTGATAATGGCCTCTGGAATGGCATAATGGAAAAATACGGCAACGATCAGAAAATTATCTCACAAACACATATTGTCAATCGCATCAAAGACATAACGACTTATGACACATACCAAACGATTATTGAAGGATGTCAACTTATTGCTAAGCGAAGAAATTGTTCTCTTATTGAGGTTGAGGAGCTTTGGCAGGGAACTGAAATATAATACCAGGCCATAACAATCGGGATAGGGGGAAGCCTCGCGGCTTCGCCCCTCCCACACCACCTGGCATACGGATCACGTACCTCGGCGGTTCGGCTGATTCAGTAGTCACTTGGTTCTCTCATAGAGACTCGGCAGTCCTAAGCCCGCAAAATATG
>JACRHE010000071.1 GCA_016217695.1 Nitrospirota bacterium | reverse complement strand
GGTTTATGTTTTCCTTCAAGACGAACAAGCGGATACTAAAAGGGATGGTATTTCTTTCGGTCCTGAATCAGGAACGGATAGGGGACTTCATAGACAGAAACCTTATCACCTCGCTGCCTGACAGGGAAACGATCGAGACCCTTCACCAGGAGTCCATTGACAGGATACTGGATCTCTTTCAGAACTGGGAACTTTCAGAGGCGGTAAAGACGAGTCCCAGCGGCACCGTGGACAGAGGAAGGCTTATCAAGTCATTTTTTAACGCTGCATAGCTCCTGCTATCCCGGCCCTTTAAATCAATTTTTTTCTGACAGGCACAGAATAATATCCCGGCGATATTCTGTATTTTTCCAGAAGTGAAAACAGGGGGTTCTTTTCGATGAAAGCCTGTTCAGGCATGAGTTCCATTGTCAGGTTTAGGTTACCCCCTTCCATCTTGCCTTTCAGCCTCGCACGGATCTCATTACCATCAAGGGAAAAGGATACAATTCTCCACGTTTCAGCCCTGATCTCCATCGCACCACGGGCCGTATAAAAGAGATCAAGAGGAACGCTGATCCCGTCAAAAGCTGTATTTTTCAGGCTCATCTCCTTCACTTCAAACCTGACATTACCTGCCCCCTTTTCCAGGCTCATGGTGCCTGAGATTAAGCCTCTGCCGTCTAATCCCATGACCCTGAAGGCCGGGATCTCTTCGAGACGTGCGTCTTCGAAAGCGATCTGCAGAGGGGTGCCGCGTCTGAGGATGTCTGCCTTTCCACTGATCTTGCCATGTGCTGCCTCACCGCTCATGGAGACGGGTAGCCTCAGTCTCAGCAGGCCAAAGGGATTTATATCGCCTCTGACATTTTCCAGAGACAGAAGGGTCTTGTCCGATCTCCTGATAATTACCTGACCTGCCGAGAAATTATAGAAGAAGCCTTTTTTTAGGTCCGTGATCTCGACCCTGGTATCGCCCCTGTCGAGGAAATTCTCAGCAAGCCTCAGGAGAGTCTCTTCGGAAACAGCTACGAGCCATATGCCTGGGAAGAGTGCTCCTATAAAAATTAGGCCGATTATAAGCCTTTTCACTTCGGCTTGATAAGGCTGATGGTCATCGTCATATTAAGGAGAGCAGGGCTTTCGAAAGATGTCCTGATGGTCGTTTTTTTATTGGAAAGAATCATGGGGGCGTTTTCGATCTTATAAAGTATATTCATCAGCTCATTCATGGAAAGCCTCTCGACCTGCACCTCAGCCTCCTCTTCAACAGCATATTTCCTGTCTCTTGAGCCGAGGGGTTTTACTGACTTGATCTTCTGGTTCAGGCCGAGGGACCTGAGGATTTCATCAACTGCCTGGACAAGGCCCTCCACCTTTGTTAGGGATTTCCTGCCTTCGACAGCTCCCAAAGAGGTCTTAACAGAGATGTACTCATCTTTCAATACGAGCATCTCCTGCTTCTTTGCCCTTATCTTCTCTCTCTCTTTCTTAAGCGCCAGAGAGTAAGTGAGCATTGCTATGAGCACGATGCAGGCCGCAGTAACAGCAGCCGCAGCAAGGACCTTTCTATCGAACCTCAGGGTCACGACTTTCTCCCCTTTGCAGTAATGGTAAAGAGAGTTTTGTTCTGTGCAGAGGCCTTTGTATCGGAAATATTTACGTCCCTGAAAACAGCTTCGAGATCATTTTTTATCTTCTGCGCGTCGCTGAGAGATGGACATTCACCTCTGATTACGATCAGCTCGGTATCTACGGTTATCTCATTGAGGGATATGCCCGGTCTGCTGCTCCGGCTAAGATCCGTGAGCACCTGAAGCGGAGAAGCGCCGACAAAAGAGGACTCTTTATCCTTCATCTCCTTAAGGTGCGCCCTGAGCTGATACACCTCATCTGAAATCTTCTTCTCGTCAGGGAAGAGCGCCTGATATGTCTTTCTTATCCCGTCTTTTTCCGCGGCGTTCTGTCGTGATACTGAGATTAAGGTCAGGGCCAGATCAGCGAAGAGCACAACAAACAATAAGAGGAAGAGCAGAGCGGTCATCTTAAGGGATCTTCTCGTCTTTTCCGTATCAGCTGTGTAGGCGAGTTCGCCGGTCCTGAAATTAAATGAAGGATTTTTTATCTCTCCGGCTGCCCTGGCAATTCGCACGGATGAAGCCATCTCAGGAGGTGCGGTGAGGAGGCCGGCAAGGGCGTCCTCGGAGTGAGCAGTCTGAAGAATTTCTGTCAGTTCAACAGATGTCACAGCCCTGGGATCAAATCCGGCTGCCCTAAGACCCTCCAATATCTTTCCGAGGGTATCCTTAAGGACATAGGCAATGAGTATCCTGAATCTTCCGTTGCGCTCGCCCAGGACATAGGAGTCATAAACAATACTCTCAGGGGGACTCAAGATGAGGCCCTCTATCTCAAGAGGAATAATCTCTTTTATCTTTTTTTTGTCCGAAAACGGGAGCTCGATAATCCTGAAATTCAGCAGGCTCAGAGGCAGGCTCAGATATGACTCTAAGGCATCGCTAAAGGAGTCTGAAGGGGGAAAACAAAATTCATTGTCCATAGGAAAAGTGACAGTTTCCAGCGGCTGCCCGGATCTTCCGTTATTACCAAAGTAATAGGCCGAGAGTTCCTTTTCCCTGAGATCAAAAAAGACGGTCCTGCTCATTCCCTGTCCCTCATCCCTTCATCCTTCTCATATTTCTTTCCAGTATCTGACTGTCCTGCCTGAGCCTGATACCTCCATGACGCTTTCGATAACGCGTCTGATATCTCCTGAGAGGGCTGATGCCGTCACATGGAACGAGCCCCCTTTGACAGTGATGTAGCTGAGCAAGGACGTCCCTGATGTCTCGAATCCCGCAACCTTCAGAATATCCTGTATCTTCTCAAAAGGAGCTGTTTCACGAAAGCTGATGATCCTCTCTGCCATCTTCTCATCGATCTCATCTGAAAGGGACATCAGCACAGGGACATCGGCGCTGTTGATATTGATGAGCCCTGTTCCATATCCATGCCCGCTGCCGTATATTGTAACACAGGGCAGCAGCCTCTCATAGGTCTCCTGGTCTATTCCGGGCATGTTGAGCAGTTCATCGATGCTGTCGAGGTAGCTGTTTTTTGCAGCGCTCTCTGAGTCACGCAGCCTCGGCTCTGAGTCAGGGTCTATCCAGTCAGTCACCCTGTCGGCTATCTCAGCCTTCAGGCGCAGGGCCTTCAGAAGCCTTGTAAATGACTTATAGGCCGTTTCATTCAGGTTGTGGTTGACATAGACAAGTGAATTGAGGTTAAACTTTGCTGTTTCGTCCTCTATCCTGAGAGAGATCGTTCCCTCCAGGTCTTCAAACGGTATGGGCTGCACCATGGCAAGGGTGCCTGGATATGTATAGCTATACCGTGATTGATTTTCGGAGATGAGCCTTCCGCCGAGCTTGATGGCTGACCGGGCTGCAAGCGAGAGTTTCTGGGATGTCTGCCAGTTCGTGAGAGACTGTGTATTGATATAGACGCCATAGGCGAATTCCACAACCATTGCGGTTATGATTGCTACGACCATTAGAACCAGTACAAGAGCCATGCCTCTGTTGTCGGTGATGTTCGTCGCCTTCATATTGCCTTCCCGATCTTAGGCCTGACCGTCTCATACATGCTGACAGGCCTGCCTTTAATGGAGACTGTTATCGTGAGCCTCAGCTCAGGAGGAATCTTGCCGGCTGCAGCCGCATCCCAGGTCCTGACCCAGGTATCACTCTCCTTCACCTCAACGGAAAAGGAATCAACACCCTCCATCATCTCGATCCCTTTAGAGGCCTCATCAGGCCTAAAGGCGTTCTGCATCTTCTTGAAGATCGTCAGCCTGCCGTCTTTCTCCTCAGCATAATAGGACAGGAGCGAAAGGCCCGGGCTGAGAGGAGAAAAGGCTGTAAAGTTAATTCGTGACGCCTGTTTACCATAAGCGTCCCGGTCTTCCACCCTGAATAGCGTCTTCTTATTCCCTTCACTGTATACTACGGACTCGGCCTCCCTCGCTATCATATCCAGAAACGTCCTGCATTCATGGAGTTGAACAAGAGATTCATCCATGCCTTCAACCGCTTTATTAGAAAGGAAGAATGTGCTGTAGATTGCACCCAGGACAATCGACAGGAGTGCCATGGAAAGCAGGACCTCTATAAGGGTGAAACCCTTTGGAAGGATGAGGGATGAAGGATGAAGGATGAATTTCTCGCCATCCTGTATCCCTTTTGCTTTCAACTTCATCCTTCATCCTTCATAATTCATCCTTTAGCTTTGCCCTCTCCATCAGCTCGCGGAACTTTACCTCTTCATCACCTTTTGTGACCGTGACAATGATCTCCGAGATCCCGGGATAGGAGGAATCCCTGACCTCTGCTGCGAAATGATAGGCCGCGTGCGGCTCCGGAAAATCTCCCTTCACGTTCAAAGGGCTATCCTCCAGCTCAGCCAGTTTGTTTTTTGCGAGGAGGGAGGCGACGGTGATGAACTCATGTCTTTGGGCAATGCCGAGGTGATAGTTCATGGAATAGATAAGGGTGACCAGCAGCCCTCCGACGATCGCAAGCGCTATCATGATCTCAAGGAGGGTGAAGCCTTTTTGAAGGCTGAAGGATGAGGGATGAAGGATGAAGTTCAGACCTTTCTTCGGAAGGCTGAATTTCTTACTTCTCGCCATCTGGTATCCCTTTTGCTTTTAACTTCATCCTTCATCCTTCATAATTCATCCTTTATTTTCGCCCTTCCGCTGATCGGGCTGAAGGAGACTGTCATGGTCTTATCTTTTGCCCTGAGACGGACCTCGATAGGCTCCTGGATGCCGGAGGACCCGAAAAAGACTATTACCTGACCTTCTTTAACATTGCCTTTTGACTGAAGATATATGTCTGCAAGACTGCTCAGCTCTTCATTCTTATTCCCCTCAGGACCATTCCACGACAGGGCATGCTCACTAAGGTCGATCTGCAGCGAAAAGGTCTTCTTCGAAGCGATAGCGTTTTCATGAAGATACCTAAGGAGAGATGCAGTTTTCCGGGCATCGGACTTCAGACCTCTTTCTTCGAGTCCGTAAAAAGCAGGGAACGCAAGAGCAACGAACAGGGATATGATACTGATTACTACGATCAGCTCAAGGAGGGTGAAGCCTTTTTGAAGGCTGAAGGATGAGGGATGAAGGATGAAGTTCTGACCTCTCTTCGGAAGGCTGAATTTCTTACTTCTTTTCATTATTGAGCTTTGCCTTCTTGACAATCGTCGTAAAAATAGCAATAAGTTCATCTTTCTGGATTACTATACCAATTTTAGAGATGAAATCAGGATTGGAACGGGCACGGCATGCTTCCCGATAATTAGCACCGACTGATGTCCCAGAACGCAATAACTGATTACCAATTATCTGGACATGGTTATTTTTGGAAAGCAGTGAACAAAGGTGGATTATTTTTAAGGCGAAGTGTTTTGTTCTGGTTCTTAAGTCTTCCTTTCTCTCTCGTCCTTCTTCCGGCTTCATCCTTCATCCTTCATAATTCATCCTTTCTCTCAAAGCTCCCAGTTCGTGATATCCGCATCCTTTCCCTCGCCGCCTTCTTTGTTGTCTGCGCCGTAGCTTATGATATCAAAGTCTCCGTGTATGCCTGGCGATATATAGATATAAGGGCTCCCCCACGGGTCTGCTGGTATCTTCTTCTGCTCCAGATATCCGCCCTCCTTGTACCTGTCAGGGATCTTCCCTGTTCCTGGTTTTGCGATGAGGGCCTCGAGACCCTGCTGGGTGTCAGGGTAAAAGCCGTTATCGATTTTGAAGAGCTTCAGAGCTGTCTCGAAGTTCCTTATCTGGACCTTGGCGTCGGCTATCTTGGCATCATCCGTCCTGCCGATGATCTTGGGAGCCACGATAGCCACAAGAAGGCTGAGGATGAATACGACCACGATGATTTCAAGAAGGGTAAAACCTGCATTTCGATATCTATTACTGCTCACATGTATGGTTTTCATAATTCCTCCGAAAGGATAATAAGTACAAGTATACAATATTTGCGGCGGTATTATAAAAACCGTCTCAATCCCTTTTTAATCAGGTCTTCTTTGTTTCGGGAAGCGCGAGAAGAGACAAGACAAGAAGGGAAAGTCTCAATCCCTTTTTAATCAGGTCTTCTTTGTTTCCTAGCACTTCACTCGTCAGGTGTCGTCTATGCTGTCTCAATCCCTTTTTAATCAGGTCTTCTTTGTTTCTTCGGCTTGTCAAGAGAATCTAAACGAAAGGGGTCTCAATCCCTTTTTAATCAGGTCTTCTTTGTTTCACAACAATGACGCCGAATACTTCTATGATGACGCTGAGTCTCAATCCCTTTTTAATCAGGTCTTCTTTGTTTCAGCCCCATGGTAAAATACTCCGTAAAACTCAACTGTTACAGCGACACTTGTACAGCTTTTCATGTCTTTCCTGATCAACCTGACATCACCTCCTTGGCCTCGCGTTGCTCGGAATTCAAAATCAAATATTCAATATTCCAAAACAGGGCAAGCAAGGCAATAATTCTAAATTTTGAACTTTGAATTTTGAATCGGAGTTGAAATTTTCATTGGATGAAAATTTCAACTCCTTCAGGCACTCTATCTCCACAGCCCAGCGCTATTATCTTGCCGCCTGACGGCAACGGATAGATCCTCACATCATCTTCCTGCTCCTCTATGAGGTCCTTCAATTCCTCTTTCAGCTGCATAAGCTGGGGCCATGTCAACGAACAGTGAAAGATCGAATATTGCAGATGAAGTCCCTTCCCTTTCATAAGCCTCAGCACCCGGTTGAGCCTTCTTGGGTCGGCGATATCATAGCATACAAGATACGCGGCCCTCATTTCCCTGTCTCCCTGATCAAATCCCTGATCTCGATGAGGGTCTCCGCTATCATCCTGCTTATCTCACCCCTTCTGTTTTCAAACCGGTGGATAATATTTTTGATAACGCTGTCGGTAATGTTGCATACGCGGTATTTCCTGTCAACAGCCGGCTTCTCGACCGACGACTTAAAGAACTGAAGGCACTGAAGGTCACGCTCTGCCTCCAGTATATGCCCTATGTCGCGGGCAAGGCCGAATTTCCAGCCGCGGTGCAAAACCCCAAGATGCGGGTCCAGCTCCGACGCAATGATATGTTCGATAATGAGGCACCGGAAAAGATTGTCGACAAAGGCCTTCACCACCTCCCATTTTTCCTCATTCGAAGGCTTCAGGTAGGAGAGTACCTCCTGATAATCCTTTTCGGCCATCCGGTACTTGAGCGCACCCGCAAGCTGACGGTACAGCCGGCTTAGCATATTCCGCTCGACCATTACCCGCCGCGCCTCTGCCCAGTCCTTATATTTTCTCATGCGCTGCTCATTGTCGAGAAAGATCTTTTGATCCGTGTGCAAGGCCGGGAACATCTGGTTGCAGGGCATGGCAACGGCAACCTCTTCAGCACACCGTGACATAAAGACCACGGGAATCTTCTGCTCGGTAAAGAGCGTGACCGCGCCCGCATCCAGCAGGACATTGCCGATAATTACCACTCTGCTGATGAGCCTGGCGGGAATTCTCTGTCCGGCCCTCTCTTTAGCGGTTATCCAGACGGAGGGCCCGTCCCTGTGCACATGCAGGGCCTTGCTGCCCTCACTCAGATAAAGGGTCTTTCCCATCCATAAGCCTCCTGGCAAGATTTCTCACTTCTTCGGTCCACTGCTGCCGCATAAGCTTCGCCCATTCCTCATAGTCGGGATAGAAGCTCTTTCTGCTTTCTTTCTTGAGATAGCAGCCGGGCCTTTCATCCTCAGTCGAAAAATCCCGCGACGTAAATACCCTCTTTCTGAAGAGTTCCCATACGAACCTGTCGACGTCAGGCCGGTAGGGCTCAACAAGGTCACAAGCAAGAGATTCCCTTCCATAGTCGAACTGATGATAAAACCCGATCGTGGGGTCAAGGCCTATGACCTCTATCTCCCTGAGCATTTCGTAATGCAACAGGGTATAGCACAGCGACAGCATTGCATTTACAGGGTCCTCCGGTGGCCTGCGGTTTCTTTTTCTGAATTCCAGAGACGGCGCGAATATGCCGGTGTAAGCGGGAAAATATGATGCAGAGGCTCCGCCTTCCATGCCCCTCAGGCTTTCTATCGGCATGGCTGCTTCCCGAATTTTATCGAGAATCCCGGAAAGGGTATTTACGGCAGCAGTGAGTTCAAGCCTCAGGTCGGGCCTTTGGGTCGTTACGTCCTCCAGGAAGGCCTTCTGGTTTAGAACCTTGCGAATCAAAATATCCCTCGCGGCTTCAAGGGCAAAGCCCGATAGCGATTTTTCGTATTGCCTGAGCCTGAGGATGCCGTTATTGTGGAGTTTTCCATGCAGTACGCCGCTGAATCTGAGCCTCTTGCCCGAAAGAAAGACCACGCTTACATCCTCATTAGCCAATTTGTGAAGGACAGGGGTCTCCAGTGTAACATTGCCCACGACAACTACCCTTTTTAAAGGATTGATCGGGACAACGCCTTCCCTCTGTCCGTTTGCGTAAAACGCAAGGGAATTGCCGTCAAGCCTGATAAGGAGGTCCTTTCTGTCAATGTACAACGTTCCCATACATCCTCACTCCGTTCGGATGATTCAACATTCAACATTCAACATTCAAAGCGCTGCCAAGCCTCACTCCGTTCGGATGATTCAAGATTCAAAATCTTGAATCTTGAACTCTTGACTTTTGAATTCCGACTTGCGGCGGTCATCCGACATAAAAATACTCAGGGTTTTTTGGCTGCAGAGCGATGCCGAGGACATGGGTCCTGCTCCTGTCGTCCATCTGGCAGATATGGACCCTGTCTTCGGCATCATCGATCAGCCCGCTGAGGTTGGTCATCACAAATTTCAGCTCTCCGTCAGTCAGGAAACATTCATAGGCCGATTTCTGTCCTCCTGTGCTGTAGCCTTTCAGGAAATGCCTCACCTGATTCAGCCTGTCATCACCTGTGATGTCGTACGCTACGAGATAAAGTGTCCTGTCCATACATCCTCACTCCGTTCGGATGATTCAAGATTCAAAATGCAAGGTTCAAAGCGCCAATCCTCACTTCGCTCGGATGATTCAAGATTCAAAATGCAAGGTTCAAAGCGCCAATCCTCACTTCGCTCGGATAATTCAAGATTCAAAGTGCAAGGTTCAATATCCATAAGAACAGGATAAGGCAGAGCGCGGCCCCTCGTCAGCAAAAGAAATATTTCGGAAATATTTCCTTATGTCAGGATGAAAAAGAAGAAAACAGAGTTGTCAAAGAGCGTGCCGCCTGCTCCCGCAGGCGGATTCAAGATTCAAAAACCTCTGAATATTGAGTCTTGAATATTGAATTTTGAATTATCACTCCGGATTGTCATTTCTTGTTCTTATTGAATTCGTTCACCAGGGTATTTACTTCATCCCTGAAACTCTTATATTCGGTCCTGAACTTATCTCCTTTCAGCGAGGAGCCCTTCAGATACTGGATTAAGCCGGAGATCTGGCCTGAGACATTTATACACTGTTCCTTCCCTTTATGAAATTCGTCCTGGTTGATATATCCCTGATCGAGCGCTATATACAGTTGGGTCCGCGTCTCACCTGCCGAGCCCTTGGCTATATAAAGAAACTGAATAAATTCCGTGTTTGAGCCCCGTTCAAAGCCCTCAGCGATGTTAGACATAACAGAGACCGCCGCACGGCGAATCTGGTCAGTTAGGCTGAAATCCTTGCGAAATCTTTCATTCCCGGTTATTGCGTATATGAAATTCACCAGTTCTCTTGCCCTGATCCAGACGTCCATATCTTCAAACGACTTCGCCATCCGACACCCCCATCTTAAATTTTGAATCTTTAATCTTGAATTTGTTTTTGAATTTTTGCCTTTGCTTTTTTTGAATCTTAAACCTTGAACGTTGAATTTCTTTTTCTTGACTCTTGAACCTTTAATCTTGAAGTTGTCTTTATTCAATCCGGCGAATGATCGAATATCACCACATCCCCCGACACGGGGCTCCGGTAAATCAGCTTTCTAGCCTTGCCGTGCAGGGCATGGGCGAGTTTCAGATAGAGCCACACCGGCCCGGCCCCGGTAAGCACAATTTCGTTGCCTTCGCCGGCAAGGGAGAGAGCCTTATGCAGATAAGCATTGAGGTCTGAAAGTTTGGCGGTGTCGGTCGAAGAGTAGAGGGATTCAAGGTTGATTTCTACGAATTCAGCCATTGCTTCATATTCTCCTTTAAAGAGGCGAGGCCTTTGCCGTCAATTAACGCGATCTTCATCATGTTTGCACGCTTCCGTACATGATTATTGCTTACAGGCCGTGCAGATGCCAACATCTTCTTTCCAAAAAGGCCGAAGGCTCTGTCTCCCAATGCAAGCAATTCATATAGATATTCTTTAGTAACGGATTCTTCGGACTCATCTATTATCCTATCAGGATTTGCCGTTTTGCATGAGACATAATAAAGTCTGTTGCCCTTTGAGATCAGGACATCAAACTCATTCTTAGGCGTATGTGTACCTGTGATGTCCCATTCGCCTTCGACGTTAAGCATTACTTCATCGACAGACAGGGATTTGGCGATCATATAAACATACTCCTCGAACCAATAACCTTTTAAATAGTTAGCTATTGTCGCATCTGGAATCAGAATTGTGTTTTTACCGTCGATTTTGGCCAAGCCGGCTTCATTAAGTAATGTGCATAATTTTGTTATTTCAGGCATATTTTTAAAAGTTACAGTCAAAGGGTAGATTGTTTTTTGAGTTATTGGGGGAATGCTGTAATTTATTTCTCCGATTATTCGGTCGTTATCTACAGCAAGGGCTTTTAGAAATTCCGATATTTTTTTCCTTTTGAAGATAGACGCGTCATCTTTCACATAACTTTTCACTTTAAAGCCATAGGCCAATAGATAATCTTTTACAGATACGGCTGCTTCTATTTTAAACTTCTTCTCGTCGGGAGAAAGCAGAAGTATTTCAGCATCTTTTGTATTTACGTAATAGATAGGCTTCCCGGCAGAGTAGAACGACTGAAAGGCGCCCAGTGTGCCGATTTTTGTGCCGCCCGTTATGTTGAGAGAAACTTCGCAAGATGCACATTTCTTTATTATTCCGTCACAAGTCGATATAACATTATTGAGGTCATAAGCTGATATCTTCTCTGAGCTAATCGATATGCCGTGATGGGATATTATTTTTTCAAGTCTTTTAGCCTCAGCGAGCTTTTCCTCTGTCACCAGGAGAACAACCGTGTCCGGTTTCAACTGTAGCACTGTTGTAAGATTCGGAATCGGCTGGTCCGATACCAAACATACATGTATATGACTCATAGCCTCATGTCCTCGTCGATAATCTTTCTGAACGGCTTCGGCTGATGATTGATAAACTCGTTGAATTCGGTTAAAAACTCAAGCAGCCTGTCCATATCAATCTTGCCGTCTTTGATCGCAGGATTATGCCTGTGTGAACTCAGGTATTCCATGTCTTCCTTCAGTGATAAAGACCCTGCCAATCTCAGCATCTCTTTTTTCTCATCTTCACTGAGCAGCGCCATGTTTCCTCCTCAATTCGTTGAACAGCTCATCAAGCCTGAACAATGCGAAGTATTCCTCAATCAAAGACCAGTTGATATCATGCTTATGAACAGCTATCAGGGATTCTATATCAGCCAAATCCGTGTTTTGCCTGGACGCATTGTTTGCTATGGCCTGCACCTTAAAGCCTATCAGATCTTCTACCTTCAGCACCTTTACCGATATTGATTCGCCGAATATCTTCCTGTCTTCAGCTCTGTCTGGGACACATTCTCTGTCCTGTATCTGCACTCATAGCCGAGCCCTCTCATGATCGTGTCCACCTTTTCCATATCATCACGCTGCGCAAGAAAATCTATGGCGACAGTGCCGCGCGGCACCCCCCAGGCGCCGAGAGCCATGCCCCTGATCTTTCCGGCCACCAGCGACAAGTTGTCCTTTCACCATATCGCCTTGATAAGCTTATACTGCGCAAGTTTCATATCCTTCGTCACAAGCTTTGCGCCCAGAGACATGGTCGTTGCCGTGATGATGCGGTCGGCAGGGTCCGGGTGCGGAAAATCCGGCAGCCGGACAGACTACACAGTAATGGCCGTGGAGAGCGGAACGAAAGAGAGAAAAGGCAGGGCCTCGCACCGGGCAATCCAGTCCCTGACGTCCATTGTCAGCTCAAGACGCCCTTTTTCCACGAGCATCGCCAGCTCCCATGCACTGATGGTGGAGACGAAAAGTTCATGACGCTTTGCCGCGCTGTCTACGGCCCGAAGGGCTGGGTTGCTCAAAAGCTTCGGCGAGTTGACCCACCACACCCATGCGTGGGTATCGAGAACAATCATTTCAATGCCTCCCACTCGTTTTCCCCTACCGGCTCAAAAGGCTTTTCGTACCTTAGCACCGTATTGCGCAGACCTCTGAACCACTGCTCGGGGTCTTCCGAATATGGCACGATCTTCAGCACCGGCCGGCCGTGGTCCGTAATAATCAATTCCTCTCCGGTCTGCTCTACGCTCCTGAACATCTCAAGAGACCGCGGTTTGAACCGGGACTTCGATATGGTTTTTGACATCCGCTTCACCTCCGCACTCTAATATGACCATATTACCATGGTCATATTACTCCTT
>JACRHE010000072.1 GCA_016217695.1 Nitrospirota bacterium | reverse complement strand
TGGTAGTCCCGAAGCCGTAGAGCTCAAGATTGGCCTTGAGAACCTTCAGGATGTCGGGATCATCATCGATGACAAGCAGCTGCTGTTTCATCCTCGTGTATCTCCACCCTTTCTTTTGGAATTCTGAAATAAAACCTGCTTCCCCTCCCAACAGTGCTTTCCACTCCTATCTCCCCATTATGTGCCACGATGATCCCTTTGCATATAGCAAGGCCAAGCCCTGTACCGCCTCTTACCCCCTTTGAGTAAAACTGCCTGAAGATCAGCTCCTTTTCGCTGTCAGGTATACCGCTGCCGCTGTCAGAGACACTTACATGCGCATATGCATCTTTTTCTTCGAGAGCGACAATAATTCTGGAAGATGCAGGACTGAAATTCAACGCATTGGATACAAGGTTTATCAGCACCTGCTTCATCCTGTCCTCATCTGCGCTGACAACAACATCCCGGGCCTCGAGCACTATGTCCACGCCTTTCTTAAGCGCCTCGGACCTGAACCCGGTGACCACCTCCTGGAATATATCCTTAAGGTTTATCTCCCTGAAACTCATCTCGAATTCTCCGAGCTCGATCCTTTCATAGTCAAGCATATTGTTGACAAGCCTAATCAGCCGGTCGGAATTATTTTTTATCACCTCAAAGAAGACCTTCAGGTCGTCATCGCAGGTGTCGCCGCTGCCCTTGACAGCAAGCCTTGCAGAGAGATAGTCCATCGCGCCCTTTATGGATGTGAGCGGCGTTCTCAGTTCATGAGATACCTTTGCGATAAACTGCGATTTTGTCCTGTTTAGCCTCAGAAGCGCCTCATTTTTTTCAACAAGTTCATCTGTTGCAGCATGAATCTTCTCCTGCAGGCAGGTGTGATATCCGTTAATGGACCTTGCCATGTCCACAAATGACCTGCAGAGATCCTCGATCTCGTCGCCGGTATGCATCACGGCCATGTCCGCATCACCGTCCTTTGAGAAGCCGTGCATACGGTCCCTGATCCTGTTTATCGGTCTGATCACCATCTGCCGCGTCATCATAAAAAGGGAGGTCATAAGGACCAGCAATATTGCCAGGCCTCCGAAGGCCATATACCTCCTGTCGGAATCTATAACCGAAAGGGCATAATCCATAGGTACGGTAATGCTTATGGCGCCCCTTATATCCCCCACTTTGTAACCCTGCTTATTATGGCACTCAAGACATGCCTGCTCAACATAAAGCGGAGAGATATATCTGAAATATGCAGAGCCCCCGATATTTTCCATCTTGGAGGATTCGGTTATCTTTTTTTCTTCAAAATCCCGGAGGGCGATTTTCTCGAAGGCATCTGGGGCGTTTTCAGGATTCATCAGCTTGAGACTGGTTATATGAAATGAATAGAGCCTGTCCTTCTGAGCATACATTGAGAGCTGCTTTGTCACCATGGCAGGGTTCTCCTTCACATATCTCTTGCCCTCCTTGTCAACAATCAGCGGGTTCTTCAGATAGGGATTTATCTCGACCCACGGCAGTTTCTCGACAAATACGCCCCCATGATCAGCGATCCACCTTCGTGTGATGACTACCTGCTGAAACAGGGCCTTTGCCTGGATCCTTGTCTGCTCAATGACCAGCTCTTCATGCCGCTTAGAGATCACAAACAGCATAATCCCCATGACGAGCACAAGGATCACAGCTGTCGAGATGATATACTTGAGACCCAGGTTTAAGCGCATGTCGCCTTCATATTCATCATATGCCCTGCCTATATTTTACGCCCGTGGATGGTATTTCTTAAAGACCTTCTTAACCCTGTCTGTCGTGACCTTCGTATATATCTGGGTTGTGGATATATCGGAATGGCCGAGCATCTTCTGAACAGACCTCAGGTCAGCCCCTCCTTCAAGCAGATGGGTAGCAAAGCAATGTCTTATCGTGTGAGGCGAGAGGTCGAGCCCGATCTGCTTTCCGACCGCCTTCAGCGTCTGCCAGAACCGCTGCCTCGACATCTGCCTGCCGCCCCGGGCCAGGAATAAATAGGGACTCTGCCTCTTCCTGAGTATCCCCGGCCTCTCCGTTTCGATATACGCCTTGATCTTACCGATGGCCCGCGCATTAACAGGCACAACGCGCTCCTTTGACCCCTTGCCGATGACCCTGATAAAACCTGCCTCGAAATTTATATCGCCGAGCTTTATCGAAACAAGCTCGCTCACCCTCAGCCCTGACGAGTACAGAAGCTCGATCATCGACGAATCCCTCATGGCTGTATTGCCGGAAATCTTCAGGTCAAGCAGCTCGCGCATCTCACCGATGCTCAGAGCCTTCGGCAGCCTCTCCCATTTCTTCGGAAGCTGAAGGGTCTCGGTCGGATCGGTGTCGATGATGTTTTCAATCAGCAGATATCTGTATAGCGCCTTTATCGATGAGATATATCTGCAGACGGATGATAAGGAGTACCCGCCGGTCCTTAGCGTTTCGATAAAATCCACTATGTCGGCTGCTGCTGCAGAGTTCGGCTCTCTACCTTTTTTATCCAGAAAACGCAGATATTTCCTCAGGTCAGTGGCATACGACGAAAGGGTATTGCGAGAAAGGCCTTTCTCTACGGAGATATAGGTCAGGAAATCGTCAAGCAACTCCACAGGAGAGGTATTCCTCTATACCTGTTGACTGTCTCAGTCCCTCATAAAAGATACCGGCTAGCTGCATGAGGTTTACGGTGTCTTCCCTGTTATATCTTGTGAGAAGGTCAAGGGCCTCGTGTGATCCTCTTTGGGAGAGCTCCCAGAGTTTTACGGCATCATATCCATCAAGACCCTGCACAGCCTCATCCCTTTCGATGCCGAACCCGTGCTCGAGCTTTTTGAGACCGCCTTTGTGCCCGAGTCTCTTCGCCGCAAAACAGAGGTCAAAATGGGGGATATCAAACCGAACGCCGTTAAAGGTCCGAAGGAGAAAGGGCACATCAAAGCAGGCGCCGTAAAAGGTTATGAGGCACTTATATCTGCCCAATTCCCTGTTGAGGTTCTCTGCAGTAAGGTTGTCGCCCTTTACAAGGCAGGTATAGTCATAACCGTCGTAAAGGCCGACAACTGTCACATACCCTCCGCTGTTGGGCTGCAGGCCGTTCGTTTCGATATCAAGGCAGACCGCGTTGTCCTTAAAGCAATCAAAGAGCCTCCAGTGCTCCCTCCGTCTTATCCTTGAGGAAAAATACGCCGCATTACGGGCCTCAAGCTCTCTGTTGTCATGGATGAGCAGCTCGTCAAAGGATTTCTTGCGTTCACGGCCGAATCCGAGCAGCTCGTCTGCGTCCCTGAAGTTTTCCCAGGTGAGGATCCCCTCCTTCCAGAGGCGGCGCTCGAGTTTGTCCCCTATTCCGTCAAGAATGCAGAATGAATTCCTAATCATGGTCAGCAGCGGATATATAGGAGGCCGGAAACTTATGTGATGAGGAGGATTTAAGAAAATCCATGCCTTGCATATCGTGATCCTTTCAATTTTATTCTATTATACAGGATGCCGCAATCTTAATGCCATTAAGGATACCGGCACCATCAAGCTCACTTCATGATCGCGCCTTCATCCGCAGAGCTGACAGACCTGGCGTATCTGGCAAGATATCCCTTCTTTATCTTCGGCTCAGGTTTCTTCCACTTTTTGAGGCGCTCCCTGATCTCAGCCTCTTTCAGCATAACGTTAAGCTTCCTTTTGGGGATATCGATTTCGATCAAATCCCCGTTTTTCACTATAGCCAAAGGTCCGCCTTCCATTGCCTCAGGTGAAATGTGCCCTATACACGGCCCGCGCGTTCCGCCTGAGAATCTCCCGTCCGTGATCAGTGCAACCGACTCGCTCAGCCCCATCCCTGCTATCGCGGATGTCGGCGAGAGCATCTCCCGCATCCCCGGTCCGCCTTTGGGTCCCTCGTATCTGATCACAACAACGTGTCCCGGC
>JACRHE010000068.1 GCA_016217695.1 Nitrospirota bacterium | reverse complement strand
CCTCGCTATCTGCTCCTGTTCAAATATCTTCTTCCCCATAATCGCCTTATTCGTGCCGATCTCCTTAAGCACAGCCAGGCCGGCAGCGTCTATTGCTATCCTGTCGGTTCCCGCAATGATCACATCAGCCCTTTTTCTTTGGCCCGTCATCGGCCCTCCGTCGACAAAGGCCTCGATGCCGTCAAGAAGTATGAGGGAAGGACTGTAGGCCTGATTGATCTCTGCTATCATCCTGCGCATGCTCAAAAAAGACGAATGCAGCTCCGTCATGTTCCTCTTATGGGTGATGCCGACCGAAAGCTTCAGCGACATGGTAAATACCCCGCCATAGCCATGCGTCTTGAGGCAGCATGTTGAGACTATGCATTCGGAGTCGAGCACAGGCTTTGCAATATCGAAGCCGTCCCTCCAAAGGCTCTTTTCAGGCCTTATCCTGACCCAGGAGTCCTGCGGCATCTCCTCAAAATTTATCAGATGCACGTCTAGCTGCCTGCATAGCTCGGATATCCCTTTATCCCTGATGACCTCTGCGGTAGAAGGCGGCCCGCTCCTCTCGCCGATGGTAATCTTCTTTGCGCCCATCTCGCGAAGATGCAGGATAAGATTGGTAAGCGTATCGTTATGGGTAGAACCAGGGAAAGGGTCTGCAGTATTGAAGTTCGGCTTCAGCAGAACCTCTTTACCTTTTACCGGATTGATATCTAGAAGTTCGATCGCCCTCCTGATCCCTGACTTCCTGTCAGAGGACCTGACAAGAGAGACCTTTGCCTTGCCATGTCCTGAAGACTCGGGGGTCTTAAGCTGAGGAGAAGTCTTCTTTTCATCCCTGCCTGCCGCCGCTGATAAGATCATCCCAGTCGCCCCTATCATGAATTCCCTCCTGTTGATCATAATTGTCCCATACTCACATATATCATTGTTTTATAGCTCATTTATCCCCGTACAGGTCCGGATTCAAACGTTTGGCGATCAGGGACTGTTCTTCGGCCTTCTGAGCAAGGCCCATCTTGCGGTATGAAATGGCCAGGTTCAGGTGGGTTTTTGCATTGTCAGGGTCAAGCGCGGCAGCCGCTTCAAAATGCCTCGCTGCGAGGTCGGTCTGCTCCCTGATAAAGAAATAGACAAACCCCAGCTTGTAGTGTGCCTCGGGATGGTCCGGCCTTAGGCGTATCGCCTCTGCATACTCCCTCAGAGCCTCATCATAGAATCCCTGTTCCTCAAAGGCAACACCAAGGTTGTAATGTGCAAATGCCGCCTCGGGATATTCCTCCAATATTCTTCCATACAAAGAGAAGCTGTCCTTCCATACCCGGTTGGCAACCACGCTCATGACGGATAAAGCAATTATGGCAAGAAGCCACCCGACCATCAAATACTGTCTTGAGCGGCCTTTAAAAAAATGGAATGCATATGCGACGAGGAGCGAAAAAAACATCGCGGGGACATAGAGAAACCTTTCGGCGATGTATGCCCTGTCCAGGCCCATGGGAAAGGCATTGACGCGCAGTATCACCGGAGCGAGCATAACCAGGGGCGCGAACAGAAGAAACAACATCACCTTGTCTTTTCCGGCCTTGAAGACAACAAAACAGAGAGCAGAAAGGACTGACAGAGCAATTATCACCTTTAGATCCAGGGCAGAGGAATACCAATGTGCAGGATAAAATGGGCTCAAGGGATAGGGTACGGCGAGGAGCCTTATATAATCAAAAGCGGCCACAGACATGGTGAGGAGCTGCGTCACCGCGGGTTGCCGCGTCACAGAATCGGAGACGCCGGCTACAACCATCTCCCTCACCCACAGATACAATGCAGTCAGCATGAAATAGGGCGTAATTTCCATCAATCCCTTTTTAAGCCCTTTCCGGCCGGCAGCCAGGACCATCAGGGCAAGCGGGAACACGACTGACGCCTCCTTGGAAAGCAGGGCAAGGGAAAAGGCGGCAAGGGACAACAACCTTTTCTCCCTAAGATACAGATACAGGCAGAGTATGAGGAAGAAGCCGTAGATTGCATCGCCCAGGCCGGCCCCGGCCACGGTCTGGTTATGGACGGGATGAACAGCAAAGATGGATGCGCCGATCAGTGCCAACAGCCGGTCATTTTCAAAAAGAATCCGGCCTGTCTTATACAGTATCAGAACACTGAGCAGGTGAAGCAGGACATTAGTCAGGTGAAAGCCCGCCGGCTCAATCCCCCAGATTCTGTAAGTGCCGATATTAAAAAGAAACAGGACAGGCCTGTAATATCTGCATCTGACAGATAACGTCGTCAGCTCGGTTAAAGACCTGGTAAAGACCGAGGGAATCTCCGTCAGTGAAACAGCGATTTTGGGATTCCTGACAATAAAGTTGTAGTCATCGCCCGCTATGAAGGAGTTTTTAAAGGAGTTGGCAAAAGTGATGCTGACAAGCAAGATAAGCAGGGCATAAGACATTACTGCTTCGCGTCGGTCAGCGATCGGCTTTATTAGATTCAATAGATATTTCACCCTCTGTTGCAGTTGCAAAACAAGCTCCTATTTCAGCAGCGCCTTCAACCCTCTTACCGCCCTTTCAGGAGAAGGGTAGACGGGTATCCCCATGCGTTCAAGCGACGCAGTGAGTCTCCGTGATATCCCGCCCTGACCGATATAAAATACAGCCGGCTTCTGCAACCTCCTGAAGGTCTCCCTGATTGCCTCTGCAAGACCCTCGGTGATCCCGAGTACATTCGGCAGGGCAATGAGAAGAAATGCATCGTAATCTTCCCTCAGCTCCTCCATCGCGACGGCATAGTCCCGATCCTTCACCTGGGCAGTAAGGTCCAGAGGGTTGTTGATGCCGTAAAAATGTGGAAATGTTTGCCTGAGTCTTTCCCTTGCCCCATCCTCCAGATTTATAACCTCAAGCCCCTGTCTCATGCATTCGTCAGCAGCCAAAACCCCTGAGCCGCCGCCATTAGTTACGATGCAGATGCGGCGGCCGATCTGCCCTGATGCAGCCTCAAATTCCCCCATCCCCCCTTTAACAAAGGGGGGTGAGGGGGGATTTTCTTGAACAGATCTCTGCGCCGTGCCCTGCAGAGAAAGTGCCTTTGCAGCATCCATCAGCTCGTCAAAATCCATCGCCTCCCTGATGCCCGTCTGCCTGACGATCGAATGAAAGACCTCATACCTGCCTGCGAGCCTTCCTGTGTGTGAAAACGCGGCAGCCTGACCGCTTGATCCCTTGCCTGATTTAAGTATTATCAGTTCCTTCTTTTCTGAAAGGGCCCTTGCCTTTTCGACGAACCTCCTGCCGTCCCCGACTGATTCTATATAGGATACAACCACATCAGTACGCCGGTCTTCGGAAAGGTATTCGTAGATCTCAGACTCATCGATATCCGCTGCATTGCCATAGCCGACAGCCTTTGATACTCCTCTGCGGACCTGCTGCACAGCTCCGAGCAGACAGCTCAGGATAGCGCCGCTCTGGGATACGATCGCGACATTGCCTTTTTTGGGTCTCCCCAGCCTTTTCTTTGGAAGAAAAAAAGTATCGAGCTTTTGCCATGGATTATAAAGCCCCATGCAGTTGGGTCCCAGTATTCTTATGCCTGAATCCCTGCCTATATTTTTCACCTCGTCCTGCAGCGCTGTCTCGCCGATCTCCGCAAAGCCTGAGCTCATAACTACCGCGTATTTTGTTCTGCCTGCCGCGTGCCTCAGGATATCCGGCACTTCAGGACCGGGCCTCATGATTATCATCAGATCGACGGGCTCAGGTAAATCAAGGACAGACGGATACGCCCTAATCCCCATGAGTTCTCTGTATTTCGGGTTTATGGGATAGACCTTGCCCCTGAAAGAGAGAAGGTTTCTGAGTATCGTCCCTCCGAGCTTGATCTCCTCATGTGCTGCTCCGACAAGGGCTATAGATCCTGGGTTAAAGAGCGCGTCGAGGGACCTCATGCGCTCTCAATAAAAAGCAGGGCCGGGTCTTCTATAAAGTTCATCACCCTTGAGAGAAACCGTGATGCATCCACGCCGTCGGTCACACGGTGATCGAAGGTCAGGGAAAGGGGAAGGATCTTCCTTATAACGATCCGGCCATCCTTCACCCACGGCTTATCACTGATCTTTCCGGTTCCGAGGATAGCAACCTCCGGATAGTTGATGATAGGGGTCGCAAAGGTGCCTCCAAAATGGCCGTAATTCGTGATCGTGAAGGTGCCGCCCTTCATCTCCTCCAGCTTTATCTTCCTTTCCCTTGCCTTTACCCCAAGGGCCTGTATCTCCGCCGCAAGCTCCCTGATAGTCTTTTTCGCGGGCTCTTTTATCACGGGAACCATAAGCCCGTCAGGGGTATCAACCGCAACCCCGATATTGAAATATCTCTTTATGATTATCTCTTCGCGGGTCTCGTCTATCGAAGCGTTCAGCATCGGATGCTCCGAAAGGGCATGGAGCACCGCCTTTATGAAAAAAGGCAGAAAGGTCAGATGCACGCCCTTTTCAAAAAGAGAGCTCTTTTCCCTCTCCCTCAGTTCCCATAGTTCCGTGATATCCGCTTCGTCCATGCCGGTTACAGAGGCGGTTGCCTTCCGGGACTTCATGAGATTATTGGCTATTGTCCGCCTCAGACCCTTCAAGGCCACCCGATCCGTCCTGCCGTAGGGGTCCTCTGTCTGCTTCGCCTTTTCAGCGGCATCCCGGACATCCGCGTTAGTGATGCTGCCTGCAGGACCGGAGCCCTTTATCGTCTCCAGCTTGACCCCGAGATCCCTTGCCAGTGCCCTGACAGCAGGGGTCGCAAGCACCTCTTCTTCCTCTTCTTCGGGCAGCACCCCGACAACAGAGACAGACCTGGGTCTCTCTTCGGACTTCGGCTTTTCCTCAACAGCCTCTCCCTCTTCCGCTATGGTCATCAGGACCTCGCCCACCTTTGCCATCTCACCTTCCGCCTTATTGATCCTAAGCACCCGGCCCTTTCTAGGGGAAGGGACCTCAACGATCGCCTTATCAGTCTCTATTTCGAGAACGGTCTGATGCTCTTCAACCTCATCGCCCTGCTTTGCGATCCATTTCCTTATCTCACCTTCTGTTATCCCCTCGCCAAGGTCGGGCAGAACAAAATCAAAGGGCATAGAACCTCCTCAATTAATTGCATATAGTCGTAGCTTAAGAATATCACGGCGTATAGCCTCAGTCAATTGAAGAGCGGCGTCCCTCATTCACCATCAATTTGGCCTGGGACTGCATTTGAGCGGATTCAGCGGCGTGTATCGCATCACCGGGACGGTGATGGACGCCGGCAAACAAGACCTCTTCGCCACAGGCGAATCCGCCGGGGCGGGGGAGGTCCCGATCTGAGCGGGACCGACAGTGATGCGAAAATGCTGTCCCAGGCGCATATATTTCTCTTGATGAGGATATCCCTCTATTATCGTGCTATAATTCCGCCATGATCTTAGGGACAATGAAAAGACCCTTTGCAAAACGTTTAGTCCTCTTCATAGTTATCTTATTGCTCTGCCTGCCTATTGTTCAGGCCTCTGCCTTCGGCGACCAGAAGAGCTTTTTATGGAAGGTCCGGTCAAGGACAACCACGATCTATATACTCGGCTCGATCCATTTTTCCAAGAGAGATATCTATCCCCTGAACAGGAAGATCGAGGAGGCGTTCGAGAGAGCCGATATCCTTGCTGTCGAGGCTGATATCAATAATATGGGACAGATGAATGTCTTTGATGTCCTGGGAAATGCGATGTATCCTGGTGAGGACACGATTGAGAGGCATATATCACGGGATACATATGAACTCCTCAGGAAAGAGGCAGCCGGAATAGGGCTGCCGATGGAACTTCTGATAAAGCAAAGACCCTGGTTTCTCGCACTTACCCTGACATCCCTTGAGCTTCTGAAACTCGGTTTTGATCCTTCGCTGGGTATCGATATTCATTTCCTGACCAAGGCGCAGGGGCGAAAGAAGATCGTTGAGCTCGAGAGCATCGATTTTCAGATAAATCTCCTTTCCGGTTTCCCGGAAAGGGATCAGGAGATATTCCTTCTGTATACCCTGAAAGACCTCAATATGCTCAGGAAAGAGTCAGATGCCCTGCTGCGCGCATGGTCAGGCGGCGATGTCCGGGCGATGGAATCGATCGCTCTAAGAAACGCCTCTGAAGACAGGAAAATGGCAACGGTCTATGAAAAACTCATCACCGGAAGAAACAGAACCATGACGGCAAAGATAGAGGAATACCTAAAAACGCGTGACGCCTATTTCGTTGTTGTCGGCGCAGGCCATCTTGTCGGAAGCACGGGTATCATCGAGATGCTCAGGAGCCGGGGATATTCTGTCGAACAGATGTGACGCACAGGCTAATCTTTCTTTTTTTCATTTATCTCGTATCCTCTTTTTTTCAGATCAAGCAGTATCTCTTCCAGATGTCCCTTCCCCCTTGTCTCTATCGTAAAGATAACAGCTGTCTTTCCAAGAGGCAGGTCAGGCAGGATCCTGTTATGGACCACATTGAGAATGTTTCCCCTATGGGCAGCCACAATACCTGTGAGCTCATGCAGCCTGCCGGGCAGGTCGTCCACGATCACCTCAAAGACCCCTATCCTGCCGCTGGTAACCATTCCCCTATGAATTATCCTGTCTATAAGCGTGAAATCGATGTTGCCCCCGCTCACAAGGAGCACAATCCGCTTTCCCCTGAACCTCCCGCTGTTGTCGATAAGCGCGGCAAGAGGCACTGCCCCAGCGCCCTCAACAACAAGCTTCTTTCTCTCGAGGAAGAGCAGGATCGACATGGCTATGGAATCTTCTGATACGAGGATCATGTCATCCACATATCTCATGATCATTCCGAATGTCTTCTCCCCAATCCTGTTGACCGCTATGCCGTCAGCAAGAGTGGCCGAAGGCGTGACGCCGGATATATGCCTTTCCAGGAAAGACCTGTAAGCAGACGGCGCAGATGCCGTCTGCACCCCGATAATCTCCGTCTTGGGAGAAAAGGCCTTCACTGATGCCGCGATCCCTGAAATAAGACCTCCGCCTCCAACAGGCACCAGCACAGCATCGACAGCCCCTATATCCTCCAGGATCTCAAGCCCCGCTGTACCCTGTCCGGCGATCACTTCGTCGTCGTCAAAGGGATGGATGAAGATATGATCCTTCTGTGAAAGGGCAAGATCGAGTGCCTCCTGGAAATTCTCGCCGAAGAGCAGAACCTCTGCGCCATATCCTTTTGTGGCCTCCTGCTTGACAAGAGGCGCCGTAACAGGCATGACGATCCTCGCCTGTTTCCCGAGCGCGGCCGCAGCAAAGGCCACGCCCTGGGCATGGTTCCCCATGGAAGCCGCAATCACCCTCTTTCCGGAGACCCCCATCATTTTATTGAAGGCCCCTCTTACCTTGAAGGAACCTGTCTTCTGAAGGTTCTCTGTCTTGAGATAGACCTCGGCATTGATGAGGTTGCTGAAGGAAAGGGAATGAATCAGGGGAGTCTTATGCACATAAGGTCTGATCCTTCCGAGGGCATTCTTTATGTCTTTCAGATCGATCATATATCCCGCCGCCGCCATCTCAAGGCCAGCAGTATAATCAGGAGCAGGAAAAACAGAAGGGCCAGGGACTCCAACGGAAGAGAAAAAGCATTACCATCATAAGCGGATATCACACCTGCCCCGGCAACAACAGGGCGCTGTGCCGGACCGGCATGCACGGGTTCATCGCTTATCACTGCTCCGGCGACCTCCGGCGCTTCGGTCTGCCCGGCAGGAACCTGCTGTTGCGGCTCCGGGATATCAATACCGGAATCTCTCCTGAAACCGCTGACCCTTATCGTCCTGAAATCCCTGTCGTGCAGATGGTATTCCCCGTAGGCAAGTCCGATCTGTCCGCATCCCTTCCGGCACTTGTGGCCGCCGTGCCTGTCTGTCTTCCCGGGGTGGGACAGCCCGGATACCGGCGTCATAACGATCAGCAGCATAATAAGCACCCGCAGCATAGAGAAAGTGTAATAGATTGCCTCCTGGCTGTCAAACCGGAATAACTTGAGATTCCGTCCGGTATTTCGTATATTCTAATGTGTAGAACAGGCCTGAACCAGGACCATGGAAGAAGAAAAAACAGAAAAACTACCGATTGATGCAAAGCTCCTCTCAGATGCTATCATTGCGCTGAACATCTCGCGAAGGAGTGTCAGTCTTTATCCCAGCGACCATCCCATAACAAGGGATTCGCTGGAAAAGGCCTATCAATCCCTGGAAAAGCTCTTCGAACTCAGAAGCACCATCACCCTCGGCATAGCAAAAGACGTGCTGATGATCGATGACTATGTGCTTGACAGGAAAAATCCCGTCTATAAGGAATTCGCAGCAGAACTTCATTCCAAGGGCATAGCCGCGGTGACCTTTATATCAGGTCTCAGCATCGTGGAACTCCTCCAGCTCCATGAGATGATCGTATCCAGAGACGCACCTGTCGGTCAGTCTCTGGCTGAACAGATCGAAAAAAGGGGATTTAACTGTATAAGGCTCACTCCTCTGGACCTGTCCAAATTCAGATTTGTGGAAGGCGGCCGGAGAGAAAGTGCAACGGAGGCGACGATATGGGAGAATTATATTTACGGCCTCCTTGAGGGAAAACTCACTGATAATGACGCAGAAACCATGATAATCAATATACCGCCTGAGGATATCGCCGGCTTCATAAACAACAGGATGGCAGAAGATGTCAGCGGTGAAAGTTATGACAGGGTAATAACCACATACCTTAAAAGGAAAGAACACTCGGGGATAAAACCGGAGATGTTCACCAGATTCATGTCCCTTGTGGAAAACCTGAGCCCTGACCTGAAGAGACAGTTTCTCACGCGTGCCTTCAACCGTCCGTCACTGGATACCGGCGAGGTCGAAAAACTCGTAGGGCAGCTCACATCAGAAAGCCTTGACAAGATAATTGTTCTATTCAGGGAACACTCCTCAATCATTCCTGACAGCATCAGGAACCTTCTTGACAAGCTGAAGATCTCAAAGGCGCCAAAGGATTTTTTTGATGGGGAGGACGGCAGTCAGGCCCTTATCGATGATATCGAGATCGACGACAATATCAGAGGGCTCTTCAGGGAAGACCATTTCAGGGCCTTCGTATCGGAGGATTATAAGAGAGAGCTTGAGCGAATGCTGAAAGGCACCGGTACCAGGACTATCATGTTCATGGAGGAGATCGAAAAAGAGTGCAACGACAATGTCATAGACAGGAAATTCTCCGATCTGGCCCTGGAACTCCTCGAGACCGACACCCTCAGCAGGGAGGACTACCTCAGCCTTCTCACCCCCATACTCGAAAACGTTGATAATTTCCTTCAGACCGGCAGGTTCACCGAAGTCTCCGAGATCTACAATACTATCTATTCTCAGGCGCTCTCCGGCAGGTTCAGGGAAGAGGCCTCGGGCATGCTCGATTATTATTTCCGGTCAAAGACCTTTATAGAGAGGTTTATCGAAGCGGTCAAGATCTGGGGGAGACATAACCGCGAAGGGGTCCTCAGGCTTGCCAACGTGCAGAAACGTTATCTTCTCGATCCCCTCTTCGACGCACTCACAGATGAAAACGACCCTGCGGTCAGGAGATTCCTCCTCCAGGTGCTGGGCTCCCTCGGCAGCGACATGCTTGCCGAAGCTGTAAAGAGGCTCAATGATAAACGCTGGTTTGTGGTGCGGAACATGATATATCTGATCAGGGAGGCTGGAGATATAAAATACGCCAGACATATCAGGCGCTTTGCCAAAGACCCGGACAACAAGATATGCGTCGAGGCAGTGAAGACCCTGATGCATTTCAGAACGCCTGATGCCTTTTCCCACGTCAAGCTCTATCTGCAGGGTGAAGATCCGGAGATGAAGGAGCAGCTGGTCAGGCTTGCCGGACAGTACAAATATACCGAGGCCGTCCCTTATCTGCTTGAACTCTTTAAGAAGAAGAATATCCTTGGAACGGAATCCTACTACAAAACAAGCCTGGTGAAAGCCCTCGGCGAGATCGGAGATCCAAGGGCGCTGCCCGACCTTATGAAGCTCTACCGGTCAAAAACGTTTCTTTATAAATCTGCTCTCGAGGACCTCAAGACAGAGATATTCAGGAATCTCCAGAACTACCCTCCTGATGCTGCGGCGCCCCTTCTCGAAGCGGGCCTTAAATCCAAAAATAGCGAGATCCGGTCCATATGCGAAAAGCTCATGGCCGGCAAGGGGGTTGAAGATGTCACAAAATAAGATATCCTCTCTGATCTCTCATATTGTGACTGCGGTCTCAAGCTGCAGTCTCTATTCCCGGGCGCATCCGGTAGTTGAAGAATTCACGGAAAAGGCCGTAGGCCTCATTGACGGGCTTTTCCTTAATGACAGCCTCAGCTTTTTCCTGCTCGGCGCGAGTCTCATCATAAATGATATGCCCTTTTCTGAAAAGGGGATTCATATAAACAACTTCAAAAAGAGGATGAAAAAGAAAAAGATAGAGAAGATCGTGATAAAAAAAGGCGTCGATCTCGATGAATTCAGGAACTTCATTTCAGCTATGGCATCTTCGGATACCATTGCATCAAGTCCTCATATCGCTGTGGGTATCGTTGAGGTGAAGCTCGGGGAGTCGGGGATTGATGCGTCGGCCCTCTTAAACGCGGGGATAGAAAAGGTCAAGGATGCCTATTCTCAGGTCTCCAGATTCAAAAGTCTGGATATGGTCAGTCTTGAGGATGCGGTCATTGATTTTATCGCCACACTCAAGAAAGAACTGAACGTCCTGCGGATCGTCAGTCCGGTAAAATCGCATAACGAGTACACCTTTGTTCATGCTACGAATGTCTCGGTACTGACGCTCTTTCAGGCGGAGTCGCTCGGGCTTAAGGGAGAGAAACTTCACAACATAGGACTTGCCGGCCTTCTCCACGACTGCGGCAAGCTCTTCGTCTCTACAGCGGTTCTGGACAAACAGGCGAAACTGGATGCGGGCGAATGGGTCGAGATGAAGAACCACCCTGTTCTGGGCGCCATGTACCTGTCCAAGCTTACAGATGTCCCTCCCCTGGCCTCGATCGTGGCGTTCGAACACCACATGAAGTTTGACGGCTCAGGATACCCTGAGACAAAAAAGAGCGGGAAGAAGCAGCATATCGTCAGCCAGATGGTTGCGATAGCAGACTTCTTCGACGCCCTCAGGACGGAGCGGCCGTACAGGAAGGCTCTCGATGTTCCGACGATCACGGGGATGATGAAGGAAGGCTCGGGCAAGGACTTCAATCCCCTCCTTGTAGAAAATTTCCTGTCGTCCCTGAAAAAAGTTACGGACGTCATCTGATCGCGTCAGCCGGGATCAGGCTCATTCAATAACCCTGCATTCATCTCATTTTTGTCTCAAAGCTAACATTATTGTTTCCATTTCATAATACCCGTTCCCGGCAAAAACCGCACCGGCCCTTGCTTTGCGTCATTGGCATGCCTATTGCTCATCCAGGATCATCACGAATATTTTACAGGAGGATCTAAATGAGACAGATTGCAGTTTACGGCAAAGGCGGCATAGGTAAATCTACTACGACACAGAATACCGTTGCAGGCCTCTCACAGGCGGGATACAAATGCATGATAGTGGGTTGTGATCCAAAGGCAGACGCAACAAGGCTTATACTCCACGCAAAGGCACAGACAACGGTGATGGACCTTGCAAGGGAACGCGGCTCCGTGGAGGACCTCGAAGTCGGCGTAGTGCTTCTGACCGGCTTTAACGGCATCAGGTGCGCTGAGTCGGGAGGTCCTGAACCGGGGGTCGGCTGCGCAGGCCGCGGAGTTATAACGGCCATAAACTTCCTCGAAGAAAACGGGGCCTATGATGCAGACACCGACTTTGTCTTTTACGATGTCCTTGGTGATGTTGTCTGCGGCGGCTTTGCCATGCCGATGAGAGAGGGCAAGGCAAAAGAGATTTACATAGTTACCTCCGGTGAGATGATGGCCATGTACGCGGCAAACAATATCTCGCGAGGCATCCTCAAATATGCTCATAGCGGGGGTGTAAGACTGGGCGGGCTGATCTGTAACAGCCGAAAGACGGATAAGGAATACGAACTGATTTCAGAACTCGCGAAAAAACTCGGGACACAGCTGATACATTTTGTGCCGAGGGACAACCAGGTGCAGAGGGCAGAACTGAGAAGAATGACGGTTATCGAATACTCTCCTGAACACCCTCAGGCTGATGAATACAGAATGCTCGCGAAGAAGATAGCCGACAACAGAGATCTGGTGATACCTACTCCGATTTCCATGGATGAACTGGAAGAATTGCTTATGGACTTCGGGATAATGGAAAACGAAGAGGCGGCGGCGTAACGACGAATCGAACATAGGGTCCAAGAATGTTTTGTAGGGGCAGACCCCTGTGTCTGCCCAATACCTGGGCGCCCACAGGGGGGGGCGCCCCTACACCAGCGAACCCTTTACAGAAAGGAGAAAAACATGAGCACTATTATCAAAGATACACAGAAGATGATAGAGGAGGTACTGGATGCCTATCCGGAGAAGGCTAAAAAGGAGAGGGCCAAGCACCTTGCGGCAAACGACCCCACCGGACAGTGCAGCACCTGCAAGGTAAAGGCGAATACTAAATCCAGGCCCGGCGTTATGACTGTCCGGGGCTGCGCGTATGCCGGCGCCAAGGGCGTTGTCTGGGGTCCGGTAAAGGACCAGATAACCGTCAGTCACGGCCCTGTCGGCTGCGGACAGTACAGCTGGTGGGCGAGAAGGAATTATTACAACGGAATAACCGGTGTCGACACCTTCGGCACCATGCATATCACCACGGACTTTCAGGAAAAGGACATTGTCTATGGAGGCGACAAAGGTCTCGATGCAGCACTCCATGAACTGAAAGAACTCTTTCCTCTGGCAAAGGGCATCGGCATCCTTTCAGAATGCCCTGTCGGCCTGATAGGTGACGACATAGAAGCAGTATCAAAAAGGGTAGCAAAAGAATTCAGGATACCGATTGTCCCGGTCAGGTGCGAAGGTTTCAGGGGAGTGAGTCAGTCCCTCGGCCATCACATAGCCAATGACACCATCAGGGACTATGTCCTGGGCAAGGGCACGCTTGAGGAGACTACGCCTTATGACGTTGCCCTGATCGGTGATTACAACATAGGAGGCGACGCCTGGGCCTCAAGAAAGATGCTGGAAGAGATGGGCCTCAGGGTGATCGCGCAGTGGACCGGCGATGCATCCGTCAATGAGCTGGGCATAGCGACCAGGGCGAAACTTAACCTGATCCACTGCTATCGTTCCATGAACTACATATGCAGGCATATGGAAGAGGAGTACGGGATTCCCTGGACCGAATTCAATTTCTTCGGTCCGACCAAGATATATGAGAGTATACGGAAGATCGCGTCCCATTTCGACGATACCATCAAGGAGAAGGCCGAGAAGATGATCGAAAAATATAAACCTGTGATGGATGCGGTGGTTGAGCATTACAAGCCGAGACTCCAGGGCAAGAAGGTGATGCTCTATGTCGGAGGGCTGAGACCCAGGCATACTGTCGGCGCCTATGAAGACCTTGGAATGGAGATAATCGCCTCGGGATATGAATTCGGTCACAACGACGACTACAACAGGACCTATCCTGTGATGAAAGAGGGCGCAGTGATCATGGATGACGCCACCCTGTATGAACTGGAGGAATTCACCAGGAGAATGAAACCCGATATGGTGGGCTCCGGCATCAAGGAGAAGTATTCATATCATAAGATGGGAGTGCCCTTCAGGCAGATGCATTCCTGGGACTATTCGGGCCCCTATCACGGCTTCGACGGCTTCCCGGTCTTTGCCCGGGACATGGACATGACAGTCAACAGCCCAACCTGGAACCTGATAAGGAGGAAAAGATGACACTAAAGGTGAAGGACCATAACGAACTGTTCCTGGAAGAGGATTATCAGAAGCAGTTTATTGCAAAGAAGGAATTTGAGGACCCCTGGCCTTCGGAAAAGGTGAAGGAGATCGCCGAATGGACGAAGACCTCGGATTATCAGGAAAAGAACTTTGCCAGGAAAAATATAAAGATAAACCCGGCCAAGGCCTGCCAGCCGCTCGGAGCTATCTTCTGTTCGTCGGGTTTTGACGGAACAATGCCTTTTGTTCAGGGCGCGCAGGGCTGCGTAGCCTATTTCAGAAGCCATCTGAACCGGCATTTCAAGGAGCCTCTGGCTGCCATATCGACCTCAATGACAGAGGATGCAGCGGTCTTCGGCGGGCTGAACAACATGCTGGAGGGGCTCGAAAACGCCTATACCCTCTACAGCCCTAAGATGCTGGCGGTCTGCACGACCTGCATGGCAGAGGTGATCGGAGACGACCTGAACGCATACATAAGGACCGCAAAGGAAAAAGGGCTGATACCCAAGGACCTGCCTGTGCCGTTTGCTCACACTCCGAGCTTTGTCGGCTCATACATTAACGGCTACGACAATATGATGAAGGGGATACTCTCTTCCATCACCGCTGGCAAAAAGGGAGAACCTAACGGGAAGATCAATATCATCATGGGCTTCGATACATATACCGGAGACTACCATGAGATAAAGAGACTGCTGTCGGTAATGGGCGTGGATTTTACGCTTCTTTCGGACGCCAGTGCGATCTTCGATTCGCCCAATACAGGTCAATATAAGCTCTACCCCGGCGGCACCCCGCTGGAAGACGCAAGGGATTCGATAAACGCCGCCGCCACCGTCGCCCTTCAGCAGTATTCGACGCTTAAGACGATGGAATATATCCAGAAGGAATGGAGCCAGAAGGCGCTGGTGCTTCCACCTATAGGAGTAAAGAACACCGACTTCTTTTTTGAACAGATGAGCAGGCTGACAGGGAAGCCGGTACCTCAGGAGATAGAAGACGAACGAGGAAGGGCCGTCGATGCGATGGTCGACTCGCACCCCTATGTCCACGGAAAGAGGTTCGCCCTTGTCGGAGATCCCGATCAGCTGCTGGGCCTCGTCAGTTTACTGATGGAGATGGGCGGAATTCCCGTTCATATCGTCTGTTCCATGGGGGACAAGAAGTTCGAGGAAGAGATGCAGGCGCTCCTGGCGGAAAGCCCTTTCGGCAGCGAAGCGAAGGTCTATTCAGGCAAGGACATGTGGCATCTGAGGTCGCTGATGTTCACCGACCCCGTTGACCTCCTTATAGGCAATTCATATGCAAAGTTTCTCTGGAGAGATACAGGCACGCCGCTCATCAGGGTCGGCTTTCCCTTATTCGACAGGCATCACCTGCACCGCTATCCGATAATAGGCTATCAGGGCGTGTTAAACCTTGTGACTTCGATAGTCAATACAGTGCTGGATGAGATGGACAGAAAAACCATGAATACGACGAGCTTTGATGTGATCAGATAAAGAACATAACTTTCTCTTAGCCTGGGAATCATACCCCCCCTGCCCCCTCTTTGCCAAAGAGGGGGCAGAAAAGGGGCAGACGAACACTGTTTGATCCCTCCCATCAAGATTTGGGGAGGCGAGGAGGGGTTATGAAAACTGACGTAGACGGTAAAGGAACCCTAATGATAACGAATATAGACAAGCTTACAGAGCATGGCTGCACCACCGGGAAAAAAGACAAGGTCTGCCGTTCCCGCGGCGGCGAGTCCTGCGCCTTTGACGGCGCGATGATCGTGCTCCAGCCGATAGCTGACGCAGCGCATCTAGTACATGGTCCCATCGCCTGCTGCGGCAATTCCTGGGAAGGAAGGGGCACTCTATCGAATGTGGGAAAACAACATGCCGTGCCCCTGCATAAAATGGGCTTCACCACGGATCTCAACGAGATGGACATTATCTACGGGGCAGAGAAGAAACTGGCTGCAGCGATAAGGGAGACGTATGAGAAGGTCAGACCAAAGGCGATCTTTGTCTATGCCACATGCGTAAGCGGCCTCATCGGAGAGAATATCGAAGCGGTCTGCAAAAAGGCAGCGGCAGAGCTTGATGTACGGGTTATCCCGGTGAATGCCCCCGGTTTTGTAGGGCCAAAGAACCTCGGCAACAGGATTGCAGGAGAAGTGCTGCTGGAGCATGTGATAGGGACCGGAGAGCCGCCCTTTTCTTATCTTTTCTCCCCGGCGAATCCGCCTGAGTGCGGAAAGAGGGGGGAAAGCGAAGCAGAGGGCGTTACCCTTAAAGGCGAAACTCACGGGACTATCAACCTCATCGGCGAGTACAACATTGCGGGCGACCTCTGGCTGGTAGAGCCTCTGCTGAATAAGGCCGGGCTTCGGATACTTTCCCGTATCACAGGCAATGCCTCCTTTGAGGAGATAACCTGGGCGCATAAGGCAGAGCTCAATGTAGTCGTATGCAGCCGGGCTCTCATCAATGTAGCCATGGCCATGGAACAGAAATACGGCATACCTTATGTCGAGGTCTCTTTCTTCGGAAAGACCGAGATGGCGAAGGCGCTGAGATCAATAGCATATAGTTTAAGCCGTTTAAACAGTTTAAATGGTTCAGACAGCTTCAACAGATGCACCGGCATGAAGAGCTTAAACGATCGCGTGGAAACTCTGATCGAAAGAGAAGAAAAAGACCTCGCAGAAAAATTGAAACCATACGGGCATCTCAGTGGCAAAAAAGCGGTGCTTTACACCGGAGGAGTCAAAAGCTGGTCGTTCATCTCTGCGCTTCAGGACCTCGGCCTGGAGATCGTTGCTGTCGGGACAAAGAAGAGCACAGCCGAGGACGAAGAAAAGATGAAGGAGATCCTCGGTCCTGATGCGCCTCTGGTCGAGGATGTAACACCGAAGAACCTGAAGAATCTGCTTAGAGATCGGAATGCCGATGTCCTTGTTGCAGGGGGCCGGAACCAGTACCTTGCCGTAAAGGAAGGCTATCCGTTTGTGGATGTCAACCAGGAAAGACATATTGCCTACGCCGGATATGACGGGCTGGTGAACCTTGCCGAGCAGATAAGCAGCAGCATAAAGTTTTACGAGGGACTCGGAGCTTCGGGATCAGGGATTAGAAGAGGCACTAACCCCCAAACCCTAAATTCCAACCCCCTTCTCATCAACCCTCTTAAACATTCGGCGTCGATCGGAGCTGCCATGGCGCTTCAGGGCGTTCATAACGCCCTGCCGGTCCTGCACGGGGCGCAGGGCTGCACCTTCCTCGCAAAGGTTCTTCTGACCAAGCACTTCAGGGAGCCGATAGCACTGGCAGGGACCAGGCTCTTTGCAGAGGATGTTGTCATGGGCAGTGACGGGAGCCTCGAAAAAACAGTGCGCGGATTCCTCGGGAAAAACAGCCCGGACGTCATCGGCATACTGACGTCCGGACTCACCGAAGTGAAGGGAGATGATATCTCGGCGATAGTTAAGTCGCTAAATATTCAGAGTGGAATGTCCAGGGTTCTTGAGATAAGCACGCCGGACTATGCAGGAGGCCTTGAGACAGGCTATGCCAAGGCCGTGGAATCCCTGCTCGGTCTGGCTGTTAGTCCCGTCTCTGTGCTTCATGCCCCACCAGTCAGAGGCCAGATCAATATACTTGCAGGATCGCATCTCACCCCGGCTGATTTTCTCGAACTGAGGGAGATCGCAGAAGCCTTTGGACTGAGGCCTGTCATACTGCCTGATCTCTCCTGTCTTGACGGCAGCAGGCAGGGAATATCACCCCTCTCATCAGGAGGGACCGGAATTCAGGAGATCGCGGCCATGGGTTCTTCGGCATTCACGCTTGCAATCGGCATGAGCCTGAAACCGGCTGCAGAGCTGCTGAAGGAACGCTTCGGTATTGAGTACAGAATCTTTGAAGGCATCGCAGGGACGAAAAATACAGACCGCCTCATGGAGACGCTGGGTATGCTCGGCAATATGCCTGTTCCGAGACGGATCGAGCGTCAGAGGAAGATACTCGTTGACGCCATGCGCGACGCCCATATCTTCTTCGGCGGGAAAAAGGTCTGCCTTGCACTTGAGCCTGACCATGCCGTCCAGACATCGCAGTGGCTTTCAGAGATGGGCTCCGACATACCGCTCACGGTGTTGCCTGCTTTTTCCGAAGCAGCAGAACTGATAAAGGCGCAGAGCGTGATCACCGGAGATCTCTTCTCAATAGATGGGGCTTTCGACCTTCTCATCTCCAGCTCCCATGCCGAGGAAGCTGCAGAACGGCTAGGGATACCCTTGCTCCAGGCAGGGTTCCCCTTTCATAAGGTCATCGGCAACACCAACAAAATTACTATCGGATACCGGGGGACATTGTCCCTTATACATGAAGCAGCCAATATGCTTGCAAAGGAGGTGCACTGATGAAAGTGGCATTCGCAACAACCAACGGCGTGTCTGTGGACGAACATTTCGGCAGGGCAGGAATGTTCGCCATCTACGACCTCAGAGGAGACGGATATAGTTTCCTTGAGATGAGGAAGTTCGCCGACGGCATTGACGAAGCAATAACCGGTACCAAAGGCAGCGGTCAGCTGCATGATGACCGCGTGGAGAGCAAGGTAGATCGACTTGCAGACTGCAAGATAGTCTACCTTACAGAGATAGGCGGGCCGTCTGCGGCCCGGCTCGTGAAAAAAGGCATGATGCCGATCAGGGTGAAGGAGATAGTCTCGATCGAGGAGTCGCTCAGGAGCCTGCTCGACACTATACGCAAGTCTCCGCCGCCCTGGCTGAGGAAGGCACTAACAAACGAACAGTGAGGAGAGCCAATAAACAGATAGCTACGTTACATAACATGTCATTGCCTTGAAAGTCCCCCCTTGGGAGGGGCACAGGGGTGGGTGGATTATTTTGCGTAACCTCTCCTTCCGCCCCTTATCTTAAAGAGATTGAAGAGAGGTTAGTCGGAACAAACTACATTAAGGAGGAAAAGTAAATGAAGATGATCAGAGCTTTTATAAGACCGGAAAAGGAGCAGGAGGTGGTGCTGGCGCTCGAAGGAGCGGGGTTCCCGTCACTGACCAAGATTCCTGTATTCGGACGCGGCAAGCAAAAGGGGCTCACCGTCGGGCCTGTGCATTATGATGAACTGCCCAAGACGATGATAATGACAGTTGTGTCCAACGAGGACACCGACAGGGTGATCAACATCATCCAGGACAAGGCAAGGACCGGATTCATAGGCGACGGGAAGATCTTTATCAGCCCTGTAGAGTCGGCCTACACGGTCAGGACGGGCGAGGCCTCGCTATGAATCCCGTAATACCCATGAAAAGCAATACAATATGCTTTGCAAAGAAGGCTAAACAGCGGCTGCTGAAAATAAGCAGTCAAGAGGAGGTATAACAGGATGAAGGAGATCACCGCCATCATACGAAGGGACAAGCTGCCGGAAACCAAGAAGGCGCTGGAAGACCTGGGATATCCGTCCCTCACCATCCAGAGCGTGGAAGGCAGAGGCAAGCAAAAAGGGGCCATGTGCGCGGAGATGGACTCTGAGCTGCCGGAGAGTTTCTGTACAGCTGTCAGGCTCACTCCGACGCCGTCGAGCTATGCGCTCGAACATACTCTGCCGAAGATAGCCCTGTTTGTGCCGAAGCGGCTGCTCACCATCGTGGTGCCGGACGATGTTGTGACCAAGATTGTAAAATCGGTAGTCAGGGTAAACCAGACCGGCAGGGCCGGTGACGGCAAGATATTCGTTTCACCCATAGACGGGGCCCTCAGGGTCAGAACAGGAGAGACCGACGGAGAGGCTATATCGTAGGAGACCGGTTGCAGGAGACGGCATTCTCGCTCATTCTCGGAGGCCCCGATCAAATCGGGGCCTCCGAGGGCCTTTACTGTCCCGACAATAACCGGGAACAATCCAGTAAAAAGAAGCCGCTCGAACGCCGTCTCCTGCCACCGGCTTTTGTAAGAAAAATGTAAGTCTGAGTGAATCATTAAGGAGGAAACATGGCAACAGTGGGATATACACGGGGCGGACAGACCTGGACTCCCCGCTTCATCGAATCAATAGACGTAAACAAATGTATAGGCTGCGGGCGCTGCTACAAGGCCTGCAGCAGGGACGTGCTTGAGCTCATCGAAAAGCCCTTTGAGGGCGAGGACGAATACGGCGACGATATGGGGAACAAGGTCATGTCAGTGGCTAATCCCGGAAACTGCATAGGGTGCGAGGCCTGCGCGCGCACCTGCACAAAAAAGTGCCAGGTGCATGTGGAAATGTAGTTAATGCTTGTTTGTAAACTCTCGCTATTTTGTCATTCCGGCTTGCCCGGTCTCCTCAGCGACTCGCCTGAGGCGAGAATCTTTCCGATGACATTACCGAAGGATTCCCGACCTGCCTGCTGGCAGGAGATGTTTAAATAGACACATGGACTTTTCGATAAGGCCTGCCAGGGCCGGTGATATATCTCAGATGTGTGCCCTGCTTGCCGATCTTTTTTCGCTTGAGTCGGATTTCAGTCCCGACAGGAAAAAGCAGGCCCGGGGGCTGAAGCTCCTGCTAAGCGACGCCTCCGGCTCATCGGCTGTGTTTGTTGCGGAGCACGACAAGGAGATTATCGGCATGTGCTCAGTGCAGACTCTGATTTCGACGGCTGAGGGCGGCCCTGTCGGGCTGCTTGAAGACGTGATCGTAAGGAAAGAACACAGGGGAAAAGGGATAGGAAAGGGGCTTCTTGCCGAGGTCGTCAGGTGGTGCACCAGGAAAAACCTCTCAAGGCTTCAGCTTCTCAGAGACGCAGACAATGAGCCGGCGCTTAAGTTTTACGCCCGCAGCGGCTGGGCCGGCATCAACCTCGTATGCATGAGGAAGATGCTCTGATGTGGGGTAAGATCCATCGAAAGGAAGATCCCCGACTATCGGGCCGGAGCCTTCCCGGTTCTCCTCTTTTTATCTGCCGGCTGACGGCTGTCCCAAAAAGCCGCGGCAGGGGCCTTCTGTCCTGTCAGGGCCTCAAACCAGTATGATGAGGGCTTGTCCTGCATCCTTTTGTATGCGCTCGAAATGGCATAGCGCACCTTATACCTGTAAAGAGCCGGCTTCCGGTAAAGAGGATATAGCTCCTTAAAATTCGGAAGGGTCCTGAGCCTTTCGCTCCACGCAATCAGCAGGTCAGTAGCCTGCTCGACCGGTATGCCGACCTCACGGAATATCAACCCCGAGGTGTAGGCGATATTGTGAATCCCCGTTTCCGACTTCGGCAAAACATTCATCAAAATCTGAATCGCATCCTGTGCCGCCTTACTGTCCTTTTTAGTCATTCCTGCCATGAATACTCCTAAACATTAAATCAAATTCCCTCTGTCCCGATCGTTACTTTAGACTATATAAATCATATAAATCTTTCACCAGTAAAGGCAACTCTCTTTTGGCAGGTTTTCAATCCCGTCCGGTTTTTTGCCCGCCAGCTAAGCCTACATTTTTGTCCTGATGGCTACAACACTGGCGCAGTCTGTTTTCTTCTGCTGAGCCTATTCTCTTTTTTTTCAGGGCCTTAAAGTCTGGCATTGTTATTGCGATTACATTTGTGATACAAAATCAGGCAAATATCAGAAAGCGAGGTACGAACCAATGGCAGGAATAACGAGCTTCAGAGCGAGAGACATAAAAACGACCCATCCCTGTTTTTCAAAGGAGGCCCACCACAAATTCGGGAGGATTCACCTGCCGGTGGCGCCTGCCTGCAATATACAGTGCAGGTATTGCATACGTAAATACGACTGCGCCAACGAGTCGAGACCGGGAATAACAAGCAGGGTCCTGACGCCGTCCGATGCAGTTGAGCGTGTACGGGCGCTTGCAGTCAGAAACGAAAAACTCACGGTCGTCGGCATCGCGGGTCCCGGAGACCCTCTTGCCAACGAAGCGACCTTCGAGACCATGGCAGCAATCAGCCGCGAATTCCCCGGCCTTACGCTCTGCGTATCAACTAACGGCCTCTACCTGCCCGACAGACTTGAGGACCTCCTTAGGGCCGGGGTCAGGAGCATCACCATAACGATTAATGCCCTTACACATGTCGTCGCGGAAAAAATCTATTCGTGGGTCACCTATCACGGAAAGACGCTCACCGGCAGAGAAGCAGCCGGGCAGCTGCTGGTCAATCAGCAGAGAGGCCTCATAAATGCCATCGACGCGGGGTTCATGGTAAAGGTAAACACCGTATATATTCCGGGTGTCAATGATGCCGAGATACCGCTTGTAGCCTGGTTTGCCGGGGTAAAAGGCGCCGATATCATGAATATCATACCGCTGATACCCCAGGCAGGGTTTGAATCCTTTCAGAGGCCGACAGCAGAGATGATATCGAAGATGAGAAACGAATGTGCGCCCCATATCGAGCAGATGACCCATTGCAGGCAGTGCAGGGCTGATGCCTGCGGCGCGCTCGGAGAGGACAAGGACATGGAACTGGAAGTCTTGAACGCCGCTATAGGAGAAGAGTACTGTGAAATGGTATGAGCTCATGATCTTCATCGCCCTCTGCAGTCTTTTCGCAGCCCTGTTTATGGGCGAGGCCCTTGCAGGACAGGAGATAACCGTCTCGGCAGCTCTCAGCCTTAAGGCGCCCTTTGAGGAGATCGGCAGGAAATACGCAAGGCTTAATAAAGGAGTCGGCACGGCCTTCAACTTCGCCGCCTCAGGTGTCCTGCAGAAACAGATTGAGGCCGGCGCACCGACAGACGTCTTTGCCGCAGCCTCGGCAAAGGAGATGGATGCCCTTGAGGCAGCCGGCCTCATCATCCCGAACACGCGCGCGAACTTCGCCGGAAATGCCGTCGTTCTCATAGCCTCGCAAGACGCGCATAGCCGCATCTCTTCTTTTAAAGATCTCGGGAAAAAAGAACTTGGCAGGCTCGCGATCGGAAATCCTGCAACCGTGCCTGCCGGAAAATACAGCGAAGAGGCGCTTAAAAAGATGGGTATCCTGGACATGCTGAAGGGAAAGATCGTCTATGCAGAGCATGTGCGGCAGGTCATGGATTATGTCAGCCGCAACGAAGTCGATGCGGGGATGGTCTTCCTCACTGACGCCCGTTTTGGCGGCAGGGAGGTCAGAATCGTTGAAGTTGCGCCTTTGTCAAGCCACAAGCCTGTTGTCTATACCATCGCGGCAATAAAGGGAACAAAAAACGAGGCCCTGGCCAGGAATTTTATAACTCTGCTTCTGTCAAAGACAGGCAAAGAAATACTCAAAAGGCATGGCTTCAGAACAGAGACGTAGAACGGAAATACTAGTAATTGAAATAATCGTTGCTTCACGAATAATTCGAACTTAGGTAAAGGAGCGTTGTCATGGACAGTTCAGCATGGTTTTCGATGAGGCTTTCTCTTCAGGTAGCTTCAACTGCGACGCTTCTGATAGTCTTCTCCGGCGTCGCCCTTGCCTATGTCCTTGCGATGAAGAATTTCCGGGGCAAAGAGGTTGTCGACATGCTCTTTACTCTTCCCCTTGTTCTGCCTCCGACAGTGACGGGATATTATCTGATCCTGCTCTTCGGCAGAAACGGCTTCATAGGAAGGCCTGTCTTTAATGCAACAGGCTGGTCTGTCATGTTCACCTGGCAGGCAGCGGTGATGGCGTCCTTTGTCGTTGCCCTTCCGCTGATGATCAAGACCACCCGGGCGGCGATCGAGTCAGTCGATATAAACCTGCTCAGGGCATCATACACGCTCGGTCGTTCAGAGCTCAGCACGGCTATCCATGTCATCTTTCCTCTTGCAAAAAAGGGGATCATGGCTGGTGCGGTCCTTTCCTTTGCGCGGGCCATGGGCGAATTCGGAGCGACCCTGATGCTCGCCGGCAATATTCCGGGAAAGACAGACACGATGCCTCTGGCCATCTATGCCATGGCCGGCAGCGGTGAATGGACAGGGGCCAACGCTATGGCAGCGGCATTTACGATAGTTTCGGGCCTATTCCTTTACACGGCCAACAGGCTCGGGAAAAGGGGCCTCTGATGGGACTTTCAGTATGTATAAAGAAAGACCTGGGAGACTTCTCTATCGATGTGTCCTGGGAAGTCAAAAACGAGCTTGCGGTGCTCTTCGGTTATTCGGGTTCAGGCAAGTCTGTGACCTTCCAGATGATTGCGGGCCTCACAGAGCCGGACAGCGGGGTCATAAGGCTTGATAGCCAAACCCTCTTTGACGGCACCTCAGGCATAAACCTTCTGCCCCAGAGGCGGTTTCTCGGATATGTCTTTCAGGATCTCGCGCTCTTCCCCCACATGACCGTGAGGCAGAACATCCTCTACGGTGCCCCTGATGTCGCCCGGGCGGAAAAGGAGAGCAGGGCAAGGGAGCTGATAAAACAGTTCCGCATATCCGGGCTTGAAGACAGGCTGCCTGAGAAGATTTCGGGAGGCCAGAAGCAGCGGGTGGCCATTGCTCGTGCGCTCATAAGGAGGCCTCATGCGCTTCTGCTCGACGAGCCGTTTTCGGCCCTGGACAGTCCGGTAAGGGCTGATATGGGGAAACTGCTTAAGGAAATCCAGCGCGAGTTCTCCATTCCGGTCATCCTGATAACCCATGACCTCTCAGAGGCCTGTGAGCTGGCAGAGAAGATGATCGTCTATGCAGAAGGAAGGGTTGTCAGCACGGATAAACCTGAAGAGATCTGCTCTTTGTCAGTCTGCCGGAACAGGGAAACATTCACAACGAGGCCCTATGATTTGGCTGTCCCGGCTGCAGTCAGAACGTAACCAGGATTATTCATTAACCACTATTATTTTGCGGCCACTGCCTCATAAGCTCTTCGTAAGCGCTCGTTATCGAGATATATTTTTGTCTGACCCGGGCAGACAATGCATAATCACATAACGGCGTGATCTGGGGCGAGGGGTGGGTTGCCTTTGATTTTCCTACAATTGTGTTACGAGCGACAATATTGTAGTCAATTCTCCATCTCTCATATTCCTTTTTTCCCAAATCTATCAACAGGTTACAAACTGGCATGTTTTTAGCTAAATACAGATGCTGAGAATGCTAAAAGGAGGTTCAGCCGGTCAGATCAGGAAGAGGGACAGACAGGGGTTGTAACGAGGCTCCAAAGATCAACAAACAGATTATGAACAGAAGGAGGAGAGATACTATGAGACAGTTGGTAATATTAACAGTACTGTTTAGTTTATTTGCGATGTCCGGCGTATTATTCGCTGAAGAGGCGCCGGCAACGGCCGCCCCTTCGGCAGTGGTCGAGGCTGCGCCTGCAGCTGCAGTTCCGGCCCCGAAGATAGACACCGGTGACACTGCATGGATGATTGTCGCCACAGCCCTGGTCATGCTGATGACCATCCCGGGACTGGCGCTTTTTTATGGAGGCCTGGCAAAGCGGAAGGACTCCCTCAACACAATGGCCATGTCCTTTGTAACCTTCTGCATCGTAAGCCTGCTCTGGGTGATCTACGGATTCAGCCTCTCCTTTAACGGAGACATAGGGGGGTTCATCGGGGACGGCGCCAAGGTGTTTCTGAAAGGGGTCGGCCCTGCAAGTATTAACGACCTGGCCAAGACCATACCGGAGTATATATTCATTGTCTATCAGATGACCTTTGCAGCGATAACCGTCGCTCTGGCCAGCGGCGCATACATAGAGAGGATGAAGTTCTCGGCATGGATCCTCTTTTCCATCCTCTGGATGACGCTCGTTTACATACCCGTTGCCCACTGGGTATGGGGCGGCGGCTTCCTCAGCAAGATGGGCGCCCTGGATTTCGCAGGGGGAACAGTAGTACATATAAATGCCGGAGCAGCAGCACTTGTCGGAGCCCTGATCCTGGGCAGGCGTAAGGAGAAGTCTCTCCTGCCCGGCAACCTGACACTGGTGATTACAGGCGCAGGCCTTCTCTGGTTCGGCTGGTTCGGTTTCAACGCAGGCTCGGCGCTGGCGGCAAACGGCCTTGCCGGTGCGGCCTTCATTAATACGAATACCGCGACAGCAGTAGCTGCTCTGGCCTGGATGGCTGTTGAATGGATGCATTCGAAAAAGCCGACTGTCCTTGGTCTGGCGTCAGGCGCTGTCGGCGGCCTGGTGGCGATCACCCCGGCTGCAGGCTTCGTAAACATAAGCGGCGCGATCATGATAGGTCTTGCAGCAGGTATCATTCCTTTCTTTGCAGTGGCCTTTCTCAAGCCAAAGCTAGGCTATGACGATACCCTTGACGCCTTCGGCATCCACGGCGTAGGCGGCACGATCGGGGCCATACTGACAGGAGTCTTTGCCGACCCCTCCATCAACGAACTCGGCAAGGGGCTCCTGTTCGGAAATCCCGGCCAGCTCATGACTCAGCTTATAGCATCTGCGATAACATTCGTCTATAGCGGAATCGCGACCGCGATCATCTTCATGATCATCAAGTACACGGTCGGCCTGCGAGTTGACGAAGAAGACGAGGTAATCGGACTTGACGAAAGCCAGCACGGAGAAAAGGCATATAACCTGTAGCACCCAAAATGGGTCTGATAAGGAGAAATCATGAAAAAGATTGAGGCTATCATAAAACCATTCAAGCTTGATGAAGTAAAGGACGCCATGAACGAGATAGGGATTCAGGGCATGACTGTAACGGAGGTTAAGGGTTTCGGCAGGCAGAAGGGGCATGTTGAACTCTATCGCGGCGCAGAGTACGACATATCCTTTATTCCCAAGGTTAAGATAGAGATTGTGGTTGCAGATGCGGTCGCCGAAAAGGTTGTATCAACTATTCAGGCAAAGGCAAATACCGGCAAGATCGGCGACGGCAAGATATTCATATCCTCTGTCGAGCAGGTCGTCAGGATAAGGACAGGCGAAACAGGCGAGACCGCCATCTGACTTGAAGGACATAAGAGGGGACATCTCTATGCTGTCCCCTCTTGTTTAAGGCTACAATTCTGTCGTTCCGACAAGAATGTAGCCTGTCGTTATCCTTTTGTTTATAAACGATTTTCTTATCCCTGCCCCTTAACCGCTACAATTTTGTAGTTTTCCGGGTCGTTAGTCGCACGGCTTTTCCCTTTGAAATCAGGATGTTGCTGATGGCACGTATTTCGCTCTATATCTTTCGCCCAAACTATACCTGAGGAGCGAAAATATGACAATGAAGAGCCTTTTAGCAGTCGTTATGGTCCTGATGTTCCTGCTGCCTGTTGCCGCATATGCACAGGCCGAAGCCAAGATAGACACCGGCGATACCGCCTTTGTCCTTGTATCTGCCGCACTTGTAATGCTCATGACCCCAGGGCTTGCGATGTTCTACGGCGGGATGGTCAGAAAGAAAAACGTGCTCGGCACGATCATGCACAGCTTTGTGGCGATAGCCCTTGTGAGCATTCAGTGGATACTCGTCGGCTACAGCCTGGCGTTCGGCCCTGACTGGCACGGCATTATCGGCGACCTCTCCTGGTTGGGGCTCAAAGGGGTAGGCGCTTCGCCGAACCCTGATTATGCCGCCACTGTGCCGCACATGGCCTTCATGATATACCAGGCTATGTTCGCCGTCATTACCCCGGCCCTTATCAGCGGCGCCATAGCCGAGAGGATGAAATTTTCCGCGTATCTCCTTTTCATATTATTGTGGACAACCCTTGTCTATGACCCTGTCGCCCATTGGGTATGGGGGACAGGCGGATGGATGAAAGGCCTCGGAGTTCTCGATTTTGCAGGCGGCATAGTAGTTCATATCACTTCAGGGATATCGGCCCTTGCCGCCGCTCTTTTAATGGGCAAAAGGCGAAATTATCTCCGTGAGCCCATGCCTCCTCATAACCTGCCTCTTACTGTCATTGGCACCGGGCTCCTCTGGTTCGGATGGTTTGGATTTAACGCAGGGAGCGCTCTTTCATCCGGCGGCCTCAGCACAATGGCCTTTGTCAGCACCCATACCGCTGCTGTCACAGCAACTATGGTCTGGGTCATCATAGAATGGGTTCACAGGGGAAAACCGACTATGTTCGGTGCAGCGACCGGCTCCATAGCAGGTCTTGCAACCATCACCCCTGCCTCGGGCTTTGTCGGGCCTATCCCGGCCCTGTGCATCGGACTTCTTGCAGGCGCAGTCTGCTATATCTCGCTGAACATAAAGGGCAGGCTGGGATATGACGATTCCCTCGACGCCTTTGGAGTGCACGGAGTGGGCGGCATTGTCGGAACTCTCGGGGCAGGCCTCTTTGCCGAAAAGCTCATTAACCCTTCTGGCGCAGACGGCCTTTTCTTCGGCAATCCTCATCAGCTTTATGTTCAGGGCATGGCCATTGTCGTGACTATAGTCTATTCCTTCGCGGTCACGTTCGTGCTCCTGAAGCTGATAGAACTGGTCGTCGGCCTGAGGGTGTCCGAAGAAGATGAGGTGCTCGGGCTTGACCTGAGCCAGCATGAAGAGAGCGGATATACGCAGTAAGAAGACTGAGCATGAAATAAGAAGAATATCTACACCCCTTAATTCCCCCCGTGCCAAGTGGGGAATTAAGGGGTGATATCAGAAACAACTATTATTTCACGGCCACTGCCTCAAAGATCTTTTCGTAAGCGCCGGTTATCGGTATTTAACCTTGTTTATCAGAGCAGACAGATGCAAAATCATAAATAAGTTAGCCTTGTACCAACGAAAAGCCTTTTCGGCATACCCGTGAAATTCATGATTAGGCTGGGTTAAAAGCTTTATCGAAAAGAATCCGTTAAGGTAAAATAGAGGTAGTTCATATTAATTGCCTGTGAGGATTCTTTGAATAGGTCAATAACGAAAAGCTTTGGCTGGTACATATTCATAGCGGCTGCTCTTGTCGCATTATCGGTTCTCTCCTATAT
>JACRHE010000069.1 GCA_016217695.1 Nitrospirota bacterium | reverse complement strand
GCAGACGTGCTCTTGGCAAGACAGTTCTGTTCAATGATGAACGTTGCATAGTCAGCACGAGAGGCTGCGGGACCTGCACAATTAAAGAGAGTAGAGAGTTCATCGAACATGATCGTGCGGCTGGTATGTGTACCCTTGTCGCCGAATCGAAAGCCGTCCTTCTGGGTGGTGGATGCCGGCCCTGTTGCAGGGAAAAATTGTGCCGATAATAAGTTCATGATCAGATTATAGTTAACTAAAGTGATGATGTCAAGAAAATATTTTAATATGCCGGCAAGTTTGCCGGCATAAATAATAATTGTTTAATTAAAGCATGTTATGTGTAATACATGTCTATATAAACTTGTATTGTCTCCTGATCTTGGTATCAATCTGAATTAAGTCACCCAAATATTACTTTTCAGCATTTGCTGAAAATATATGCTATAGTGAAAATAGTCCTTGACAGCATCGCTCCTTCACTGCAATAATTATTTTCAGCAAGTGTTGAAAATGGCTAATACAATGAAAAAAGAACAGTCGGATATTGAGGCTACCGCTCAGGATGCCCTCAGGGGTATGTTCGAAAAGGTTCCCTTCCTAAAGGTCAAATCCATTGAGCGGGAGAAAGACGGGATCGATATCCTTGTCAAACTATCCCTCGGTGACAATAAACAAATTCTCCTTGTCGAAGTAAAAAGCAATGGCCAGCCTCGTATGGCCCGTGATGCAGTTAATCAGCTGATCCGGTACCGAAATACCTATCCAGACGCCTATCTTATCTTCATGGCCCCCTATATATCTCAGCAGGCAGCAGATATCTGCATGAAAGACGGTGTCGGTTATCTCGACTTTGCCGGCAACTGCTTTATTTCCTTCGGACAGGTCTATATTAAGGAGACAGGAAAGCCGAATCCCTTCAGGACGAAGAGAGACCTTGTCTCGCTCTTTTCTCCGAAATCGTCCCGTGTCCTGAGGGTCCTTATCAATAATCCCGGCAGGGTCTGGAAAACACAGGACCTTGCTGATGAATCGCGGGTCAGCCTGGGACAGGTTGCCAACGTGAAGAAACTCCTTCTTGATCGTGAGTGGATCACGAAGCAGGATGGTTTTTCATTGACCGCGCCGTGGATGCTCCTTGAAGAGTGGGCGAATGTGTATACGTACAGAAAGAATGAGGTCCGCAATTTTTATTCTCTGAAGAGCATCCCGGAAATTGAAACTGACCTGGCAAAGATCTGCAAAGAGAAGAGCATTGAGTATGCGCTGACAGGTTTCTCCGGAGCCGCGCGTTTTGCCCCTGCTGTGCGTTATACCCGCGCAATGGCTTACGTATACAACACCAGAGAGGATGTGGCATCATTACTCAATTTGAAAGAGGTGGAAAGCGGAGCAAATGTAACGCTTCTTGGCCCTTACGACGAAGGCGTCTTTTACGGGGCTCAAATGATCGATGCTGTCAGGATCGTATCACCTTTGCAGGTTTATCTTGATGTAAAGGGGTATAGAGGCAGAGGCGAAGAGGCCGCAGAAGTTTTGCTGAGAGATGTTATAAGACCGAAATGGTCAAAAGAGAAATGATATGGTAACTCGGCGGGACTATACAGCCGAAGGAGTGGAGGCTGCACGCTCTGTTCTTATAGAATTGGTGCACCTTCTCGGCGAGTATAAAGATGACATCGTCTTGATCGGCGGATGGATCCCGGAGGTCCTGCTGCCGCACCAAAGCGGCCCTCATGTCGGAAGTATGGACGTTGACCTCGCGCTGAACCACCTGAAACTTCAGGACGTAGGATACAAAATGATTCAGGACCTTCTCAAAAGCAGAGGATATGAGCAGGGAGACCAGCCTTTCATTTTTTTCAGGAATCTGAAGGTCGGTGATCATGAGGTCAAGGTTCAGGTCGATCTTCTGGCCGGCGAATACGAGGGGACTTCAAAGAGCCACCGTAATCAGAAGGTACAAGGCATTCGTGCTCGCAAAGCAAGGGGATGCGATCTCGCTTTCGAAATGTCAAAGGAGATCAGGATTGAAGGGACACTTCCCGGAGGTGCACATGATTCAGTCTCCGTGCGGGTTGCCTCTATATTACCATTCCTTGTGATGAAGGGCATGGCTATGTATACCCGCATGAAGGAAAAGGATGCATATGATATCTACTATTGCCTACTGAACTATCCGGGCGGAATTGATGCTCTGGCAGAAGAATTCAGACAGCACTTGGATAACGGCCTGGTCAAAGAGGGATTACAGAAGATCGCAGGACAGTTCTCCTCTGAAAAGTCATTTGGCCCGAAGTCGGTTGCTGACTTTGAGGAGATAGATGATCCGGACGAACAGGAACGGATACAGAGAGATGCTTATGAGCGGGTCAATGCCCTGCTCAGCAAGCTGGAGATAAGGCCTTAAGCAAGATATTCTAATACCTCTTCTCCTTCTTAACCACTTTCCCGACGATCCGGTATTTGATGCTCTTCTTCAGTTCAATATCCTCATATTTGGAATTGAGAGGATGCAGGACAAGCGTATCGCCGAATTTCTTCAGCTGCTTGAAGGTGGCTTCCTCTTCATCGTTCTTGACGATCACATAATCGCCTGGCTTTGCCTCGACGTGGGGATTGACGATGACGACGTCGCCTTCACGGAACTCTGGCTCCATGCTGTCGCCTTTTATGCGAAGCGCAAAGACGTTCTTTCCTTTTACATCCGATTCGGTCCATTCGTCTGCATCGCCGGGCTGAAAGTTATCACTCACTGCGTCCCACTTGCCGGCCGTGACCCAGGAGATGATAGGTATCTGCCTCATCTTTTTAAGAGAGGCAGGCTCGACATTCACCGGGAGATACCCAGTCTCCTGCAGGAATTCCTGAAGATCAACATGCAGTGCCTTGAGGATCTTCATGACGATATCAAAGGAAGGCGTTTTTCTCTGTCCGCTCTCGATATACCGGATATGCTCGCCGGTGATCCCTGCGGTCTTGGCAAGCTCCCTGGCTGATAGTCCTTTGTCTTCT
>JACRHE010000001.1 GCA_016217695.1 Nitrospirota bacterium | reverse complement strand
TTGGCAGTGACAGGCGGTTTCCGATAACCAACAGATACAGGAGTTACTAATGGAAGACTTCAGGGTTTGCTTGAGCTGTGACTACAAAAAAGGATTTCACGTCTTTTTCAGGAGGTCAAAGGGTAAAGGCAGAGTCAAGATCTGCCTCATCTGCCCTAACTGCGGCCAGTCATATGATCTCGGGTGGATAACTTCATCGATCAAGTCATTCAAACCTGACCAGGGGCTTGTTTTCTGATGAGGCTGTCAGCAGCATTTTCGCTCCTGCCGTTTTTACTTTGCCTCAGCACCGGAATTTTTGCTGCGGAAAAGGAGGGTTTCGTATTCAAAAATAACCCAGAACACCAGCCGATAAAGACGAAGAAGCCGGTCAGGATAAAGCTGAAAAGGTCGGCAAAAGACGATTATACCTGGGAGCTAGCAGGTGATGATGTTGATGAAATCATAAGAACCGACAAAAGGCTCAGGAAGATGCTGAATGTCCAGTAGAACAGCGACAAAAAAACAGAAATACCAAACACGAAATACGAAACAATGTCGAATGGCAGCAAATTCAATGTTAATTTTATCGGAACCTTTTTATGATTCCGGATTTGTTCGGGCTTAGAGATTCGAGCTTAAGATTTATATGAAAGGCACCCTTTACATAGTCTCCACGCCCATAGGCAACCTCGAGGACATTACCCTCCGGGCGCTGCGCATACTGAAAGAGGTGGACCTGATCGCTGCAGAAGATACACGCCACTCCCTTAAGCTCCTGACCCATTACGGCATCTCAAAACCGCTCATCAGCTACTGGGGCGAAAAGGAAAAGATCAAGGCTGAAGAAACCATAAAGAGGCTCCTGTCAGGACAGTCAGTCGCCCTGATATCGGATGCCGGCACCCCAGGGATTTCAGACCCCGGCGGTGTCCTGATAAGGAAGGCGATAGAAGAAGGCATCCGTGTTGTGCCTGTCCCCGGTCCGACCGCCGTCATAGCTGCGCTATCCGTAGCAGGCTTTTCGACTGAAGAATTCATCTTTTCCGGGTTCCTTCCTCCCAGGCAGACTCAAAGAAAAAAGGTCCTGGAAGAATTAAGCCTTGAAAAAAGAACAGTCGTCTTTTATGAGGCGCCTCACAGGGTCCTCGATACGATAGCAGATATGGCTGAGATATTCGGACAGAGAAGGGCCGTTGTCATCAAGGAGATAACAAAACTCCATGAAGAGGTGCAGAGGGGTCCTCTTCCGGAAGTCTCTGCAAGGCTCAGGGATTCCAGAATTATGGGGGAATATGTAATTGTAGTTGAAGGCAGGCAGGGAGAGAGCGGCGTGTCGGCTGACGAAGCGCTGAAGGAGATAGGCAGCCTCATGAAGAAGGGGATCAGGCGTAAGGATGCGGTCAGCCGCGTTGCAGTCCAGTATGGCCTGAGCAAAAAAGAACTCTATGACCGGAGTCTTATGGGAGAAGACAAAAATTGATTAGTTCAGCCCTAAGAATGAAATGTATGCAGGATACTCTTAATAAGGCGGTCCACAAATGACATGGTTTTTAATAGCGTTTATAGTTGTCATACCCCCGGCTTGGGCGGTTCTGGCATATAACAGACTGATTACGCTCCGCGTGGAAGTAAAAAACGCATGGCACCAGATCGATGTTCAGTTAAAGAGACGACATGATCTTATCCCCAATCTCGTGACTGTAGTCAAGGGTTATATGGATTTTGAACAGGAGACCCTTGAAAAGGTGGTTAAGGCCAGAACAAAGGCACTGTCAGCTTCCAGCTTTCATGAAAAAGCGGTCTCTGAGATCGGGCTCAGCCAGGCAGTGTCAGGACTCCTGGCAGTGATCGAGAATTACCCGACCCTCAAGGCCAATGAAAACGTCCTGCGGCTTCAGGAAGAGCTTACAACAACGGAAAACCGCATCGCCTTTGCCCGGCAGTTCTATAATGACCTTGTCGCAAACTTCAGGACGAAAATAGAGGTATTCCCGGATAACATTATCGCCTCTGTCTTTCATTTCCGGCCTGCAGAATATTTCTCTGCGGATGCAGAGGACCGCGCCCTGCCGAAGGCCGATATGTCCGCCCGACCGAAATGAATACCGGCCTTCATTAAATACCCATGCCCCTGACATTCATCGAGATAGAGAAGCAGAAAAGCTGGAGGATCGGAGTCCTTCTGCTCGCCCTTATCTGTCTTTATTTCCTTGCCGCAATATTTTTGTTGCTGGGCCTGTCAGTCATCTTTCCTTTTCTTTTTCTTTATTCAGTAACCAACCCTCTCAACCTTGCCGCCATCTTCGCCTTCTCTCTTATCGCAGGCGGGATGCATTTCTGGTTTGCGGCATCCGGAGCTGTCCAAAGAGTGATCAGGCAGCTCGATGCAGCTCCCCCAGACCCCGAAGACAGTCTGCATATGCAGTTAATAAACATCACCAAGGAACTCCATATCGCCACAGGAAACACCAGAAAGATGAGCTGCATGGTCATTCCGAGTCTTTCTATGAACGCCCTGGCAGTCGATGACCTCAACGGCGAGGCGGTAATAGCAGTAACCGAAGGACTGCTTTCAAAACTCAGCCGCGCCCAGATGGAGGCTGTTATGGCCCATGAGGCTTATCATATCCTTTCAGGTGACTGCATGGAGACAACCGTGGCTGCCAGTTTTTTCGGGATGTACGCGTCAGCTCTTGAGAAGCTCCGCAATATCGACGAGGAGAAGTACAGGGGATACCATCCTGCCTTCCTTCTTTTCTGGGTTCTGGTCAGGCTGAGTCAGATGCTGAATATGCTCATCTCCAGAGAGCGTGAGTACAGGGCTGATGCTGCATCCATCCGCATGACACGCAATCCGCTTGCAATGGCAGAGGTATTATATATCCTGTCCAGGGGCTGGACAGGGGTAGGCCTCATCAGCAGCGGTATCGAGATGCTCTGCATAGTCAATCCGGAGCCCGGAGAACTCGATGAATCAGAGGGGTGGTGGTCAAACCTGATGGCAACTCATCCGCCGATCAGCAAAAGGATAAAGACCCTTTTAATGATCGCGCATATGAACAAGTCGGCACTTAAAGTCAGACCTGAGGTAAATACAGGGACCGGGGACATGTCACCCACCGGTGAGGTCTCTTCTTTCGCCTGCCCTTCCTGCAAGGAATCCCTGTTTGTCATGTCCTACGAAAAGACAACGGTCCACCAGTGTTATTCCTGCGGCGGCATCATGGTCGAAAACAACAAGATCCCGAGGATATTAGCGCGGAGGGAAGTGCCCTGCACAGACAGGATAAGATCCCTGGCAAAGGCGGTCCTGACGGATAATCAGCGGAACCTCACGGTCAGAAGACTGCGCAGCGCTTCAATAAAGCTCAGCCATCCGCTGAAGTGTCCCAAATGCAGGAATACTATGTTCAGAAAGTTCTACAGCCTTGCATATCTGCTCGAGATAGACCGCTGCAATGTCTGCGGCATAACCTGGTTTGACAAGGACGAACTTGAGATGCTCCAGTGCCTTATTGAAAACAAAATAACCGCGAGCATTGCTCTGCCGGGGCTTGAGGAAGAGGCCTAGGGCAGCGGCAAAGACTCTTGGAGCTTCAGGGAGTCAAATGGAGTTGGGGTTTTTCTACCGGCATGTCGAAAAAAAGGTATCACTGTATGACGGAGGAAGAGATTGTTGAGCCTGTTTCAGGCATAATTTAACGTAACAAGGAGGTGCGTCATGTCAGTGGCCAGGACAAAACCCTGTTCCTGCCTTTAAAGACACTCCTCACGGCGAAAAAGTCCGATAGAATATCTCCGGAGAGCCTGGAAAGGAGCGGGTGGCAGTTCACAAAACATCCAAAATGCGGTAGGGTATGAGCATAGAACATAAGGAGGAAATCATGAAAAATTTCTTTTTGATATGTCTCGTTCTTCTAGTCTCATCAGTTGCATACGCCGGCGACATCAGGGTATCGGTTAGCGAAGTGAAGGACAACAGGACTACCGGACAGTTCTTCGCAGGACTGGAGCTCAAATTAAAGGTTATGGGGGATGTGGTCGGAGATGCAAAGGGCCTGAAGCTGAAGATAACAAAGGCTGTCGACGATACAGGGAGAGACCTTATAAAGACCGAAGAGGGGAAACAGGACTTTGCGAAACCGGATGAATATAACGTAGGGCAGGCAGAGGTGGAGGTAAAGCTGAAGAACCCGTCGAGAAAGGCCTCGGTCATTCAGGAACTGACAGGAGAGGTGATCCTTTTTGTGCCGAAGAAAGACGCCAACGCAACAGCCGCTACAAAGAACTTCATGGCAAAAACAGGCAAGGCCCTGGACAACAAGGCCCTTAAGACAGCCAAGGTGAGCGTCACTGTCCTGACAAAAAAACAGTTCGATGAGATAAAAGAGCAGAAGAAAAAAGAGGCAAAGGAAAAGGAAGGCGCCGTGGCAAAGGAGTTCGGAGAGGCCCTTGTTCAGGCCTTCAGCTCAATGTTCGGCAGCATGATGGAGGTCGGGGAAAACAGCGTTATCTTAAATATCAAGGACCCTGAGTCTAAGGTGATAGCCATAGAATTTACCGATGAAGACGGAAAAAAGATCAGGAATACCTCATCCATGACCATGGGCGAAGTGAGGGTATATGAATTCGAAAACCAGATGTCGGAGAAGGCGCAGATGACGATCTTTGTTGCAACGCCGAAGGCGCTGATAAAGACACCGGTGAAGCTGCATGACATCGCACTGCCCTAAGCAGTAACTACTCATTCAATCACCAGCCGTATCTTTTCCAGAATTTCATCCGGAGATGAGGCCTTTGATATGAAGTTAAATCCTTCCTCTCTGATTCCGTGACTGTCTATTATGTCGTCCGTGTAGCCGCTCACAAACAGGAACTTGCTCCCGGGACTCACCCGCCTGATCGCCTCATATGCCTCCCTTCCGTTTTTTCTGGGCATCCTCACGTCAAGCATGATGAGATCGATCCGCTCCTTATGTCCCATAAACGCCTTAACAGCATCCTCTCCGTCCTTTGCCTCTATGACCCTGTACCCGGACAGTCTCAGTACCTCACTCAATATCCTCCTGGCATCCTCGTCATCTTCCGCAAAAAGTATCGTCCCGCATCCTCCTTCAGCAGGCTCAACAGCTCCAATATGAGAATGCGCGGCAGTTGCTTCCACTAAAGGAAGGTATATCCTGAAAGTTGTCCCATTCAGATATTCGGACTCTACATCAATATACCCGTTATGCTGTTTTACTATGCCATAGATTACCGCAAGCCCCAGACCTGACCCTTTCCCCAAAACCTTGGTAGTAAAAAACGGCTCAAATATCTTTTCCTTTATTGTGTCCTCTATCCCCATCCCTGTATCGGCAACTGTCATCAGAACATAGCTGCCGGCGGCTCCGAAACCGTGTTCCTTAATAAATGCTTCATCCATACCAGCAATGCCGGTCTTTATCTGCAGTTTGCCGCCATCAGGCATCGCATCCCTTGCATTCGTTGAAAGATTTAACAGCACCTGTTCAACCTGGTTAATGTCAGCCATGACAACTGTCTTGTCAACGGTCAGCTTAATATCCAATTCAATGTGCTCACCTATGATCTGGGCCAGGAGATTTGCCGTCTTCTCTACTATCTCATTAAGATCCACCGGCTGCAGGATGATGGCCTGTTTTCTGCTGAAGGCAAGCAGACTCTGCGTAAGGCTGTTGGCCTTGCTGATGGAGGAGAGGGCCTGTTCGGCATATTTTATCAGGGGACTTTCTGTCTCCAGTTTCTTGCGTATGAGATACAGTGCCCCTTTTATCGTTGTGAGTATATTGCTGAAATCATGGGCAATCCCTCCGGCAAGAAGCCCGACCGCCTCCAGTTTCTGGGACTGCCGCAACTGATCATTTAAGGCAGCCAATTCCCTGGTGCGTTGCCCGACCATCTCTTCGAGGTGATCATGGTATTTTCTCAGCTCCTCCTCCCCCAGCCTGCGCTCTGTTATATCCTGTACCGTGCCGAGCATCTTCACAGGCATGCCGTTACTGTCCGGAACCACCTCGCCTAGGCCAAATACCCATCTTTCCTGCCCGTCCACGGGACGAAGAATCCTGTATTCGGCTTCAAAGTGTTTCTTACTGTTGATCACATCCGCGAAATATTTCATCACCCTCTCCCGATCATCCGGATGGATAAGGACGCGCCATCCGCTGACGGACTTGTCGTAATCCGGCCCGATGCCGAAGATATCATCGAGTATCTCAGACGTAGTGATCGTGCCTGCCCGGATGTCCAGGACATAAGACCCCAGACGCGCGACCCTCTGGGATTCCCTTATCCAGAAATCGCGCTCTCCTATCGCACTGATTACCGCTTCCATATGCTGCCGGGATGATCTGCCGTATGCCTTTTCTCTTTCGAGCTCGGCCTGGAGTCCCTTAAATTTGTAAAACAGGTCCGCAATATCATTGCTTACGAGGCTGACGCCTTCCGGACAGTGTTCAGACGCAACAAGATCATTTATCCTCGCGTTGACGTCTCTGTGGAAGCGGATCCTGAAGTAGTCCTTATCAGCGCTGTTGTCGATACTGATCTGATCGAGATCTCCTGCAGCCGACATTCCGCCCAGGATAATCCCCTTCTCGAGATCACGGTTAAACGGGGTTGTACTGTGAATGAAAGCCGTGCCCTCCCGGTCATCGATCTCTACCAGACTGAAGTTTCCAAGCAGCCTCTCCGGCCCACGCACAACGCTTCTGTATCCCTCGGAACTGCTCTGATAAAGCAGGAAATCCGTACCGCTGCGGATAATTTTTTTGCCGGGACCGTTATGATACCAGCTGTCCATCATCGCAGCGCCGATTCTCTGCAAGACAGGAGCCGAGTCGCTGAAATGGTTGATTACGAATTCCTGCAGCCCGAAGAGGATCTGAAGGGGATACCAGCCGGAGGGATTGATGTCCTTGATCAGTGCATCTGCGGATGCACTGGCGATAATGTGAAGATCATGACCCGACTTTATAAAGCCATAGATGATGCCGCCAAATACTGTTAAACCTGTGCCCGAGGCTTGTTCGTCAGCGGCCATGATTAAACAGTGCTCTCCTTTTTTTTCAGATCCGGGTTAAATACTTCCATCGCTCATCTCTTAAATCCTGACCCTGCCGATATTTTATAGCATGGGAGTATCAATTTCCAGGACAATCCTTTTCCCGAAATCCGCGATTGATTTCACGCCTTCCGGATGATATCTTGTAATTAATCATGTACAGAAAGATCCTCGCTGCCGTCAATGAACATCTGAACTCCGAGGTCTCCGCAAGATATGCCCTCAAGCTTGCGGCGGCCTGTGAAGCAAAGCTCTTTCTCTGCTTTATTGCTGAAAAAGCTCAGCCTTCTGCGGTTCTTGACCGTGCTGAGGAGGCGATGAAGAGGATATTCGTTGAGGCGGAAAAGGCAGGTGTGGAAGTGGAAGCGCTAACGGAGTCAGGGGACCCTGTAAAGAGGATCGGGGAACTCACAAAAAAAGAGGGCATCGATCTTGTCTTTGCATCAACGAGGAAAGCGGATGTGGAGAGAAGATTCTTTACAGGCACTGTGGCGCGCAGCCTGTCTCTCAGACTGCCCTGCTCTGTCGCTCTCGTACGGGTAGTGCATGCCGGAAGGATACATCCGAAGAATATCCTCGTCCCGCTAAAGGCAAGGATCGATCATGTCGAAGAGAGGGTCTACTTTACGGCCAGGATCTCGCAGGCCTTCGGCGCAAACGTCTTCCTCTTTCATGCCCCTGCACCTATGTCGAAATTCTTTCATGGTGAGGTCCACCTTACGCCGCTTCAATGGGAAGAAAAGCTGCCGAAGGACATCTCTCATTTCATGGGACACATGAAAAGGTATAAGGTCATCCACACCGGTGGAACTGTACCCGGCAGGACCGGCAAAACCATCGCGCTGGAGGCGTCGGCAAAAAGGCATGATCTCATCATCATGGGCGCGAGTCAGAGAAGTATGTTCAGCTCCATTGTGAAAGGCAATCCAGTGGAAGAACTGCTTAGGAATTCCCCCTGCGACCTCATCATCTTCAGGCCCCGTCATGAAAATTCATAGCCTCTCGAAGGATGACGTATTTCATACCCTTGTGACATCGGAAACCGGGCTTTCTGAAGATGAAGCCGGAAGGCGCCTTTCCGAATTTGGCCCCAATAAGATCACAGAGGTTGGGAGAAGATCCCTGCTGATCAGGTTCCTTGACCAGTTCACCCACTTTCTCGCCATACTCCTCTGGATAGCTTCAGCCATGTCGTTTCTCTCAGAATATCTGCATCCCGGTGAGGGAATGCTCACCCTCGGCATCGCCATAGTGGCCGTGATATTCATAAATGCGGTGTTCACTTTCATCCAGGAATACCGCGCTGAAAAGGCTCTCGAAGAACTGCAAAAACTCCTCCCTTTTTTCGTAAGGGTCCTCAGAGACGGCAGAGAAAAGGAGATCACGGCAGGTGAAGTCGTACCGGGGGACGTGATGATCCTCTCAGAGGGTGACAAGGTTCCGGCTGATTCCAGGGTCATAGAGTCCTCAGGTTTGAAGGTGAACAACGCCCCTCTCACCGGGGAGGCGGAACCGCTTTCGAGAAGTAGTGATCCGTTTCAGGGCGAGTTCATGGAGAGTTCCAACATAGCCTTTGCAGGGACGACCATTGTGAGCGGCTCAGGCATGGCCGCCGTATTCGCAACAGGCATGAGGACAGAGTTCGGCAGGATAGCCCTTCTCACAAGCGCCGTTGAACCGGGTCTGAGCCCTCTTCAGAAGGAGATCGTAAAGGCAACAAGAGTGGTTGCCGCAATCGCAGCAGGCGTAGGCATATTCTTTTTCTGTCTTGGCTTCGTAATCGGCAGGAACTTCTGGGACAACTTCATCTTTGCGATCGGCATTACGGTCGCGCTTATCCCCGAGGGAATGCTTCCTACCGTAACCCTGTCCCTCGCAATGGGAAGCCAGAGGATGGCAAAGAGAAAGGCCCTCATCAAAACTCTTACAGCTGTTGAGACGCTCGGTTCAGTTTCGGTCATCTGTACCGACAAGACAGGGACGCTTACCCAAAACAGGATGGCCGTATCCAGGCTGTGGGTATACGATAGAACCATTAATACCGGCGACCTTCATAAGGAAGATGCGCCTGAACTACTGATTACCGCCCTTCTCTGCAACAATGCCCGGTTTATGGAAGGACAGTATAAGGGCGATCCCACGGAGACTGCCATCCTGAAAACTGCACGGGAAATGATCGGGGATATCGAAAATGAACGCCTTGCCGAGATACCCTTTGACCCCGAAAGAAAACGTATGTCTACGGTAAACAGAACAGGAGGAAAGGTCTTCGCATTTTCGAAGGGCTCTGTCGAAGGACTTCTGCCCCTCTGCAGCCACCTTCTGAAAGAAGGACGCAAGACATTGATAGATGATGCGGTCAGGTCTAAGATACTTGATTCCTGTCAAAGTCTCATGGACAGGGGTCTGAGGGTCCTGGCCTTCGCCCATCGCGATATGGAAGACCGTCCCGGTCCTGATCTCTCAACTCTTGAGCAGGACATGATTTTTCTCGGCCTCATAGGACTTGAAGACCCGCCGCGGCCTGAAGTGCCCGAAGCGATCGGCAAGTGCAACGAGGCAGGAATAAAGGTGATAATGATTACCGGCGATGCAAGCAGGACAGCGGTGGCCATCGGCCGGGAAATAGGCCTCATACAGAGCGATCCTGTCATTGTAGAGGGCAGGCGCTTCGGTGAGATGAGTGACTATGAGCTGCGCAAGACGCTTACGCATAAAGAGGTCATATTTTCGAGAATGACGCCGAAGCACAAGATGCGCGTCGTCTCCATACTCAAGGGAGAAGGTGAAGTCGTGGCGGTAACCGGCGACGGAGTAAATGATGCACCGGCGCTGAAAAAGGCGGATATCGGCATATCGATGGGCATGTCCGGCACCGATGTGGCCAAAGAGGCCTCCGACATGGTTCTCCTCGATGACAATTTTGCGACGATCGTTAATGCGGTCGAGGAAGGAAGGACGGTCTATGAGAATATCAGGAAATTCATTACGTACATCTTCGCGTCCAATATTCCTGAGGCGGTGCCTTACCTCTCTTATATACTCCTGCGAATTCCTCTCCCTCTGACCATCATGCAGATATTGGCGGTCGACCTTGGGACCGATATGCTGCCTGCCCTCGCCCTTGGAGCTGAAAGGCCGACACAGGGGATCATGAAACAGCCGCCGAGGAGGCCCGGGGAAAGGATGCTGAACTTCCCGCTGATCGCAAGGGCCTATTTCTTCCTCGGTCCTTTCGAGGCAGCAGCATGCATGTTCGGCTTTTTCTGGCTTTTATATCAGGGCGGCTGGCACTGGGGAGAGATACTCCAGGCAAACAACATACTGTATATGCAGGCCACAACCGCGTGTCTTACAGGGATAGTGATAACGCAGGTCGCAAATGTTTTCGCCTGCAGATCATCGAGGGAGTCTGTCTTCAGCATCGGGTTCTTCACAAACAGGCTGATATTTGCAGGCATAGCCTTTGAACTGGCGCTCCAGTTCTTTATCGTCTACCACCCCTGGGGCAACAGGATATTCGCTACCTATCCAATCTCCTCATCCATATGGCTCGTCCTCATCCCTTTTGCCTTTGTCCTGTTCTTTGCCGAGGAGGCACGAAAGGCGGTCCTCAGGTATGCTCAGCCGCATCACGCTGCAAAATCCGCTTTATAGTTCCGGATACATCCGGGAAAGAGATCTTCAGCTCTTTCCTTGACAATTCCGCCTCTGTTTTTTAGTATTGACAACGGGCTGTCAAAAGGGAGAAGCCATGAGGCTTCAGCATTTTAATGGCAGCAGGATATTTTTCGCAGGAGGCCGGAAAGATGACTGTTGAGAGGAGCTCAGCCTTAATCAGGAGCATCGAAAAATGCAAACTGATGGTCGCGGTTCGCACTGATACTCCTGAACAGGCGTATAAGGCCGCTGCGGCATGTATAGAAGGAGGGGTCAGGTTCGTGGAAATTACGTTCACTGTCCCCGACGCTGAAAACGTCATAAAAGAGTTAAGCGCGGACTCAAGGGTCACGGTTGGAGCCGGAACTGTCCTGAATGTCCGGGATGCAAAGAAGGCATTGAAGGCCGGCGCCGGATATATTGTAAGTCCCAACTGCGATGAAAAAATTATCAGGTTTTCCAAAAAGGAGGGTGTGATATCCATCCCAGGGGCAAGCACACCGACTGAGATATACAATGCCTACAGGGCAGGCGGGGATATCATTAAACTATTTCCCTTCGTCCAGATGGGCGGGCTGGGCTTCCTTAGGGAAATACGGGGGCCTTTGCCGTTTATACGTTATATGCTCAGCGGAGGCCTGAACCTCGACAATATCTCTCAGTATCTTGAAGTGAATCCCTCATGTATTCTTGTGGGCTCTTCCATATTGAAGCGGGATCTTATCTCGGTCGGAGACTGGGCCTCGATCACCGGCCTGGCCGCGAAATTCGTTGAGAGGATTACCGGGTACGCCGGCGAAATAAGCCCGGTCTGACGGCTTGCCCGTTGTCTCTCGCGTGAGGCCTGACTGATAGTGTATAATTCAATATTCCGTTCGTGTGATGATGCATCTACGAAAATAATTTTTTGGAGGTTTATAAAATATGTTTCGCCCTCAGATAACGGTTTTGGATTGTACAGTCCGCGATGGCGGCCTGATAAACAAATGGCAGTTCAGCAACGATTTTGTACGCAAGATTTTTGACGCCCTTTCCAAAGCAGGCGTTGACTATATGGAGATCGGATATAAATCCTCGGAGAAGTATTTTTCCAGGCAGGATAACGGAGCATGGAAGTTTTGCACGGAAGATGATCTGAAAAGAATCGTCGGAGACGAAGACAGGAAGATAAAGCTTTCTGCGATGGCAGACATCGGGAGGGTCGATTTTCAGGATATACCTAACAAAAAAGACAGTGTTCTTGACATGTTACGGGTGGCATGCTATGCACATGAAGTGGACAAAGGCATAGACCTGGCCCACCACTGCATGGAAAAGGGCTATGAGGTGACCATAAACCTGATGGCAGTTTCGAAGGTTCTTGAGAAGGACCTCGATGAGGCGCTCGAGGACCTTGCAAAAAGCCATGTCCCGATAATTTATCTTGTCGACAGTTTTGGCGCGATGTACTCGGAGCAGATACATTTCCTTGCCAAAAAATACTTCGCTGCGCTTCCCGGAAAGCAGCTCGGCATGCATGCCCACAATAACCAGCAGCTGGCGTTTGCCAATACCATCGAGGCGATAATCGCAGGGATAAACTACCTGGATGCGACTCTTTACGGCATGGGAAGGGGAGCGGGCAACTGTCCCATCGAGCTGCTGCTCAATTTTCTGAAGAATCCGAAGTTTGACATCAGGCCGGTCCTTGAGATAATACAGGAATCCCTGATCCCGATGAAAAAAGAGGTTGAATGGGGATACCACATCCCCTATATGATCACCGGCGTGCTCAATGAGCATCCGCGCAGCGGGATGAAAATCATGGATTCCAAGAGATTGCCGGATCTCAGGCAGTTTTATGAAGATCTTCGTGACGGCACTCCGCTTGAATAACAGGTAAAATTTGCCGTATCGCGCCGTGCCTGACCAGGCCTTGACAAAGCTGTTTTTCCGGAGTTAGGATAACTCAAATATTGTAGCCGAGGTCCATTTACCATCATTGATGGGAATGGACGCGGGGGACCCAATAATTGGGGCGTATTCCGAAAGGATAGGGAACTTCCAATCCCGAGCCCGTCAGCTAACCTCGTAGGCACTTGGAAGGGCAAAGGCCTGAAATGAAGACCGCCTCCCGGCGGTTTTTTATTTTCTCCTTTTTGCCCGCTAAAAGGAGAAGTGTCATGTCTATCAAAAGTTTTCTCATCGGCAGTCCTATCGAATCAGTCAAGGAAAAACACGAGCGCCTGTCGAAAACCATGGGGCTGGCTGTTTTTTCATCCGACCCGCTTTCATCAGTGGCGTACGGAACTGAAGAGATACTGTTCGCCCTGGTGCTGGGCGGGGCAGCCCTCCTTAACTACCTGCTGCCCATTGCGGTCGCTATCGTCATTCTGGTGGCGATCGTGGCCACATCGTATTACCAGACGATCCATGCATACTCCTCGGGCGGCGGAGCCTACATCGTGGCAAAGGACAACCTCGGAGACTATCCCGGCCTTATTGCAGGATCTGCCCTTCTCATCGACTACGTTCTTACTGTCACGGTCAGCGTGTCCGCAGGCATAGCAGCAATAACATCTGCCTTCCCTTCGATGAAAGATCACGCTATCGCGCTCTGTCTTTCTGCGATACTCTTCATCTCGCTTATGAACCTCAGGGGGGTGAGGGAATCCGGCAAGGTCTTCTCCCTGCCGGTCTACATCTTCATCGGAAGTCTGCTCCTGCTCATAGGCGCCAGTTTCATGAAAGCCTTCGGCCTGCCCCGTCTCCCTTATGCCGAGATCAGGGAAAGCGGTTCAGCTATATTCCCGGTCTTCATCATACTGAAGGCCTTTGCCTCCGGCTGTGCGACCCTCACAGGCATCGAGGCGGTCTCAAACGGGGTCAAGGCCTTTAAGGCGCCGGAGGCCAAGAATGCCGGTACAACGCTGGTGTGGATGGCCTTCACCCTGGCTATCCTGACCATCGGCATAGCCTATTTCGCCAATCACTACGCAATCCTGCCGAGTGCCGATGAAACGGTGCTTTCACAGCTCGCAAGGACCGTCTTTTCCAAAGGCATTATCTACTACGTGATACAGTTCGCCACGGCCCTTATACTTATCCTTGCAGCCAATACCTCATATGCGGACTTCCCGAGGCTCTCCTCCATCATGGCGAATGACCGCTACCTGCCGAGACAGCTCAGCAATCGCGGCGACAAGCTTGTATTTTCAAACGGCATACTGATACTCGGAATTCTCTCCGCCCTGCTGCTGGTGATATTCAAAGGCGACACCCACTCACTAATTCCTCTGTATGCAGTAGGTGTTTTCACTGCCTTCACTCTCTCCCAGATTGGTATGGTTAGGCACTGGGTAAAAGACAGGGGAAAAGGCTGGTTCAAGAGCGCAATCATCAACGGCACAGGAGGAGCAGTCACAGGAGTGGTTCTCATCATCATCGCAGTTGAAAAATTCAGTCAGGGGGCCTGGATGGTGCTTATCGCCATCCCTCTTCTCGTCTACCTTGCCAAAGAAGTCAATAAGCACTACAGCTCCGTTGCCGAGCAGTTATCCCTGGATAGCTGCATTGTCGACGAAAGGGATTATCAGCATCACTCGGTCATTGTCCCGATCTCGGGCATGCAGCAGGCGGTCATCGGGGCGATAAAATACGGGAAGGCCCTATCTCACGACGTCACTGCCGTTTATGTATACATTGACCCTGTCGAGACCAGGAAGATGAAGGAGAAGTGGGACGAGCGATGCATGGGAGTAAGACTCGAAATCCTGCATTCGCCATACAGGTCCGTGACAGAACCTCTGATGGACTATATTGATGGCATACGCGAAAAATATCCTGACGGCGTCATCACAGTAGTGCTGCCGGAGTTTGTGCCGACAAAGTGGTGGCATCAACTTCTGCACAACCAGACTGCACTTTTTCTCAAGGGAATACTTTTATTTAAAAAGGGAGTGGTATCGACAAGCGTGCCGTTTCACCTGAAAAAATAAGAGAAGAAAGGCAACCGGCAGCTGTGCCGGTTGCCAACTATGCGTCCACGCCATTGACAATTTTGGTATATCACTGTAATATACAGCCGTGATAGATTTGCGGGGCATCGAAGGGTTTGAATGGGACTCGGGCAATACACGAAAAAATGAAAAGCATGGCGTAACACAAACGGAAGCAGAGCAGGTCTTTGTCAACGAGCCGTTGCTGTTATTGCCGGATAAGAAACATAGTCATGGTGAACCGCGATTTCATGCCCTGGGAAAGACAAATGAAGAACGGTTGTTGCACGTCAGCTTCACTCTCCGGAGCAGTGGTACAAAAATACGGATCATTTCCGCACGGGCAATGCATCGCAAAGAGAGGAGTATTTATGAGCAGGAAAGACCTTAAGCCGGTCCCCCAATTCAAGTCTGAAGCTGAAGAGCGCGAATTTTGGGAAACTCACGACTCTACGGATTATCTTGACTGGTCAAAGGCAGAACGCGCACGCTTCCCAAATCTCAAGCTGTCCACTCAGTCAATATCGATCAGATTGCCGGTTTCACTCCTGGAACAGATAAAGATCGAGGCTAACAAGCGTGATGTGCCTTACCAGTCGCTTATCAAAGTCTGGCTGTCTGAGAAGGTGCATAAAAAAATGTAATGGACAAGGAAACGTGGATTAACTCCATGGCAGAATCACTCTGGAACCGCAAGTCATATGCGGCGCTTATCATATCCGCCGCCTTCGGCTTTCTGATCGCTGTCGGAAACCACCCCCCCACATGGCAGGTGCCGGTGGAGACGGGACAGGTCCTGGCAGGCATTGTACAGTACCCCGTCAACAATCCGATGTACCTCTACCATATAAAGGTCTGGTCTCTGCTGAATCAGGCCGGCGCCCTGCTCCTTGCAGCAGGGGTCTCTGAAATAAGCTTAAGCCTTCTCATTGCCGGCCTCATGGGTGCAGTCTCCTGCGCTGCATTGTATCTTGTAACCTTTTCCTTCAGCAGAGACTATCTGCTGTCGCTGATCAGCCCTCTGTTCGTCTATGGTCTGAATCTCGTCGGTTATGGCCACGCATATCCTATCTGGCTCATGGGGACCTCCCACTCTTACGGAATACTCGGACTTTCCTATATCCTCATGACTGCAGGCTTCCTGGGGACCGGCAATTTCAGGACCGGCGCTCTCCTCGCAGGTCTGTCACCGGCAGTGCATCCGTCTCTGGGCGTTTTTATGATTATCATCATCTCGGTTTCGTTTTTTTTCAACGCCGAAACCTTTCGGACTTACCGCTCCTCCATCGTGATTTTTTCCATGCTGGGCTGCCTTCTCGGTCTTGCAAGTTTCGGATATCAATACCGGTTATTTGCGGACCTGCCTGTTCTGGATACCCAGTTGAAGAGCCAGTACCTGGACAGCTTCATAGAGAATTTTGATCTGCACAGAAGCATTACGGGCTGGGACTCACCCGGAATAAGGATCGCTCTTCTGAACTGCCTTATCGGCATCACCGTGATAACGAGGAAAACGACACCTCGGTCAGTCAGACTGATCAGCAGCATTTTTGCGGTATCCGTTGTCTGTTCTATTGTCTTTTCGGCTGCCGCCATTCAGTTACCCAAGTCCAGCTTCTTGAATGTCCTGATGCCTTTCAGATATTTCAATCTTGCGAACATCGCCTTTATGGCGATGACAATAGGCATATTAGGCTCATCCACGACAGGTCGCCTGACTCTGCCCCTATTTTTCGGGGGGTCTCTCCTGCTCCTCCTGTTTCCGGACCTGAAGGCCCTCTTTTATTATGTAGCCGGCATCGGGGCGCTGCTGACGATTTTGTACCCTTCTGCCTGCTCCATCGCAGAAAAGGCCTCTCTGCGCCGCGAAAAACTGCATGCAATTACGATCGGCCTGGTGCTTCTGGTGACGGCAATGACAACTGTCGCTCCTGCTGCCTATAACCTTATATTTCACGGAGACGAGATCACCGGGGATTTCCGTAATATGACCAACGATCAATTTTTTGCGATCATTTCAGAACGGGAGGGTCTGCTGCTTACCGCCGCAGATCTTCACCTTATACAAATGGTTACGCGCCGTCCTGTATTGCTGGACGGCGGTGGGCTTGATTTCTTGCCTTACGTTCCCGAGTCCGGCCCTGAATTAAACGCTATTCTGCGGGACGTCTACGGGTTGGACATCTTTTCAGAGCCTCCGGCCGGACAAAAAAACTCTGCTGTCATAACCGATCTGCACAGGCCTTTGTGGGAAAACAGAGCCCTGGCCGAGTGGCAGATGATAAGAAGCCGTTTCAAGGTAACTGACATACTCACGCCTGCTGACTGGCATCTCAACCTTCCGGTGATAGCCAGTGACAAAGGGCTGACTCTATATACCATCCCCTGACGCACGCAGCCAGGACTCAATGAAGAAAAGACTGTCGAGGTGAGAACTCCTTCTGCTACTCAAAACATTCCATGCTGCGGTGCTTGTTGATCTCTGCATGCTTTTTTTCGCACCAGACATTGCCCAGCTGAGGCGTTTCACCGGAAGGCTTTATGATCCTGGACTTCTTGCAGTCAATGCAGTGTTTCGGCTTTACTCCTCCGACAGGGACAAAACAGGGCATCTGCCTGTTCTTTGCCATCTGAACTCCCCGGTGAAGACACCAGGCTGTGCCCGGAGAAGGTTTCTGGCCGCCGGGTTTAGTATCGCTGCCATGCTTGCATACCCCGCAGGTGCTCATGAAATTCTCCACCCAAGCCGTGTCATAATCCGGAATCCGCCTTAGAGTCGGCGAGAGGATGCATTCGAACGGTTTCAGCGGGCCGTATTGCCTCACCGACCAGGTGGGCGGCCCGGTGCCTCGGAATCCCGATCTGATCGGGACGAGGATGAGAGAGAATGCCGTCCCCCCGCCTGATGCAGTTTTGCTGAAGGCCGCTTCCGGTCATTTCAGTTCAACCGCCTCCTTTCTCATCTCGTTCAGCCAGCTCTCCAGCTTCTGCTCAGGACTGCTCCAGGAGATGATCTTGTTTCTGATCTCATCGCGCACCACCTCAAAAGGCCTGTAGAGAGGTCCCTGAAAATGCATCTGGATTATTATAAATTCATTCTCAGTCGCGAACTTGATTATCTCGCCATCTTTCAGACCTTCCGCCCTCTGTCTCAGAAGGTCCGGAAGGTCTGTCAGCCGGCCTTTTCCGTATTCAAGCATATCAGGCATAAAGCGGTATATATTTTCCAGGGACTTTCCGTTTATCGCCTCACGCTGCAGTTCCGAGGCCAGGGAGGCCCTTTGCTGCTCATCCTCTTTCCTGTAATTCAGGCTTAGAGTCTCTATTATCCTCTCTTCCGCATGAACGAGAAAGTCCTTCCTGTTCACCTCATAATAGCCCCTCAGTTCAACCTCACCCACCTCAGGCGGAGCCATCTCTTTTCTTACGAGCTCGTCCACCGCGAGATGTTTGACGAGATATGCCCGTTCCCTGTCGTCAAGGAAATGTTTCTTTGCCAACAGCTCCGCAGCGTCTTCTGTCTTTATCCCTGCAGCCTTTGCCCTGAGATAGAGCAGCTGCCCGATAATGAAGTCCTCTTTGGTGTTGCATCTTCTCCAGGGGACAGGCTCTGCGCCGATCTTCGACAGGGCGCCTGACGCACTATAATTCTCCTCCATCATCTGGAGAACCGAATAGGTACTCTCTCCAATCCTGACTGCAGGCCTCGAATAATCCTTTAAGCCGCTTCTCAGGGATTCGAGCTCCGCCCTCATCTCGCTGCCCTGCTTTGTCAGGGCCTCGTTAGCCCGTCTTAATTCATTCAGTTCCCTCTGCATGCGTGCAGAAGGCGAGCCTGCCTCGGAGGCCTTTCTCTGCTCCTCCTGCATCCTTATATCCGCCTTGAGCTGCTCGTATTCGGCCTTGCAGCTCCTTATACCATCGAGCAGCGCCTCCCTTTCGAGCAGGTTCACGTCCCTTTCTGCCTTCTCTTCAAAGGCCTTTTTCAGCGCAGCCTCTGCCTGGCCGTATCTTTTTTCCTGATCCTGAAGTCTCGCCCGCAGGGCTTTTACCTCTTTGTCGTGCTCCTCTTTCTCTTTGACTGACTTAAGCTCCGCATCATCCTTTATGACCTTTTTATCTTCCTTTGGAGCATACTCAAGTGTCTCCAGCTCCTGGCGCGAAAAGGCCGCAAAATGACTTTCAGGAAATCTTACGGAGAGATCAGCAAATACTGTCCTTGCCTCGTCCGCTCTCTTTAAGACAAGCAGGGATTTTGCCTTCCAGAAAAGTGCAGCGTCATGGGCCGGACTTTCAGGGAATTCCCTTACAAACCTGTCAAAAAGTTCAGCGGCCTTATCAGGCTCGTATGCGAGATAATGATCAAAGGCCTTCTCAAAGAGTCCGGGCTCCTGCAGAGCGGTCTCCGCGCCCAGGCAGATACCCGCATTGAGAAGGAAGATGCAAAATATTATCGCGGCGATATGCTTATGGATGCTTTTTCCCATAGGGATCTCTTCCATTCATTGAGCTTCTCTTCCTGTTTCGTTTTCCTCAGGATGGCCTTTATCCTGTCTCCTGCCTCTTCAGCAGATATGTAGCTGGTCTCAGTCCTTTGAATGAGCTGCAGGATATAGAAACCCTCCCTGATCCAGACAGGACCGCTGATCTCACCTTCCTTCATGCCTGAAAGCCTTTGCTCCAGCGCCGGCATGAGCTCTCCCCTGCCGAACTCGCCGAGATAGCCGTTGTTTTTCTTCTGAGCTTCGTCTGCGTACCGGATTACAGCCGTCTCGATGGATATACCGGCCCTGATCTCGGCGTATATCTTCAGAGCCCGTATCTTCAGGTCGGTGACCTCAGTCAGAGAAGGCTTCTCTCCCAGCCTTATGAATAAGGCCTTCACCTTCATGAGCGCCGGCGTCTTCAGGAAAGACTGCCGGTTCTGATGATAATATTGCGACACCTCTTCATCAGTCACCTTCACTGAGGCATTTATCTCGCTCCGGATATAGAGGGACATTACCATATTCTCCCTGAACAGCTTCCTGTAGTCATCCATATTCATGCCCTGCCCTGTTATCCTCTTCTGCAGTTCCTCATAGGGAAAGTTGATGCGGTTCAGAAAATCGGCTATGCCCTTCTCCAGTTCCTCATCGGTGACGGTCATCCCTTTTTTACCGGCCTCCTGGACAAATATCTTCTCCTCGATAAGCTTTCTGAGTATCTTTTCATCCACCTTTTCCCTGTCGAGTGAAGGATCAAGTATAGTCACGAACACGCGATAGTCCGGCATACTGATATTTTCACCATTAACCGAGGCGAGGATATCCGCTGCTGCCTCGGCCCGTAGACTGAAGCAGAGAGCAGAAAAAAGCAGGAGCAGGATGGCGCTGACAAGGCCTTTCATTTTTATGGCTGATTATTTTTTCGCTTCATGCTGCGGATTGAAGACGCAAAAAAGGGTGTCATAGGTGGTCATGATATGTTCCGGTATCACGCGGACCTCTCCCACAACAGTCATAAAACTGGCGTCTCCACCCCATCTCGGCACAATATGAAGGTGCAGGTGCTCGCCCAGTCCTGCTCCTGCGACCTTCCCGAAGTTTATACCGACATTGAACCCCTCGGGCATAAACGCCTTTTTCAATGCATCGAGGCTGTACCGCGTGACCTTCATGAAATCGAGCAGGACCTCATCGCCAAGATCCTCGAGGGTCGGGACATGCTGATAGGGCAATACCATAAGGTGTCCGTTATTGTAGGGATAGGGGTTCATCACAACAAAGGTATGGCTGCTCCGGAAGAGCACCAGGTTTTCCCTGTCCCTTACATTTTCCAGTTTATCGCAGAAAAGACATGCAGGCCCGCCCTCCTTCGGCGCCTTGATATATTGCATCCTCCATGGTGCCCAGAGCACATCCATATTAAACCTCCTGGTGAATTGATCTTACGTCTGTTACCGCGCCGTCGTGGCGGGCTATCCGAAAAGCCTATCGCAGCGATTCCTTACGGCATCGGAAGCCCCTCTGAGAACAATATGCGGTATGTCTTATCCGTTTAAGTCCTGCTTTCCATACGCCATGCCCTTGTCAAATCAGATCGCATTGAAAGGATTTGAGGGTTGTCTGCCACGACAAAGCCTTTTCGAGCTACAAGCCGAGCCTCTTCATCACCTTCTGCGCATCCGCCCACGTCTTTATCTTTTCTCCGGGACTCCGCAGCAGATACGCCGGATGAAAGGTCGGCATCACCGGTATCCCGCGGTAATCGAAAAATTTCCCCCTCACAGCAGAAATCTTCAGCTCGGGATTATCCATGAGCGCCTGAAGAGCTATCCTGCCGAGAGTCATAATCACCTCAGGCTGTATTATCTCTATCTGCCTTTCGAGAAATCCCCTGCAGGTCGCGATCTCTTCTTTTTCAGGGTCCCTGTTCATAGGCGGCCTGCACTTGACGATGTTGGCGATATAGACGTCGGCTCTTTTCAGCCCCATCTTCTCTATCAGCCGCGTCAGGAGCATCCCGGCCTCGCCCACAAAAGGAAGCCCCTGTATGTCCTCTTCCTTACCCGGAGCCTCGCCTATAAACATGAGGCGGGCGGAGGGGTTGCCTTCCCCAAATACGATATGCTTCCTGTTTTTGGAAAGGTTGCACCTCAGGCAATCGCCCATATCCTCGCGCACGGCGGCAAGCGCAGCTGCCTTCCCTTCGGTATCAGCCGCCGTCTTCAGCCCTGTTTTGACAACGGAGCGTAACCGGGGTTCTCTTTCTTTTGTCTTCACAGACCCCTCCAGGCCGGTCGGCGCCTCCACCAGTTTTACAGAAATGGCCTCGAGGCCGAACTCCTGATAAAATTCGAGCATGGTCATAACGTCTTTGAAGATATCCCTGCCTGAGCCGGCGCCTCTGATTGTCATATGGATGCTATCTCTCACCCCACTTCAGCTTCGTCCGGAGGATCTTGAAATAATCGCGCTCACACGGGATGAGTATCCTCGTCTTGTGTTCTGACTTGTTTATCTCGATGATGTCGTTCATCTTCAGGGAGAATCCGACCTGTCCGTCAAGGGTCAGGTAGACGTCTTCGCTCTGGGTCTTGAGAGTTATAGCTATTGTGAAATCGCCCGGCAGCACGATCGGCCTGTTGGTTAAGGTATGGGAGCAGATCGGAGTCAGCACGATGCTGTCAAGGGTGGGATATATGATAGGTCCGCCTGCTGAGAGGGAATAGGCGGTAGAGCCTGTCGGAGTTGAGATGATAAGGCCGTCAGCCTTATACGTGGTGACATACGAGCCGTTGATGAACGTCTCCAGGTCTATGATCCTTGCAAGGGCGCCCTTATTGATGACGACATCGTTCAGCACAGTATACTCGGCTATCTTTTTGCCTTCCCTGTGTATCCTGGCGGTCAGCATCAGCCGCTCTTCAGACGCGCAGCCTTCGGTCAGCATCCTGTCGACCGCCTCAAAGATCTCGTCGCGGTTTATCTCGGTTATGAAGCCGAGGCCGCCGAGGTTGATGCCGAGTATCGGGATGCCCTTTTCGGCTACGAGCCTGCTGACGCCGAGCATGGTGCCGTCTCCGCCAAGCACTAGTATGACGTCGGAGCTGGAGGCAATATCGGCACGGCTGAAGCCCCCGATATTCAGAATCGCCGCCATATCAGCATCTACAAAGGTCTTGTATCCCTTCTGCCTCAGCCACGGCAGGAGTTCCTCCAGGATCTCGCGGGCTTCGTGCCTTCCGGATTTACAGATTATTCCAATCTTCTTCATGTATCCCATCGATCGCTATTTCCCTTCTTCCGTCGCCCAAATCTGTAAGGAAGACCTTGATGAAATCCCGCGAGAGCTCGTCGCCTATCCTCTCAGCCCATTCTATCACCGCAACGCTCTCCCTTCCCAGACAGTCCCAAATTCCTGTATCGTCAAGATCCGAGCCCCTCTCTATGCGGTAAAGGTCGATGTGATAAAAGGGAGGGCTAGACGCGTATTCAGCTATGATGGTAAAACTGGCGCTGGTGACGTCCCTGCTGCCGATGCCGAAGGCCCTTGCGATCCCTTTCACCATCGTTGTCTTGCCTGTCCCGAGATCTCCATAGAGGCCGACCACATCCCCTGCCTTCAGGAGCCTTCCCAGTTTATAGCCAATAGCTTCTGTATCCTCAGGACTGCTGCCTGTCAGCTTCACCGAGTGTTCCCCTGATCACGTCTATCTTCCCGATAATGCCGACGAGCGTGCCGCTGCTCAGGACCGGAAGCAGGTGAACCCCCTTTTCAGACATGATCGTAGCGATATCCTGGAGGGATGTCTCAGGGTCCACGGTTATGACAGAACGGATGCAGATGTCCGCGACCTTGGAGGCCGACATGCGCCTGATCTCATCTTCAACAGAGGCAAAGCCCTCAATAGGGATCATCGCGTCGAAGAGCCTTATGAGAGTGGGGATATGAAATCTTTTATTCTGCTTGATAAGATCGTTTTCGGTAACGATCCCGTAGAGCCGGTTATCTGCATCGAGTATAGGGGCGCCGCTGATCCCCTTTTCGATAAAGAGCCTCCCGAGCTCCTCGACTGTAGTCTCGGGAGAGACGGTAATCACATCGGTATGCATTATGTCTTTGGCCTTCAGCATATAACCCCTCTTGATTTTTGTACACATTTTACCACATGAAACAGGGATTTTGTGCGGTCTTATGATTGTCTTATGCCTGAGATGCTCAGACGCGACGGTTGCTCCTGACGAAACATGCTATCTCATCCGTGATTTCGGGATTAAGCTCTGTGAAGTGTATGCCGTAATAGATGAAGTCCGGCCCCTTTTTCTCTACCCTGACGATCTCCCCCGCCACCGTAATCCTGCGGTCGACATAGAAGGTGCAACTTATCCTGTCTCCTTTTGAGAGGATCATGTCAGTGCCGATAAGCATGCCTGATACGCTTATGTTTTCGGCAAAGGCGAAGAATTCACGGTCACTGCTTTTCCCGCTGACAGAGACCTTTATCATAGATCTCAGCCGTTGACGTTCGGATATGTGCAGAAGCTCGGTCATCTTGCCAAAGAGCCTTTCAGGCTTCACAGGCAGGGGGATGCAGGCATTTGCTCCGGCCCTTATGCATTTTTCCATCGCCGTTTTATCCTTCGGGGTTATAAGTATAATAGATACTGCCTTAAGGGCCTTATCCTGCCGGATCAGCAGACAAAGATCATCTCCGGCAATCCCCCGCATCTGAAGCGGTGCGATTATAAGGTCGACCCTCTCCTTTCGATGGGTCAGCGCAATCTCTTCAGGAGATTCTGCAGTATACACCGCAATGTTTTCCCTTAAGAGAATGCTCTCTCCCTGCTGAAGGATTTCTCTGAATTCACTGAAGACAATGACCTTTTTCATATTTTCACGGAATATCGGAACCAATCGACCAATTGCCTCGACTGCCATCCTGAGTTCGCTGACATTTTATCATTCACGGCAGAGAATTTGCAGATTGATTAAAGTTTTAGATGAAAACTGACGATTAATAAAAATGTGGGCGGGTACTCCCTTCTGATCAGCTCCAGGGGGTGCGTAATAATCCATTGGTTAAAGGAGGAATGGTTATGGCTATGGCACGGCAAAAAAGAAAACAAGTGTTCCTGAGAGTCGTCTGCACCCTTTTGTTGATCGGCGTTATCCTGATCCCGGGCATCTCTTCTGCCGAGAGGATAACTTTTCTAACCCTCGACCTCTATGAGTACAGCGCATATCCGAGAACCGGATACTTTTACCTTATCTATGACACCTCAAACGATATGATAGGCGGCTTCGCTGATGTAAACGGCATATGCGGCGGGAACGTCTACCTCAACGCAGGAGAGGCCCTGGGGTGGCTGCGTATAATTGTCGATGGCGGCTATTTCCCCGATGATCCTTACGCAGCATGGGAAGCAAAATTCTTCTATGGAAGCTCCTGGAAGGATGGCAGCTGGGGACAGGATTACGGGTGCGACGGCAGCGTTATGGGTCGTGAGGGTGAGCTGCACTTCTACTATCGTTTCCCCGATTATCAGTACTGGTATGATAGCGTAGCCCGCTATCATATCGGAGACCTGGAATACTGTTCAACAGCCCTGGGATGTCAGTGGTACTATGTACTTTATCCTGAGCAACTCTAAAAATGGCTGACAGTCTGCCCTTCAACCGACAGCAGTAAAAGAAGACCGCCTCAGATAAGGCGGTCTTCTTTTACTGAAAAGTCACCTGCCGACCCTATATAATATCCCATGCTCATTCTGGGAATTGACACATCCTGCGACGACACCTCGGCAGCAGTAGTCGAAGACGGCAAAAGGATAGTCTCGAACATTGTGTCGAGCCAATCAGACATTCACGCCAAATACGGGGGCATAGTGCCGGAGCTCGCCTCACGGAGGCATCTGGAGATGATAATGCCCGTAGTTGATGAGGCGCTCCTGGCAGCCGGCATCTCCCTTGCGGACGTGTCAGCCATAGCTGTATGTCATGGACCTGGACTCATAGGCTCCCTCCTCGTCGGATGCTCGTTTGCAAAGGCAGTATGTTATGCCAGGGACATACCGCTTGTTGCCGTAAATCACCTTGAAGGTCACATATTGTCACCTTTTCTCGAAACACCTGCGCCAACATTTCCCTATCTGTCACTGGTCGTCTCCGGAGGCCACACAAGCCTTTATATAGCAGAGGAATACGGGAAATATGCCGAGATAGGAAGGACGCGCGATGACGCAGCTGGAGAGGCCTATGACAAGGTATCAAAGCTCCTCGGCCTCGGCTATCCCGGAGGACCTGTCATAGATAAGCTTTCTGAGGCCGGCAATCCAAAGGCCATCGACTTCCCCCGGGCCTATCTCCCCGAGACCCTTGACTTCAGTTTCAGCGGGTTAAAGACAGCCGTGCTGAACTTTCTGAGAAAAGAAAGAGGAGGTCAGAGGACGGGAAGTTCATCCTTCATCCTTCATCCTTCATCCTTGCTAAACGATATCGCAGCATCATTTCAGGCTGCGGTCATAGACGTCCTTGTAAGAAAGACGGAATGGGCGATAAAGAAAAACCGGATCAGGCAGATTGCTCTTTCAGGAGGCGTAGCTGCAAACAGCGGGTTACGCAAAAGGATGAAAGAGATGGGCGAAGACAAAGGCATCGGGGTGTTTATACCTCCCGTCTTTCTCTGCACTGATAACGCTGCGATGATCGCCTCTGCCGGATACCACCACTTCCTGAAAAATGAGATCGCCGGTCCTGACCTTAACCCCCGCGCCTACCTCCAGCTGTGATCTAAGCCATTTTAATTGAGAGGGTCAAAGCACGCAAACCCATATTACTGCTCATCCCCTTCAAGCCATCTTCTGAATCCTTCAAGCTCCTCTGCCGTCAGCTCATCTGCCGGCGTCTCCTGCCGGCTGTTCATGGCCTCAAGCGCCTTCAAATTGCTGTCATTATGCTCCATGCGGTCGAACAGTTCCAGTGCGGCAAGGAAAAAGTTCCTCAAAAGAAGGCCCATATTATCGGACCCGTTGTCGCCGCTGCGAGCCGGGTCGCCTGGGTACGGCCTGGAAGGATTATCTCAGCTTCATAACAAGGGTATGGCGGAGAGAGAGGGATTTGAACCCTCGGTGAGTTTCACCCCACACACGATTTCCAGTCGTGCGCCTTCAGCCGCTCGGCCATCTCTCCATATCGGATTATATTGCAGGATGTAATTTTACCTTATCATGCCGGAACTTGTCAGCATATTTGTCCGGAATCTCAGTGTCCGGAATCTCAGTTGCCAAATGTGCCTGTTATCCGTAAAATGAAGTCATACATTGTCATGGAGGGATTTATGCATAGGAAGCACCTTATTGTCCTCATATCCTTTCTCATTTTATCATTCGCCGTCAGCACGGCTCATGCCGGTCCGCTGGACAACTGGCACCAGGGAAAGACCCCCAAGCTGGGATATGGATATGATCTCTACGATGTCGCTTACGGAAATGGTACTTTTGTTGCGGTCGGTGGCGTATCGATTCTCACGTCTTCGAATGGAACTGACTGGACTCCGGTCTCTTTCTCTATATGCTTTCCGGATGGTTGCAGGTTTCTCTACTCAGTGACTTATGCAAACGGCAACTTCATTGCTTTTGCCAGCCGCGGCTTAATCCTCACATCGGCTGATGGAAAGAACTGGACATTGAATAATTCAGAAACATTCCCTGGCTCTTCCGGAATAACTTACGGAAACGGGATATTTGTCTCTGTTTACGGCAGCAAAATTCTGAAATCGGCGGATGCAATAACGTGGACACCAGTCGCAACAGCCGATACTAATTTTGATGATATTATATATGGGAATGGAACTTTTGTTGCCTTTGGCAGTCGAATCATCATGACATCCCGGGACGGTCTGCTGTGGACAAAGAGAGAACCGGGCCTACCAATACCAGCCAGGACTTTTAGATCTGATTATCTGAGCAGCGGAACTTATGGCAATGGAACATTTGTCATCGTATCCTGGTCCTCTACTAATCATGTCATGACAAGTGGTTACATTCTTACCTCGACCGACGGTATAACATGGACACAGGCATATGAAAGCATCCCTGGTCTTCACGGTGTCAAATACGGAAATGGTTTTTTTGTTGCGGTTGGAAACTACGGAACAATCCTCTATTCAACCGACAGTCTTACATGGTCAACAGCACCCTCAGTTACAACTGAATTGCTTTCCGGAATTTCCTATGGAAAAGGCACCTTTGTTGCTATTGGAAGCAAGGGTTTTGGAATCGATGGAATAATCCTCCAGTCAGCCCCTATTCCTTATTGCAATGCCTATCCCGCCTCATCTCCTGTTTACAGGTTCAATGTCTCGGGTGGCTTTTATTTCTGGACCATATATGAAAAGGAAAAAAATGACACCCTTCAGAACTATCCCGGCTTCCATCTCGAAGGGACCGCCTTCTGCGCCATACCCCCGGCAAGTCCTGTCGAAGGCACATTGCCTGTATACCGTTTTAATGCAGACAGCCATCACCTCTGGACAATCTATGAATCCGAGAAAAATGACATCCTTCAGAACTATCCCGGCTTCCGCCTCGAAGGAGTCGCCTTTTACGCCTTCCCTTCAAACCAGGAAGAAGGAACCCTGCCGGTCTACCGTTTCAATGTGGCCGGTCGTCACTTTTATACCATCGACGAAGACGAAAAAAACAGCATCCTTCAAACCTATCCCGAGTTCAGACTTGAAGGAGTCGCCTTTTATCTCTACCCGCCGGAATAAAAACTTTGCGAATGCTCATGAGCCGGAAGGTTATCAGCAAGTCAGACTGATTCTGCAGGGAAATCCTTTCATGAGAGACCTGTATGAAACTATCAACCCACCCCTGCACCCCTCCAGGGAGGGGACCTTCGATACAATGACAGAGCCACAAAATACAAACAGAATTCTAAGGATGGTGTACTTAAGAAGGTTAACCTCTTTCATGACAAGAATCTTCGCTTGTCTCTTTCACAATTTCTTCATATCTTTCCTGTTAAAATTCCTAAACGACGTTGTATATCCTAAATCCAGCGATAAGGAATGTTATGAGAAAAAATATTGTGGCTTCAGTTGTCATCCTCCTGTTCATGCTCTCTGCATGTTCAGGACAGAAATTCGGTTCAGGCATAGACAGGGCCGCCCCTGAAAAAAAGGTGAAGGATATCTTCCTTGACTCCTCTTTGCTCGGCAAAGTTGTGACCCTTCAGGGCAAGATATCTTCTCAGTGCGGAAGCAACGGCTGCTGGTTCGTCCTGCAGGACGACACAGGCCAGGTATTCATAAACCTTGCCCCTGCAAACCTCTCGCTCACTCCAAACATGGGCAGACCTGTAAAGGTCTCCGGCACCGTCAACCTCTTTGAGCAGGAGATACAGGTGTCGGCCCTCGGCGGAGAACTGAGATAATGGTCTTTCTTCGCCTCGCCTTTACAAACCTTGCAAGGCATAAAACACGCAGCGTGCTCACCATGCTCGGCATCGCCGTTTCAGCAGCAGTCCTCCTCTCTATCCTTTCCTTTAACAAGGGCTTTCACAAGGGTCTTGAGCGCGAGCTTCAGAGGACCGGCCTGCATTTCATGGTCGTTCCCTCAGGGTGCCCCCACGAGGTGGCCTCCCTGGTGCTTCACGGCTCCGTAATACCCAAGTTCCTCGACCTGTCGGTTCTGGAAAAGGTGAAGGCGGCTGATGATATAGAGTTTGCATCACCGCTCCTGGTGTCTCAACTTCCGAATCCGGAAGAAGGAAGGGTCGACCTTGTCTACGGCATGGAGATGCAGAAGATCGGGCTGCTGAAACCCTCATGGGAGATAGATGGAAAGATACCTGAGGGAGAAAACGAGGTGCTCATGGGCTCAGAAGTGGCTTCCCACAGGGGTATAAAGCCTGGAAGCACGATCTCCTATCCTAATATCAGCAGGACCTTCACTGTAACAGGCATCGTGAAAAAGACCGGCAGCCAGGACGATGCCTTCATCTATATCCCCTTTGTAACAGCGCAGGCTGTCTTCAAAAAGCCCTCAGGAGCGACCGCTATCGGCGTGCGTGTAAAAGACCCGGCTCTTCTGACAAAGATAACCGACGCACTCTCTGAAAAGGTTCCGGGCATCCAGATCGTGACCATGAACCAGGTGATGAACAGCATAGCCAACCTTGCCGCCTCTGCAAAGGCGCTCAGTCTCTCAATGGCCTTCGTGGCCATTATCGTGAGCGGTTTCGGCGTAATGAACTCCATGCTCATGGCTGTGTTTGAGAGGACTCAGGAGATCGGCATGATGAGGGCGATAGGCGCGTCAAGGCCGGACATATTCAGGATCATCCTGAAGGAGGCCGCTCTTCTTACCATGACCGGAAGCCTCACAGGCCTGTTTCTTTCTGTTACGGGCAGCGGTCTTATAGAGGCCTTTGTGCGAAAGGTTATGCCATATGTGCCGGGCGGCAATATGGTCAGCTTCGACGCAGGCATTGCCTTGCTGAGCATAGCCTTCATCTCCTTCATCGGTATCCTGTCTGGGCTCTATCCGGCATGGAAGGCGTCAAGGATAAGCCCCATAGAGGCGATCAGGGGATGATAGAGCTTGCAGGAGTAGAAAAGATCTATAAAAGGGGCGCAGAAGAGGTCCATGCCCTGAGGGGAATAGATCTCGTGATCTCCGTGGCTGAGTTTGTCTCGATAGTGGGTCCCTCGGGTGCGGGAAAGACCTCTCTCATGCATATACTCGGTTGTCTCGACCTTCCCACCAGGGGTTCGGTAAAGATAGGTCCTATGCGCGCAGAGCATATGACCGAAAAAGAGCTGGTCGGGACAAGGAGGAAAAAGATCGGGTTTGTGTTTCAGCAGTTTTACCTTATCCCGGGACTCAGTGTATTCGATAACGTAAGGCTTCCGGCTGTCTTCAGCAGAAGGCCGGCACAAAAAGGAGAGATCGAATCTCTTCTGGAGATGGTCGGACTTCAAAACAGAACTCATCACCTTCCGGGCCAGTTAAGCGGCGGAGAGATGCAGAGGGTCGCCATAGCCAGGGCGCTCGTAAATACTCCGGAGATACTCCTGGCAGACGAGCCAACAGGCAATCTCGACACCGAAAACAGTGAAAAGATCTTCGGCCTGCTTAAGTCCCTCCACCTCAGGGGATATACGGTGGTCATGGTCACCCACAACCAGGAGCTTGCAGGCCGCGCAGACAGGGTGGTCACACTTAAAGACGGCAGGATAGTGAAGTCCTAAGCAGCATGCCCTGCGCCCTTCAGCTTCCGGCTTTTCTCAAGGAGCTCTCCCACCTTCTGAAGCAGCTCGACAGGTGAGGCCGGCTTTAAGATAAAATTCAGCCCTTCCTTCAATATGCCTTTATTGAGCAGGACATCCGCTGTGTAGCCGCTCATGAAAAGCACGTCTGTGCCTGGACTTGTCGCACTGATCTCTTCATAAGCGTCTATGCCGCTCTTCCTGGGCATGATCACATCAAATATGAGGAGCTTTATCTCGCTTCTGTATTTCTGAAATACGGCTGCGGCATCTTCTCCGTCCACCGCCTCTATCACCTTATATCCGGACTCCTCGAGCACATGCCTGATAAGGCTCCGCACCTCCTCATTATCCTCAGCCAGGAGGATCGTCTCAGTTCCTCCGTATTGTTGATGCGGCATCTTCATCAGTGCCGGTTCCAGACGCTCATCTGTGAGAGGCAGGTATGTCCTGAAGATGGTCCCGTTCCCCTGCTCGCTGTATACGTTTATATATCCGTTGTGCTGCTTGACAATCCCGTAGACCATAGAAAGGCCGAGGCCTGTACCCTTGCCCGAATTCTTTGTGGTAAAGAAGGGCTCAAATATCCTCTTTCTCGTCTCCTGATCCATGCCTGTTCCTGAATCAGAGACAGAGATGACGCCATAGCTGCCGGGTATCCCGTAGCCGTGAACCCTGACATAATCAGCATCGATATGGACCTTCTCGGTACTGATGCTGAGCAGTCCTCCACCGGGCATGGCATCCCGAGCATTCGTTGCCAGGTTCATCAGGACCTGGTCTATCTGGCCCCTGTCCGCCATAACAACAAGATCATCTCCTGAGACCTCCGTCTTCAGCTCGATATCTTCACCTATAAGCCTCGTGAGCAGCTTCTCCACATCCCTGACGATCTCGCCGAGGTTCACGGGCCTCGGGTTAATCACCTGCTTTCTGCTGAATATGAGGATCTGATGGGTAAGGGAGGAGGCCTTCTCGGCTGTCGAGAGTATCTGATCGATATAGTTTTTGAGCGGGGAGCCCTTCTCCATCTTCATCTGCAGCAGGTTGCAGTATCCTATTATCGCAGTAAGGATATTATTGAAATCATGCGCTATACCGCCTGCAAGATGTCCGACAGCCTCCATCTTCTGGGCCTGAAGGAGTTGCGCCTCCAGCTTCTTCCTGTCGGTTATGTCCCTGTTGCTGACCCTCCTGCCGAGAAAGACATTTTCTTTAAAGATGGGCCGGCATATATGGGAAAGCCATTTCACCTCTCCTTCCTTTGTAATAATCCGGAACTCCATCTCATCGTGCAGGGGTAGCGTAAAATCGTCCAGATGCTTTTGCCACAGAGCCCTGTCATCCAGATGGATGATGTCTGTCATAAGCCGCGGGTTTTCATTGAACTCCTCCGGGGCATATCCTGTGATGTCGCTGCAGGATGGCGTCATAAACAGGATCGCATTATCACCGGTGACCCAGAACTCCCAGTCAGCAGAGTATTCGGAAAGGGTCCTGAATTTCCATTCACTCTCAGCTAACTGCCGCTGCTGTGTCATGCTCTTCCTTGTGAAGACAACGATGGCCGCACTTACCAGAAACCACAAAAGCATATGACTGAGGATTATCGTCCTTCTCGTATTGGCTTCACTTGCAAAATAGGGCTCAAGCGGAACAGCCATGCTTATTCCCCCTCTGATATCTCCTATGCTGTACCCCTGATGTTCATGACACTTCAGGCAGGCCTCCTCAGTCACAAACGGCATGGCCAGTCTCAGATAAGGCCTCCCATTCATATTGATCACAACGCTGGCCTCTTTCTCCCCTCTTTCAAAGCCAAGGAGCGCCTTTTTCTCCCACGCATCAGGATAATTTGCAGGGTTAACATTTTTCAGACTGGTGAGCTTGTTGAGCACAGGCAGCTCAGAATATTTTCTGATGATTTCAAAGACCTGCCTCGTCATGTATGCAGGATTCATAAGGGTCAGCTTTTTTCCGTCGGTTGTGGTGACGTCCCGTTCAGGCACGTCAAGAAAAGGATTGGGCTCTACCTTATCGACAGGCGCATATACTCCTCCCAGGCCTGCGATGTATTTCCGGTAATAGAGGTTCAGCTCAAAATATGTCCTTGCCTCGATGCGGGCCTTCTCAAGTGTCTCCTGGTGGCTCTGATAGATATTGAAGGCTATTGAAATGAGCACGAGGACCGACCATGCCGCAAGCAACGCCACCGGATACTGCCGCAGCACTGGAAATGATTCTTTTCCGCCGGACATGGGCATAGTTGATTCCTCTGTTTATCAAGACATATTAGTGTGTATCTATTTATCGGAATACCGGCGCAAAACTTTAGCAGGCACTCCACGCCGACCGCCGACACTCCTGTCCTCATCGAATGGTCATGGGAGAGCGATTATTACACTGCCATGCCCTGATCAAATCATATCGCCTTGAAAGGCTCTTGAAGTTTGCCTGCCTCCGCTTACCGCGGCTCTCCAGTTCTCATACCCTTGAAAGGCTTTGAGGGTTTGGGTTTACAAAAAAGAGGTGTTTGGGGGAAAATAAACCGACTTGTTTAAATAAGGAGGTCTCGATGTCAAGAGCCGCAGCGCTGAAAGCTGTTCTGATCTTTTCGCTTATTATGGTCCCTGTTATGATGAACCCGGTCGAAGCAGCCTCTGTAACCGATTCCTGCACGTATTTTTTTGAGGATTTCTCCGGGCTGTCGGCAAACAGCTGGACGTGGTCCAACGGCAGCTGGTCTTTGCAAGGAGAGATGCTCAATGTCGACCAGATCACATCAGGAAAGATGGCTCATGCAGAGGCCGCCTTCTATCCTTATGACTTCTTCACGCTCGACGTGGATGTTTACAGGGATCTTCTGCCGCAGGGCGGCGCTTACGGCATCTACCCGTTTACAAACGGCGATGCATATTTGGGTGTGGATCAGCGTACACTTGACGGCGTGGGCGCGATCATCTTCGGCTCAGGCAATGCCTATCTCATAGGTTGGGATGTTGTCAATAAGGCGTGGTATCAGTCTGAAAAGCTGGCTGCAGGCGCAAATGTTAATTCAATTGGAGTCGCATACTCCGAAAATGCGATTACCCTTCGCATAAACAGGCAGGATACCTCCCTTAAGTTTCAGGGTAATTTCGCAATGGCTCCGCTTCTCATCAACACGCTCTGGCTCACTGCCCAGGAATCCGGCACTGATGTCCGCTTCGACAATGTATGTGCGGGTCCTTTAAACGCAGCAGGACCTTCGGCGCCTCAGGCCCCGCAGAACCTTCACCATACCCTGTCAGAAAACAGCCTGACCATTTCATGGAATGCCGTAACAGGGGCCACCGGATACAGATTAAGCGCAGGGCTCCAAACAGGTAATTATATTTATGAGTTCGACATGGGAAACATTACGCAGATAGGGCCTATTGATGTCAGCTGGCTTCCGGCAGGGACTTATTATATTGCTGTGCAGGCTTATAATTCTTCGGGGGAGAGCGGATATTCAAACGAGATCTCATTTACGAAGTCGGCAGCTTCCCTTGTCTCGTCTCCTTCCAACCTGAGATATTCATATCAGGGCGATGCCATAACGATCCTGTGGGATGCTGCAGCAGGAGCGAGCGGATACAGGGGATATTTCGGAGCAGGGCCTGGAAATTATGCAGGAAGCATAGAGCTTGGAACTAATACTCAGCTGGGGCCGATGAGCGTTTCCTGGATACCGGCAGGCATGTACTACTTCGCTGTCGGGGCTTACGGACCCGGAGCTGAAAGCGGAAATTCCAATGAGATCAGGTTTAAGGTAGCAGGAGGAAGGATCCTGGCAGGAGAGCTGGAGCTCGACCCGACCGGCAGCTCAGGAGAGGTGAGCGGCAGATATATAACCTTTAGCGACAACCGCACCTTCAGGTTCAACGCAGCTCCCGGAGGCAATGGAAAGGCCACAGCCTCCATACTTCTTGACAGCAGCCAGAAACAGCTGTCGGTCAGCCTCAGTGAGCCGGGCAAGGGTTCCATCACATGGAACGGCTTAACGATGGACGGCAACGGCAGCCTTTCAGCCTCTGAAAAGTCTGCGATTACAGACCTTGCCTCAGGCGAGCTTTCAAAGGCCATAGCCTTGATCCCTCTTGAGATCGGATGCAGGGCAACGGGTATGGACCCCTCAGCAGCTGCCGCCCTTCTGATGCCCTGGCAGATGGTCCTGAAATATAACTCGACCGACCGCCTCACTGCTGTGCAGAACACTGCGGTCAACTCTTCCTGCAGATACTTTACAGACCTTGCGACTAATAGTCTTAATGGACTTGAAGTGCCGTCGCTGGTGATTCTTTCCAACGAGACGCCGATACCGCATGTCTATGGCTACTTCCCTCTGGATGGAGAAGGCGCCCTTGAAGGGTCTGCAACATCAGCTGCAACTCCGGAGCCGACGAACGGCCGCGAGTTCGGCACTTGCGGCTCAAGATGCAGGGGTACCTGCGGCCCTGACTGCGCACCGGCGAACTGCGTCGACGCAGAAGAGTGGCGATGTCTCACTGATGGAGAGAATAACACAGGTGAAAAGACCAAATGGATAATCAAGACATGCAAGACGCATGAGGGTTGCAGATGGCACGACGACTGCTTCGAGTCATGCCTCAAGACCTATGGATGCGGGTCCTGGGGGGCTTCGAATTGCATGCACAATCTTGCCAACGGCTGCGATGTTCAGGCAGCCTGGAGTTTCGGGGCAGGCAACTGCTGGAGCTGGAAGAGCGGAGGAGGACCGTTTGACAGCGATATCAGATACGAATTCATTACCGAGGAGACCGAGACGGACTTCGATTTCTGCCCGACCGCTCTCACTTATTCAGGTTCCGGAACAGCGGGCATCTCAGTTGAGGTGATAGCTGAAAATAAGGTCTACGGCACCTGTTCGGATCAGGGCGGGCCGGCCACTTTCTGGACAACTGTAACGCCAGGGAAAGCGATCGACATATTGGTAAACAACAAACTGGGCTGGGAATTTGTAGGCGATGGCATGAAGTGTAGTGCCTCAACCTATGGAACGCAGTACATAATTGAGCCCGGAATCGCAAAAGAGGAAGGCACTGTCGAGCTTGGGGGAGCTTATGTTGGAAGCTGCATCTATAACAAAGAATATTTGAGCTGCAACATCACCGAGACGCTGGGGCCGCATCATAGTGAGGGATGGAGCCTCTTTGGCCCAAATGATTATTACTGGACCTCCTGGTGGTCGTATAACTTTACAATACCGAGGCAGTAATCAGGCGTCAGGGACTTGCGTTGTTGCAGATGGCGGGGCAGGCAATCCTCAAAGCCTTTCGTCAATACGAGCATGCTTTTAATGATTTGCATTGTCTGCTCCGAGCAAACGGGAGATATTTTTGATAGCTGGCGCTTACGAAGGGCACGAAAGAAATCTACCCACCCCTCCACCCCTCCGAAGGAGGGGACTTAAATACAATGACAAATAGCGAGGTTTTACTTGTGATTCCTAAATATATGGGGTTAGGAGAGTCTTTTTTTGATCAGGTCGTTAACCATCTGGGGGTTGGCCTTCCCCTTTGTGGCCTTCATCACCTGGCCCACGAGAAAGCCAAAGAGCTTCTCCTCTCCCGCCTTCAGCCTCTCGACTTCGGAGGCGTTCTTTGAGAGCACATCTTCGACAGCCTGTTCGATGGCTGACGAGTCGCTTATCTGCACAAGACCTTTTTCCTTGACGATCAGATCAGCATCCCTGCCTGTCCTGTACATTTCCTCAAAGACTGTCTTTGCTATCTTGCCGCTTATGGTGTTGTTGTCTATGAGCCTAAGCATTTCGGCCAGCTGCTTAGGCCTGAGGCTGATCTGCTCAAGGGTCTTATTCTCTTCGTTTAGGCATCTCATCAGCTCGCCCATCATCCAGTTCGATACCGACTTTGCCTGGCCGCCTGCCTTCACAGCCTCCTCGAACCATTCGCTCACGTATTTTTCCGATGTCAGGAGATCGGCGTCGTACTCAGGAAGCTCGTATTCTGAAACAAAGCGCTTCCTCTTGGCATCCGGCAGCTCAGGCAGAGCCTCCCTTATCTCTTCTATCCATTGCCTGTCGGCCATGATCGGGACAAGGTCAGGCTCAGGGAAATACCTGTAATCGTGCGCCTCTTCCTTGGAGCGCATGGATTCGGTTATGCCCCTGCCCGGGTCCCAGAGCCGCGTCTCCTGTATCACTTTTCCGCCGTCTTGTATAACGCCTATCTGTCTTTTTATCTCGTATTCGATCGCCTTTTCTACAAACCTGAAGGAGTTGATGTTCTTCACCTCTGCGCGCGTGCCGAACTCCTTCTGTCCCACCGGACGCACTGACACGTTGGCGTCGCACCTGAGCGAGCCCTGTTCCATATTGCCGTCACAGACCCCGAGATATCTCACAATCGCCCTGATCTTTTTCATATATTCCGCAGCCTCTTTCGGGCTCCTGATATCCGGCTCCGACACGATCTCCATCAGAGGCACCCCTGCCCTGTTGAGGTCCACGAAGCTGTAACTGCCGCCGCCTTCATGGATATTCTTCCCTGCGTC
>JACRHE010000070.1 GCA_016217695.1 Nitrospirota bacterium | reverse complement strand
CCTTAGCCGGGTCCGGGTTATCGACCCACATACTTGCCCCTGTCCTTTCCGATACCTATCTTCCCAAGCTCATCAAAGGTATACACAAAATAGGACAGGTAATCGACTGCTTTTCCGATAAGAGTGAGTCCAAACCTGATATCTTCCTCAGGTTTATAAGCCCGTTTTTTTTCCAGAGGGGGATTTATGATGAAGGGATGGGGCGCATTGGTATATTTTGTCATCATTTTTGTGTCTGAAGGCGGAGGGGTCTCGAATATATAGGAATAGACACATTTTTCTTTGAGAAGACAATCTGTGCACGCATTCTTTTTTAGGGCACAGACTATTTTCTTGAAGGCATTCCCGAACCCGCCGCGAAAAGTCGAACCTTTGTAGGCGGGTAATACAATGATATCTTTTGCAGAAAGAGAAAAAAGATAACTCTGATAGTTGATGATCATTAAAATCCCCTTGCGAATATTGGAGCCTGCCCGCATAAAAATATAGCAATTTAAGGGAATCTTGTCTATAAAGAAAAAGGAAAGTCTGCTATTTCACCAGCTGGTTAAGCTGAAACATGGGCAGGAGCACTGCAAGCACGATGAAGCCCACAATAAGCCCCATGAGAAGTATCATCAGGGGTTCAAGCAGGGAGAGCGCCTTTTCGACCTTTCTCCCGAACTCCTCTTCATATGATGAGGCAGCCCTGTTTAAGACCTCTGCGAGAGTGCCGCTTTTTTCCCCTGTCGCGATCAACTGAAGCAGTACAGGAGGAAAGCCGATAAGAGACGATGAAAGCCTGGCGCCTTCAGCAACAGACTTGGCAGCCTCCAGGATCTTTTCTTCCAGGATGACGTTTCCGCAGGACCTGCCGGAGAGTTCAAGGGATCTGAGCATCGGGAGTCCGCCTTCAAGGAGGAATCCGAGGGTCCTCGAAAAACGGGAAAAATAAAGGCTCTGAAGCAACCCGCCCGGCATGTTGAGCTTGACCCTGTCTATAAGAGGCCTGTTTTTTTCCCGAAGCCTGCGAGCGCCAAAGACCGCTGACGCAGCTATGATAATCAGGAGCCACCAGTAATACACAAAAAAATTGCTGATGTATATGAGGATAACGGTGATGAAGGGCAGGGCGCTCTTTGTATTTTCGAATATCCTTACGATCTTAGGTACAACGAATGTAAACAAAAAGGAGAGGACTACTATGCCCACAGACGACATAAATATCGGATAGACCATGGCTGAGCGGACCTTTGACTGGATAGCTGTCTGCCGCTCCAGAAAATCGGCTACACGTTCGAGTATCTTATCAAGCCTGCCGCTCTGCTCACCCGCTGCGACCATATGGATATAGAATTCGGGGAAGACCTTTTCGTGTTCTTCAAGAGCCCTTGAAAGGCCGGAGCCGCCCGCAACCCTCTCCCTTATCTTTATGAGAATCGCGCGCCAGAACCCTCGGTTTTCTTCAGAAAGGGACCGCAGAGCCTCCATGAGAGGAACGCCTGAGGAGAGAAGGGTAGAGAGCTGTCTTGTTATATGCGGAAGGAGAGGCCTGTCTTTTTTCCTGAAAGACCATCTTTTTTCTTCATAGGAATATTCACTGACATGTTTCGGAAAGACTCCGAGGGCCTTGATGTTTGCCACTGCGTCCTGCAGCCCGTCAGCCTCGACCGTGCCTGAGGCCGGAGAGCCGTCAGATCTGTATCCATTATATAAGAACTGGGGCATGCCCTATCCTTCGGTATAGTCTTTTTGCGTTACGCGCAAGACCTCTTCGACAGTCGTGATACCCTTTAGCGCCTTTTCAAAGCCATCCAGCCGCAGGGTCTTCATTCCCTGCGAAACAGCCGCATTTTTTATGGACTGTGAGTCTGTTTTTCCGGAGATCAGCTGCCTCACCTTGTCGTCAATGACAAGGGTCTCGAAGATGCCGGTCCTTCCGAGATAGCCCTTCCCATTGCACTGTTCACAGCCCTTTCCGCGATAAAGGGAAAATTTCGGGCCGGTAGGCAGGACAGACGAACCCAGGAAATAGGACCTTTCAATCTCAGACGGTTCATAGGACTCCCTGCAGGCAGGGCAGATAACCCGCACGAGCCTCTGCGCAACTACCCCCATGAGAGATGAAGCTACAAGAAACGGCTCAACCCCCATGTCAATGAGCCGCACGATGGCAGACGGCGCGTCATTGGTATGCAGAGTGCTTAGCACGAGGTGTCCTGTAAGGGAGGCCTGTATCGCGATCTCTGCTGTCTCGACATCGCGAATCTCCCCGACCATGATCACATCCGGGTCCTGCCTGAGTATAGACCGCAGGCCAGAGGCAAAGGTGAGGCCTATCTTCGGGTTTACATGAATCTGGCCTATGCCCTTGAGCTGGTATTCTACAGGGTCTTCAACTGTGATGATATTTTTTTCCTCTGTATGGACCCTGTTGAGGGCCGCATATAGGGTTGTGGTCTTGCCGCTTCCTGTAGGGCCTGTGACAAGCAGTATTCCGTTTGTTCTTTTCAGCAGGCCCTCTATACGGTCTGCGTCTTCTTTATCGAGACCGACCTCCCATAGGCCGATGAGCCCCTGCTTCCTGTCCAGAAGCCTGAGCACCGCCCGCTCGCCGAAGCTGGTCGGTATTATCGAGACCCTTATGTCTATGTCCCTGCCGCCGATAAGAAGCCGTATGCGGCCGTCCTGAGGGAGCCTCTTTTCTGCTATATCAAGGCTTGCCATGATCTTTATCCTGCTGATAAGCGCGTCCTGGATGATCTTTGGTGGGGTGAGAACCCTTTTGAGGATGCCGTCAACCCTCATCCTCACATCGAGCTCCTTTTCATAGGGTTCTATATGGATGTCGCTGGCCCGTTCTTTTACCGCCTGCTGAAGTATTGCGTTAAGGAGGCGAATGATAGGCGCCTCTTCAGTGAGCTCAAGTATATCTTTGGGTCTCTCGAATTCGGTCGCCACTGATGAGAGGTCCTCTCCCGTGATATTGTCCATCACCTCTTCGGCAGATCCCATCTGTCCATAGAACCTGTTGATCGCGTCGATTATTACGCCTGCCTGTGAATTAAGAGGCTGGGGTCTGAGACCGAAATGCCGGGACAGTTCATGAAGCGCCAGGATACCCCTGTCATCAGCCACCGCGGCGATGAGTTTGCCCTGTTGCCGCCTCAGGGGCATGATCATATTGCCCTTTGCAAAGGAGAGGGGGATTTCCTTGAGGAGGGAATGCTCTACATCTTCATCTCTGATGACGCCGATGGTCTCCATCTGACAGGAGCCTGCCTGCCCTACCTCGTCCTCAGCCTGTAATTGGGTTCTGCATAAAGAACCTCGGAAAGGGACTTGAACTCTTCTATGGCGTCTTCAATCGTTATACCTTCCCTGAGTTTTATGTGATAGACCTTTGTAGCATCCATCACCTTTATGACCGTGGCGCCTTTTTGGGAGAGGATCGCGCGGGCAGCATCTTCAGAGACCCCGTCATTGAACCTGACGAGGAGTTCGCCGGCCACATAATCTCTTTTCACTGCTGCCATCTCCTTCTGTTTTTCCTTTGTTATGCGGTTGATGGTCTCGGCCTCCTTGACGACATGCGGAGTGAGGAACACGAGAAGGTTCGTCTTGTTCTTGGAAACGGACTTCTGCTTAAAGAGGAAGCCGAGTACTGGGATATCCCCAAGCACCGGTATCTTTGTTATGTTCTCCTCCTCTTTTTCCTGCATAAGTCCACCGATCACAACGGTCTGGGAGTCCTTTACAACGACCGAGGTTTTCGTGGAGCGCTTTGTGGTAGTGGGGCCGACATTTATCAGTATCTCCTGTGAGTCCTGCTTAAGCGAGGAGATCTCCTGATAGATATCGAGCTTCACATAGTCGCCTTCGGTTATCTGGGGCGTCAGCCTAAGCGTGATGCCGACATCCTTCCTCTCTATGGAATTCAGGACGGTATTTGTTGTCGTAAGGTCGCGTTCCCTCTTTGATATGAACGGCACGTTTTCTCCGACCACGATCTCGGCTTCCTTATTGTCAGAGGTGAGCACCTGCGGAGTTGAGAGCACATTGACTGCATCCCTGAATTCACTCAGGCTGAAAAGGGCTGAAAAGCCGGGGACTGTGAGGTCTGAAGTGTTTGCCTTGCCGTCAGTGCCGATTGTTGTGATCGGTATGTTTAAAAAATTGCCCATCCCTCCTATGGTGAATCCGGTAAGCCCGGTTATGACCGACTGGAGAGCTGAAGAATCCATCTGGCCGATACCGCCTATGACAACCGGGTCGCCGTTATGCCTTCCAATGGCCCTCCATTTTGTCCCGATCTCTTTTAATTTGTCGATGGACGCCTCGATGATCATGGCCTCAACAAAAACCTGTTTTCTTCTTTTGTCGAGCTGCCTTAAGACCTCCACGATATTATGATAGTCAGCAGGAGAGGCGAGGATGATGAGGGAATTCGTTGCCTTGTCCGGCGTGATCGTAATGCCGCCTGCTGACTCAAAGGGCGTGACAGCCTGCGCAGGCGCTCCTGGCGCTGCCTGCCTTGAGGTCTGCATCCCTTTTATCATGCCTTCGAGCACCTTAGCCAGCTCTGAGGCGTCCGCATTTTCGAGGAAATAGACATTTATCCTTCCCTGCGCCTCAGGCGAAGGAAGGTCAATAAGTGAGATCAGCGTCTTCATCGATTCCCTGACACCCCTGTCACCGATCAGTATGACCGCATTGAGCCTCTGGTCAGCCACTGCCATGGCCCCTTCAATGCCTGCCGGCTGTCCGGGTACAGGCCGGGTCTTCCCCCTGCCGAGACCGTCATTGAGGATCTTTGCAACTGTGTCAGCGCTTGAGTGTTTAAGAGGGATTACCTCAGGCATGTCAGTAACAGAAGGCTTGTCGATCAGCCCTATGAGAGAGAGGACCTTCTCTATGTTCAGGCCTGAATCCACGATCAAAAGCAGGTTTGCCGGCCCGAAGATCGAAATATGTCCGTCCTTGGATATCAGAGGCTGAAGGAACTTCAGGGCCTCATCTGCTGAGATATGTTTAAAAGAAAGGAGGCGCGCTATGTAGCTTTCGTTTAGCGGCATGCCTTCAGTCGATATCTGCATTCCCCTTTGTTTTGCCTCGATAGCAGGGACGATCTTGTAGGCATCTATGCCTGAGGGCATGACAGTGAAGCCCTTGAGTTCGAGCACTGACGTAAACAATGTATAGGCGTCATCTGCAGAGAGCTTCGAAGGGGCAATGATGGTTATCTTGCCCTTTACCCTTTCGTCGAAGATGAAATTCTGGCCTGTTATGTCGCTTATGAACTTTGTGACGACCGGCAGGTCGACGTCCACGAAATTGAAGGTGACAGGACTCTGTTTTTTGGTCTCGGCAAAAGAGTTTTCTGCAGGATATACCATGAGCATGGCCGAGATTATAAAGAGGGAAAAGAGTGTGATGATAACGCGGAAGTTAAGGAATTGAATGCCTTTTTTAGTGTTTTTCATTATGCAAGTATATTATTCAAAATAGGGGCCGAGGTCAATATTATAAAAAAAGGGGATGCGGCATGGCAGAGTTTTGGATGGCGGCTTTTTCATTAAGAAATATTTATCATCAAGGTGAAAAGCTTCCTCCGCGCTTGTGCATGGACGTCATTCCGGCTTGTCCGGAATCCTTCTGATATAATGGCTGGATGAGGGGGGATAGCTTTACGGTATATATTATGGCCAATGCAAGGCCGACGTTGTATGTCGGGGTGACAAACGATCTGATAAGGAGAATCTATGAGCATAAGAATAACCTGAATCCTCAATGCTTCACAGCCAAATATTTCCTTCATAGGCTTGTATATTATGAGGTTTGCGAAGACATCCGCCCTGCCATTATCAGGGAAAAACAGCTAAAGAATATGAGCAGACAAAGCAAAATAGAGCTTATCAGGCAGGGGAATCCAACAATGCGTGACTTGTACGAAGACATTGTCGGAAGGATTCCGGACAAGCCGGAATGACAGAAAAAGAACGAAATGTGCCCATACTCTTACGCGATGAGCCAGAAATATCTCTCATTAAGGTGAAAAGCTTCCTTCTTCAAGTACTGTGTATATAGCTTTATCAGATACTACAACTCCTGAAGCCGTTGTTATATTTACAGACAAGATATGAACACCAGGAGATAATGTGTAAGGTGGAATGGGAATTTTCTTGGCTGAACCGCCATCTATAGTATAGATCGGCGATGATAGATAATAGAAATTATCTAAGAAGTCATCATAAAGCGCGACCCCATCAAATATTATTGCAATTTTCAGCGGAGAAACATGTTGATTTACTCTCCCAAAAAATTTTCGATAGATGACTAAATCAAAATTCTGTGATGGAAGGAGAACGGTAGTAGCAGGGGAAATAATGATTTTGTTATCGTCTATTATTATAGAGCCAGTTTTTAATGCGGCGGTCTTATCAAAGTATCCGACTTCGCCAGACAAGGTAAAGGTCTGCTCAAAAGTAACGCCGGGATTGAGAGGGCCGGAATCAAAATTGCCGTCTGGAACACCGCTGATGCCGCTGGTAGCGCTGTGTAGTGTTGTACCTTTATTTGTCCATCTTACCGTGTCGCCCTTATTGATAATGAGAGATGCGGGATTAAAACCGCTGTCCTCGACAGTGACTTCAAACGTTGCTGCTAGCGCTGCCATGGGCAGACTCAGCAAAATACATGTAAGGACGATCTGAATTGTCTTCATGCTATCACCCCATTTGTGAAATATTTGTTAATTGTTTAAGTGAGGCTTTTTCAAAAGAGTGTTCTGCCGGATATGCCATGAGTATGACCAAAATTATAAAAGATCGCAAGATGACAGGTGACGACAATGCGGTAGTTAAGATATTGACTGCCTTTACATCGTCAGCAGTCTCACCTGACCTCATACAGAGAAATGCCGGCAAGACCCTTGATCAACTCGAAATGCTTGTCCAGGGTAAGGACCTTCAGCTTATTGGTCTTTGCTGCGACCGCCAGATAACAATCCGAAAGACCGACTGATTTGCCTTTCCGAAGCAGGACGTGCGACAATTCACCTGCAGCCTGCCAAAGATCGACCGACTCTTCGATAAAAGGAAAGATATGCCTGAAGTCCCGCAGGACCTGCAGCTCTTTTTCGGACTTTGCACCCTGGATGAGCTCGGCCAATATGATGCCTGCACAGCAGACCCGCTTGTCATCCATAAGACCTGATACAGCAACGTACCAGGGATCTCTCTTTCTGAAGAATTCGATCCATACGGAAGTGTCCACGAGTACCTTATCCAATTCGCTTGTCTCCGTGTCTGAGCTGATCAGCAGACATGGTGAACTCCATCTTGCCGGCCATGGCCCTGATCCTCTCCAGCTTCTTCATCCTGATTTCGTCACGTATGGCCGTAATTACGGCATCTGTCTTGCTCTTTGCCCTGAGCTCGGACATTAATTCCTCCAGCAGCAAGTTGGGCAATGTTATGGTAGTTCTTGACATGGTTCCTCCAATATTTTATATGCTATAATTTACCATATAATTGCGGCCCTGAAAAGCATTACCATCGCATGTCCTTCTTAACCCTTAATTCGGCAACCCCCTGCTCATCGCCGTCAAGTTTGCGCAGGTACCAATCCCGTGGTTTGCGTTATAAATGCAGGCTCAGCGCTGGCATCATCGATGGTCAGGGATACGGCCTTCAGGATAGTGAGACCGCTTTTTTCGAAATTGGAGATGTCTTTGCATGCGCCCCATGTATCACAGCTGACAAGCTCGGCAGGAAGGAGAAGGCCGGCATTAGGCCGGCCTTCTCTTATTTAAGTTGTCGTTATTATGAACCTTAAAACAGTTCTAATCTCGCTGCCCTGTCAATTAACGTTTGCACAGATAGCCCAAACTTCCATTGTGATTGCAAATACCTCATTATTAACAATCCGAGCATACCATTCGTTATCGCCAAAAGGGTATGAGATGATTACAGATGAAGGTAAAAGTGCGTATCCAGATACGTTTACGCCGCCACCCAGTATTTTCTTGGTGCCGGTGCAGAACAAAGAGCGCCCGCATATTGTCCAGCCTGCACAACTGGAACTATACGAGACTCTCTCCCACGCGCTCACGCCTGTTGCCCCTGTTGCTCCTGTTGCCCCGGTCAACCCTATCGGCCCTGTGGCACCTGTCGCACCGGTTGGTCCTGTCGGCCCTGTTGCCCCGGTCAACCCTATCGGCCCCTGGGGTCCTGTTGGCCCCTGAATTCCCTGAGGTCCCCGTGGTCCTGTAGCTCCAGTATCGCCTTTGTCTCCCTTAGGCCCCTGCAACCCGGTGTCATCAACTCCAATCTGGAGCCCGTAAACACCCTCCACCCTGAACTTCATCGGAGTTGAGCCAGGTATGAGCTCCAGTTTAGCCTCTACATATTTCATTGTGTTCGACCCGGTAATGGACAGACTCGGGATGGATATCCTGCCTGTTGTAGGGTCAACAGTTGCCGCCACTCCAGGCCCTGTCGCAACAGGACTTATGCTCTGGAGCTCAAACTCCCGGCCTGAACTGTCTGTTGCCTTCAGATATACGTCAAACATACCGGCTCCCGGAACATCCACAGGATTCAGATGAACATACCCGTCAGATGAATACGTTGCATCTCCCCATGCAGTGCCCATTGCAGCGCAAACAAGCAAAACAACCACAAATGCTGAACTGATAAAACCCCTCTTCATCGTCTTCATACTCTTTCCCCCATTAAACCTCGTTAACATATACCTGACCGGAACCCGGTCTTTTCGCTAATCGCGATTTTCAGTCACATTATCACAAAGGACTGCCGGATGCAAACTCTCCTTTTAGTGCGGTTGTTTCAAGGGCTTAAGCAGGTCAATATATAAAAAAAGATGTGTTATGAATAGTGTTTTGTCAGCACAAAGCAGGAGGAGCCTTCCGGCCCCTCTCTGCCTGGATTGCACCTGAAACGGTGGCTGAGTTGGACTATGTCGGCTGGCTGCGAGGCCACCCATAGGTGTTAACACGCCTTGCGCTGTCTGTAAGATGCCTGCTCACTTAGAAACAACGTAGACTGATGCTGCTAGGCATCCCGGTGATATCAGCCCCGCTCAAAAGACCTAGGGTATACGATGACTTCAAACACCACGCAGAGACACCCCAAAAACTACCACCTATATCAATATCTACTTGTACTTTGTGCAATGAGTACGTATCTGCCCACCCGAACCCCGCGGCATAGATAGGACATGAAACAGCATAAGTCAACACCTGCATCCCGCTCGGGCAGTCGCATCTGTAGGCGCTAGCGCAATCTACCGTGACGATAGACGCCTTGTTAATAACGCCGGGACTCCCCGTTGGCCCCTGAGGTCCTGTAGCGCCAGTTGCCCCTGTTGCACCAGTTAAACCTATCGGCCCCTGAGGCCCTGTTGGTCCGGTTGCACCCGTTAAGCCTATCGGTCCCTGCGGCCCGGTTGGTCCGGTTGCTCCTGTCAACCCTATCGGCCCCTGCAGGCCCTGCGGACCGCGAGGCCCCATTGGCCCCTGAGTGCCTGTATCGTCAGTTGTGAGATTCAGCCCGACAACAGCGGCTATGCGGAATCTCATCGGAGTTGCGCCAGGCACCAGATCCATATCAACCTCCGCGTATCTCATTTTGTTGCTCGCCCCTGTAATGGACATGAGAGGGATATTGATCCTGCCTGTTGCAGGGTCAACAGTTGCAGCCACGCCAAGGCCTGGGGCAACAGGACTTATGCTCTGGAGCTCAAACTCCCGGCCTGAACTGTCTGTTGCCTTCAGATATACGTCAAACATACCGGCTCCCGGAACATCCACAGGATTCAGATGAACATACCCATCCGATGAATACGTTGCATCTCCCCATGCAGTGCCCATTGCAGTGCAGACAAGCAGAACAACCATAACAGCTGAACTAATAAAACCCCTTTTCATCGTCCTCATACTCTTTCCCCCTTAAAAGTTGGTTAACACATGCCTGACCGGAACCCGGTCTTCTTTCGCTCATCGCATATCCTGGCCAAATTGTATCACTAAGACTGCCTTTTGTAATCCGCTGGCATAGAGGAAACAGATCGTATCAACTAGCACAGATCTACCAGCTCATTTTCAGCAAGGCCGAGGCTGTTATGATCCTGATTGTTTTATACGCACCCAGATCACACAGGTCCTTGTCGCCGCTGACAATAAAATGGGCCTCTGCCGACAGGGCGCACGCAAGAAATTTGTCGTCATCCTGGTCCCGGCAAACTCCGCTCACCAAACCTGCCGTTTCGATTATCTCAAAGTAAGGGAGCACCTCGTCTTCAATGATCGTCCTTATCTCTGACTTTGTAAGCCCGAATTTGGGGTATTCGAGGACGCTTCTGAATTCATGGAAGGTCTCCTTTGAAACTACAGGAACGATCCTGCCCTCTTTCCACAGATCAACAACCCTGGCCAGTTCGCCCTTAAAGAGGATGGAAGAGACAAGCACATTCGTATCAAGAACGACTCTCTTTACCTCTTTTTCTTTCTTGCCCATTTAATCGCCTCTGCAACGTCGCCTTCGGTGATCCCCAGCTTCTCCATTTTATCCCTGATACTCCCAAGGGTCCCATCTGCCGGAGCGATTCTGACCGGCATAAGTACTATTTTTCTGTCTTTAACCGACACATCGAAATATTCCGTCTCCGGGAACTGTTTGACGACGTCTTTCGGTAGAGTAAGCTGGTTTTTGGATGTCTTCTTTGCAAGCATTTTCTTACCTCCTTACTTTAAGAATACATTACATCACGGATCTTTGCAATCCTGCCAGGTTGACTGATGACCCCATGGGGTTCATGCAATATGAAACTGCAACCTGCATTTTGCAACTTCTGGTGTTACAAAAGGTTCCTGTTTAGATAAAGGCAGGGCAACGGTTACAAACGAGTACTTCAGGGGACTAAACAGCCTTGCGAAAGTTCAGCCGGGGCTTTTCAAGAAAGGCAGGGAGGGAGTGTCTTCCTTCGTGCGCTCAATTATACACTGTGTCTGCGGTTTCGGTTATGATTAATGCAATCTCTCTTTGCCTGAGGAGGCCGAAACTCTATCTGATCTGGTAGGTCATGGTCATCTTTGAGCTGTTTCTGATGATGTCGAGCTGGGCCCTGTCTATGCCCTTCAAGGCTGTGAAGGCCTGGAGCGCTGCCTCGGGATTTGATATGTTATATTCGTTGATCCTCAGAAGGATGTCGTTGTTCTGGAGCCCAAGGCTCTGGTATATTCCGCCCGGCTTTACCTCCCTCAGGATGAAGCCCTGCTGTCTGCCCTCTACGATGTTCGGGATGAATCTGGCATCTGTCATGATCTGGTCAGGTTTTTCTATGGCCTGCTGGACCTTCTGCTGATCAACAAGGTATGTTGACTCCCCTGTCTTCCGGCCAAATACTGACGGCGGCGCGCCCGGCTGTCTGACCTCCTTTACCATGGCTATGTCTGTCAGCGGGATCTCGATTGACTTGCCGTTTGCCCTGATGAATACCCTTGTTGTCTCGACCCGCTCCAGTTTGCCCAGACCAAAGACCTTCTGGCCGGTCTTGAAGACCTCCTGCTGGCCCGACTTGTCGCTAAAGATGGCATAGCTCAGGTCCTGCCTGCCTGCGACGGTCCCTATGAGAGATAAGTCGGTCTGTGCAGCAGCAGACGGATCTGAGGAAGGGGTTATCGCCCTCAATTCGCCGGCAGGAAAACCGAAGGGGTTGTTTTTTAAGACTTCCGCGTAATCGACAATATTGCGCCTTGTCGGACTCTCCGCCTTTTTTGCGGCACCGTCAGATTTTTCCTTTGGGGCGACGGCGATTGAAATAATATCCCTTGCAAGGAATAACAATGCAATGATGAGGGCTGCTCCGAGGAGGATGTTCAGGATCAGGACAGGCTGCCGGCCCCAAAAGAGACGTTCTATGCCGTGGATTTTCATGATGTAGAAACTTACCAGAGACGCTCTTTGATGTCAATAGAATGCATGGGCTGTTACTTGACAACAACCTTATCTTGAAAGATAATGACTCTATATTGCGAAATATACCTTAAGAATTGGACATATATACGTTAGGTTATTGTGATCTGACGTGATCGAAGTAACCAGAGGAAGGTGGTGAGAAGAAATGAAGACTTTGAAGTATTCAGTTTTATCTGTTTTTGTTGCTGTTTTTATGGTTTCACTTGCCCTTGCAGGAGGAGACGTCGAAAAAGGGAAGGCCCTTTTTAACGACTCGAAACTTGGGGGAGGCACTACCGGCAAGAGCTGTAATTCCTGCCATCCCGGCGGTAAGGGCCTGGAAAACGCAGGCGGAAAGGATGAATGGAAGATGATGGGCAAGAAGTTCAAGAGCCTGGAAGATGTGATTAATTACGACATCGAAAAGGCCCTCCATGGCAAGCCTCTCGACAAGAAGTCCGAAGAGATGGCCAACGTTATCGCCTATATCAAGTCGCTTAAAAAGCAGTAGGCGGCACATCAGAATAAAGAAGGAGCAAATTGATGAAGGAAAGAGGAAGGAGGGATAGATGAAAGGATTTTTTCGATGGGCATTTTATATCACTCTTGTCGTAGCCACATTCTTTATCGGTACGGACGGCTTATATGCAGCGCCATTGAAACTGAGCACCTCTACGCAGCTTTTGTTCGGAGATGACCTCCTTGGAGAAAGCCAGACCATCCTTGCCCAGTATCTGAGGTTCAGCTACAATCCTGAGGGAAAGAATTTTTCGGCTGCTGGATATGGCCGCGTCTGGACGGATTTCACAGGGGGGAAGATAAGGGATGATGATGTTTCGGGCAGGCTTTACTATTTATACCTGGAATATGCTCCTGTCGAGAGCCTCTCGATGAGGCTCGGGCGCCAGTTTATGGCCTTCACCGCAGGGAATGCAATCATGGACGGTCTGAGGATCGACGCGCATGACATGGGGCCTGTTGGTGTTACGATCGCAGCCGGCAGGGATGTCCTGTTTTCGCTGGACTCAGAGACTACGCGGGACGGCAACTATTTTTTCGGGGTGGATGTTCATCTGGACAAGATCAAATCGACCCAGCTCGGCTTCAGCTATGTCAGGAAATATGACGAGTCCGAGCTTGCGAGGGAAGAGTTCGGCATGAATTTTAAATATTTTTACAAGTATGCAAGTCCCTATGCAGAGGTGCGCTACGACAGGCTCTCAGAGGCGGTTGACGAGGCAACGGTGGGCATAGACCTTTTTCCCATAAGTAACCTTATGGTAAAAGGGGAGTTTTATCATTCCTATCCCACCTTTGACGCAACATCCATCTACAGCGTATTTGCAGTAGACAAGTACCGCGAGTACCTTATGCGCGCGGAATACAGTCTTGAGTCGCCGGTGACTCTGTACGCATCATATGCAAAACAGACATATGAGGACAGCAACAATGCCGACCGCTTTACTGTCGGAACGAGGATCAGCCCCATGGACAAACTGACAGTCAGCGCCGGAGTCGACTACCGTCACGGTTACGGCGGAAATCTCTGGGGCTTTGAAGTTACAGGCGATTACCGGATAAGGGAGAAACTGCTCCTCTCAGCAGGCATCCAGTATGACACTTACAGGCGTCCTGATGAGTTCGGCAACAACTATGCGCAGAGATACTGGCTGGGAGGACTATGGTCTGCAGGCAAGAATACCTCTGTGAGCGCGAGGATCGAGGACAATGTGAATGAAAACTTCGACCACAGGCCTTTAGCAAGAATCGCCTTTAACTGGAATCTGTAGAGAAAGGAGGGAAGCGTGATAAAAAAAATAATATTAACGATCAGTCTGCTCCTTGTGCTAAGCCCGTTTGCATGGTCGGTGACGCGCCATACCGATTACGGGACAACCATGGAGATAAAATCCTGTAACGATTGTCATTTAGTGAATAATGTCGAGCCGAACCATGGCTCTTTCTGGGTGAGAGACCACAGGAAATTCAAGGAGAAGCTGCCGAGCAACTGTAACGACTGCCATCAGCATTCCTTCTGCCTCGACTGCCACACAGGAGGCGGCATCGACCGTGAGCTTCATGTGTCCAACTCCGGTGTTGATTATATGCCCAGGTCCCACAGGACGGATTTCAGGGAGATACATCCCATAAAGGCCCTTGACGATCCTAGATCCTGCGTTCGCTGTCACGACTCAAAGAAGTTCTGCAACGAGTGCCACGAAAAGTTCAGCAGGAATGACCTGAGGGTTATATCTCACCGCAGGGGATGGTCGGATCTTGACCTGAAACTGGGAGGCCCGAAACATTCTCTGTTTAATGCATCCCAGTGCCAGACATGCCATCCCAACAGCATTCTTCCGAAGCATCAGTGGTCTGCTGAGCATTCGAGGGAGGCGAGAAAGAACCTTACCTCATGCCAGACATGTCATCCTGACGGAGACGTCTGCATGAAGTGCCACAGCGCCCTGACAGGTCTCAGGATCAGTCCCCATCCGAGGAACTGGGGCAAGATCTCCGGCAGGCTCAAAGACGCAGGGAATAACAAGACATGTACAAAATGCCATTGAGAATATTTGATAAGGAGGATGAAGCAATGACGAACAGGTTTTTCAGAAATCACGTACTGATTATCGCTCTGATACTCGCCATGGGGTTTGTCTATGGCTGCGGCAGCAGCAGCAAAGAAGGCGGCACACACGTTACTGTTTCAGGGCCTGACCTGGCAGGTGTGGACGTCTGCCTCAACTGCCATCCCAATCAGAAGCTGGACTGGGAGGTCAGCGGGCACGCAAACCTTAATGCAGTTCCGGCGCTGAGCATTATCGGAAACATCGGAGAGTCGCCCTGCAGGACCTGCCACGATCCGCAGGGAGACGGGCTCAAGGTTGCAGGGATACTCGGAGGAAATTTTGATCCACGTCCCGTAAACGGCTGCGAAACCTGTCACGGCAATGGCGGCAACCACTTCGGCCTCGGCCCTATAGACAAGTACCGGGCCGCTGCCTCTGCAAACGGCTCCAGCCAGTTCAATACCTGTACAGCTTGTCATCAGCTGCCAGGCGCAAGCGGCACAGCCGTGACTACTTTTCATGTCGATGGACCGCGTATAATCACAGACACTCATATCGGCACAACAGGCAATTGGCCAGGAGGTTCAGGGGCCAATACCAAGGATATCACCGGCTACGCACTCAAGCCCCTGGACGAGCAGGCCTGCGCCATCTGCCATAATCCCCACAAGGCGGACGCGACCATTAACCGTCAGTGGGCTGCCTCGCGCCACGGCGACAAGACAGCTGCAGGCGCCTGGGCGCACTATAACTGGTCAAGAGGAGACAGGGCCTCATGCCAGCGCTGCCACACGACATCCGGCATTATCGCCTACACTAACTCACAGAAAAACGGTACGACTTACACGCCTCCTCTTGCACAGAATGACAGCTGGATACCGGAGATGCTGCAGTGCAACGGCTGCCACAGCAATAACAAGGGCGCCCTTCGCAACCCCGGTCAGATCACAGAGACCTATGCTGACAATGCTGTTCAGCAGTACCCTGACATATCTAACTCGAACCTCTGTCTGGATTGCCATGTTGGCCGTGAAAGCGGGGGATCGGTCAGTGCCAAGGCCGGAAGCTGGAACAGCATGAGCTTTGTGAATTCCCATTATCTGACCGCAGGCGGTACCCTTTTTGCCAGAACCGGATACGGTTTTGCCGGCAGGAGCTATGCAAACGTCTCCTTTTTCCAGCACGACAAGATAGGGCTTACTGCTGACAGGACCGGGACCCAGGGACCCTGCATCGCTTGCCACATGGCGTTCAACGTCAACGGTGAGAAACATACCTTCCTGCCTCTTTCAGTAGAGAGGAAGGACCCTGCTGAGCCTAATAAGATAACAAAAGTGCTGGCGATAAGGAGCGCCTTATGCCAGGTCTGCCACGAGGGGGCGTATGAGATCACCGTCACCGAATTCGAAGAGCAGAAGACGCTCCTTCATGAGGCGATGGAAGCCTTCGACGCTCAGCTGCAGCAGCGCGGCTATTTCTGGGCGGGTGCCAACCCGTATTTCTTCAGGAGCGCCGGTAATACGACCTCCGGAAACGCTGTAAGGAACTGGCTCTCCCCAGGAGATGCGGACCTGACCGGAAACACTACCGGCAAGAACAACATGGGCGCTGCCTTTAACTTCAACCTGATCGAGCATGACCCCGGAGCGTTCGTACACAACCGTTACTATGTTAAGAGGCTCATCTACGACTCTATCGATTGGCTCGATGACAATCTGCTCAATAACTCTGTGGCTGCAACGCTCGATTCAGCGCTGCATGCAGGCAAGACCTACCAGGCCGGAGCCAAGGCCTACATCCTGAGCAGCGGAGGCCGCCCTTAGCATATGTTTTTTCTTTAGCTGCAACAACCCCATAGGCCCCGGAGAAATCCGGGGCCTTTTTTCTTTCCGTCTTTTATCACAGGAATATTTATAATAGAACCATGAAAGACATGCTCGGAAGACAGCAGGCGATTGCAGCAGAGACTGCACTGAAGATGCTTCTGGATGGCCTTCCCGTTAAGTTGCCACGTCTGAAGACATTGCCCGTTGAAGAGGCCCCCGGCAGGATCTGCGCAGCGGAGGTCGTATCTATAGAGGACCTTCCTGCCTTTAGCCGCTCTACTGTCGATGGATATGCAGTTAAGGCTGCTGATACCTTCGGAGCAACAGAGACCATGCCTGCCTATCTGAATATATCCAAAGAGGTCTTCATGGGAGAATACCCTTCATTCATCCTTAAAAAAGGCGATGCCTCAAAGATACCGACCGGCGGCATGCTACCCGAAGGCGCTGATGCTGTCGTGATGTTCGAATATGTGCAGTCCGTGGATGAACAGGTGATCGAGGTGCTCAGACCTGTGGCTCCCGGAGAGAACGTGATACAGGCGGGTGAAGATGTAAAAAAGGGTGAGAGGATAATATACAGGGGTCAGCGGATGCGGCCCCAGGATATCGGAGCCTGCGCAGGGATCGGCGTTACAGAAATCAGGGTTTATGAACGTCCTGCAGTCGCAATAATCTCGACCGGAGACGAGATTGTGCCGGCCGGGACCTGCCCTGACAAGGGCCAGGTGAGGGATATCAACTCCTATGTGCTTGCAGGTATGATCGCAGCCTCAGGTTGTGAACCCAGGAGAAGGGGCATATTCAGGGATGATTACGGGGTGATAAGGTCTGTGATAGAAAGCTCCCTTGAAGACTCAGATGCGATTATCCTTTCCGGAGGAACATCTGTCGGAACAAAGGATATGATAGCCCGGATCATCGATGACATGGGGTCACCCGGGGTCCTGTTTCATGGGGTCTCCTTAAAGCCTGGCAAACCGATGATAGGCGGGATCATCCGCGGCATCCCTGTGTTCGGCCTCCCTGGGCATCCTGCAGCTGTAAGCGTATGCTTTGAGATATTCATCGAGCCTGTGCTGAAAAAGCTGACAGGCCTTGTCGAGAAATTCCCATGGCAAGGCAGGACGATTGTGAAGGCGAGGCTTTCCAGAAATATCTCCTCTTCGCAGGGAAGGGAGGAACATGTGAGGGTGATGCTTGAAGAAAGGGCTGACGGCCTATGGGCGGTCCCGGTGCTGGGGAAGTCAGGCCTGATCACCACCTTGGTGAAGGCAGACGGGACGATTGTGATCCCCCTGAATATTAACGGCATCGAACAGGGCGAAATGGTGGATGTGAGGCTCTTTTAGCCCGGTCTGCCCGGCGCTGTATTCTTAAGGCCTCACGGCTGTCCGCTTGACAAAGAATGGGCTTTTTTAGTTAAATCAATAGCTCCACGAAATATCTCTGCAATAGGCTCGTAGCTCAGGGGGAGAGCGCTACCTTGACACGGTAGAGGTCGGCGGTTCGAAACCGCCCGGGCCTACCATAAAAATTTTCGATAGGGTTGCGGGACCTAACCACTTCTGTAACCCTTCTTTTTTGTCCCCGGACTGAGTGTGATATTTCCATCCTTAACTCTGCGGAGTACATTTGCAAATCTTCAGAATCAGTCTGAGGCCGCCTAAGAGGAGGACAAAAGAGATGAGAAGTGGGGGCGGAGTCAAAATTTATAGCTGACTCTGAACAGCGCAGAAATGCCTTCTCTCGGATAATCATAGGGAATAAACCGTGAAGCACCCGATAGATCAGGGTCCTCGTATTTTTTGTTGAACAGATTATGGATTGCTGCCTGAATCTCAAGGGTTTTATAGATGTTTCTCAAGGTCAGTGTCAGATCGACTGTTGTGTATGATGCCACATCATCCCTTGTATCTCCCGCCGGCCTCGGGCGCGAACCTGTCCATAAGACATCAGCATGTGATACAAGATATTTCGAAAAACCATAATTCACGCCGGCACTTGCCCTGCTGCCCGGGACAAAGGCTATCCTCTCACCAGTATGAGAGTCCCTCGGATCCTGCCAGGAATATGCGATCTTCCAGTAATTGTCATAAGAGTATTTTCCGGTCAGCACTGCCTCGATGCCGTCGCTTTTTGCTTTTCCCAGGTTTGCATAGGACCCCGGTGACGTGGAGGGATCACGAACGATCAGGTCATCAATGTCGTTATAAAAATAGTTCAGTTCGAGCCTGAACCGCTTTGAATAAGTGTAGCCAATACCCGCCTCATACGTTCTGATTTTTTCAGGGGCAAGATCAGGATTCCCCATTATAGTAGGGTTGTTGATGCTGTATAGCTCGGTGAAGGTGGGCGCCCTGAATGCCTGGCCGTAAAGCAGCTTCAGATCTGCATTTTCCAGAAACCTCCAGACTATGCCAAGCCTCGGGTTTGTTGTATCTCCGAAGTCACTGTAATGGTCATACCGTACCCCGGCGGTAAGGCTTAGATTGTCTTTGATTTCCCACTCATCCTGATAATAGGCTGCGAATATATACCTCTTGACATTCCTGTTCCAGTTGCCCCACGCCGATATATCCTGAACCGGCCCAATGTATGCACCGGTGTTGGGATTAAAATTCGAGATGGCTTTCACATCATATTGCTTCAACTCTTCGTAATCAATGCCCGCAAGCAGATGATTTGTATCTGAAATGCTGTAATCCAGCTGGATTTCACCGCCTATGGTTCTGTCCCTGGCCTTCGGCCCGCCGATCGCTCCATTTGGAAACGAGCCGGCAAAGCCGTCCGGAAAGACTTTCACAAGCCAGTCCTGGTTAAAGTAGTCATAATATAATTTTATCTTCGAAGAGAATTTCTCTGTGAAGGAGTGACTGTAGGTCAGTTCCTGCCAGAAGTTATCCGACTTGATGGAATTGAAATCCGTCAGTGCATAACCAAGACCGATGTATGCACCCCTGTCATTAGCCAGATACTGGCTTCGGTAAGTTAAGTTTTTGTATGAAGCCTCAAAATATATTCCTGCTCCCTCAAACCTGGTATCTGCATTGCCCGGTGCAGTTGTAAACGGCGTCCCTGACAGCCGGTCTCGTGTTATGCGCAGGTCAGGTCCGTCTGTTTTCATGTAGTCAATGCTGCCCGCTATCTTGAGTCCGTTGTTAAAAGTCTTTCCCGCAAGAAGATTGTATTTCCGGGTGTCAAAGCTTCCTCCTGAAACCGATAAATGTGCACCTTCGATGTCCTCTGCACTCTTTGTGATGATGTTTATTACCGCGACAAATGCGTTGCTGCCGTACAGGGCTGAACCGGGTCCTCTGACAATCTCAATTTTTTTAATGTTATCGACACTGAGATAATCAAGAAAAAAGGGAAATGCGCTCCCTGCAGGGTTTCTGTTCAGGCCATGTCCGTCGATCATGATGAGGACCTTTTCAGATTGTCCGGTAACAGTTCCTCTCACCTCTACCCTGAAAAAACCCGAGTCGGTTATTGCGATGCCCATCCCGGGAACAAGCTTCAAAACATCCGTCAACGTCCTCGCGCCCATATTGTGTATTTCTCCGTCCGTAATCACCGTGGCAATAGCAGGGGCTTTTAGTAATGGAATGGCCCGCCGGGTGGAGATCTCTAATTCCTCGGGCTTGAAATACATCGAAAGAAATGCCTGTTCTTCTTCCGATATTGCATGGGCAGGAGAGATAGAACAAAGCAGTGACATGAACAACACGCAGATGACAGAGATCCTTCCGAGCTTCACTGTGCTGCCCCCTTCATTGGAATAGGGTTCAATTACAAAATAATCCGGTATTTTTTTAATCCAACTCTGCGGCGCTCGTGGCCTGATCAAAAAATTCTGTAATGGAATTCTTCCGGTCTGACTCCATATGTGCCATGGCAGCGCGCGGGTGCTGGTTCAGGGCGCCTGCAACCATATAAGGGATGTAGTACCCCCAGTCGATCTTTTCCTGCCAGGGAAGGATCACGGTCTCAATGGCCTCGATAAGAGGCCGAACTTTGAATTTCGGGTTCTTCAGAAATGAAATGAGAAGTTCAAGGGGGCAGTTGCCGGCTCCCCGTCCAATACCGTATAAGCTTGCGTCAAGGTAATTGATGCCGTCGATGATCGCCGTGATGGTATTGGCAAAGGCCAATTGCTGATTGTTGTGACAGTGGATACCAATGGTCTTGCCGGGCAGGCGGTCCATATATTTTTTTGCAAGCAGATCAATATCCTCGGAATAAAAAGCGCCGTATCTGTCCACAACATAAACGTTCGGCACCCTGCTTTTGGAGAGGTCGTCAAGCGCCTCATCCAGCTCACGCAGACCCACGGTCGATACCGCCATGAGATTAATAGTCGTTTCAAACCCTTTATCCATGCAGTGGTGGG
>JACRHE010000066.1 GCA_016217695.1 Nitrospirota bacterium | reverse complement strand
CCGGGGCAATAGCTGAGCTGCCGGCAGAAAAGACAGACCCCATAGCAAAGCAGAGGAAGGCCCTGAAGATCGACTTCATAACCGAAGATCTCGGCAACCTCATCAGGGAATCCCTTGACGGAGCTGAGAGGATAAAGAAGATCGTACAGGACCTCAAGAGCTTCTCCAGGGTAGATGAGGCCGAGCAGAAGATGGCGGACATCAATGCAGGGCTTGAGAGCACTATAAACATCGTATGGAACGAGCTGAAGTATAAGGCTACGGTAAAAAAGGAGTATGGGGACATACCGCTTACAAAGTGCAACCCCGGACAGCTGAATCAGGTATTTATGAACCTGCTGGTAAACGCGGCCCACGCCATAGAGAGCCAGGGGGATATAGGGATAAGGACCTGGAGTGAAGAGGACAGCATCTTCGTATCCATATCAGACACAGGCTGCGGCATCCCTGCAGAAAAGATAAACAGGATCTTTGAGCCGTTTTATACGACAAAAGAGGTCGGCAAGGGCACAGGCCTGGGCCTCAGCATCGCCTACGACATAGTCAAGAAGCATAGCGGAGAGATAAAGGTTCAAAGCGAAGTCGGCAAAGGCACTACCTTTACCATCAATATCCCGGTCGTGACAGGGAAATAAAGAGGATTATGACCACTATCGAGCATAAAATTCATGACAGAAGCCTGATCAACATGAGGAATGTTTTTTTTGCCGGTGCCATGGTGGTGATTTACCTGGTCTTTGATGTGCTCCTGGATACCTATGCCTTCGGCAGAGGAGACCTCTGGCACGGATTGTTCGGGCAGGGGATTCAGGAAACATGGATGCGTCTTGTCACATCCGGCCTTATTGTATTCGCATTTTATAACAGGCTGCTGATCAGGGGATACAGAAAAATGAGGGAGTCGACGCAAAAAGAAGAAGAGCAATACCGGCTCCTCTTCGAAAATAATCCCTTCCCGATGTGGGTCTATGACCTTGAGACCCATTCTTTCCTTGCAGTCAATACCGCAGCAATCGTGCAGTATGGCTATTCCCGGGAGGATTTCCTGTCGATGACCATCAGGGATATTCGCCCCCCGGAAGATGTGCCTGCCCTCCTGGACAGAATTTCAAAGTTATCTCAGGGGATAGAGAGAACCATGAGCTGGCGGCACAGAAAAAAGGACGGGACCTTAATAGATGTGGATGTGACTTCGGATTTTATGTATTTCAACGGCAGGCGGGCCAGACTGGTTCTTGTTACTGATGTGACGGAGCGGAAAAAAATGCAGGAGCAGGTCTTCCAGATTAAGCAGGACTGGGAGGAGACATTCAATACGCTGACGGACATGATCACGATCCATGATAAGAATTTCAATATCATACGGGCCAACAAGGCAGCCGAGAAGATACTCGGGCTGCCGTTTCTCGACATGACCGAGGCGAAGTGCTTTGAATATTATCACGGGACCGGATGCCCGCCCGAGGCCTGTCCGAGCTGCCAATGCCTGAGAACAGGAACGCCTTCGACCAACGAGATGTTCGAACCCCACATCAACAAATTCATCGAGATACGCGCCATACCCCGGTTCGACAGCCGGAACAACCTCACGGGATTAATCCATGTTGTAAGGGACATTACAGACCGCAGAAAACTGGAGGAACAGCTTTTTCAGGCGCAGAAGATGGAATCAATCGGCCAGCTTGCGGGCGGCATCGCACATGACTTCAACAACATTCTCTCTGCCATCATCGGCTACGGCCATCTCCTGATAATGAAGATGAAGGACGATGAACCGTTGAGGCCGCACGTTGAGCAGATACTGGCTGCATCCGACAGGGCCGCCAATCTCACCCAGAGCCTTCTGGCGTTCAGCAGAAAGCAGGTAATTACGCTGAACCCCCTGAGCCTGAGCGAGCTTATCAGAAAAATTGAAAAGCTGTTGCTCAGGCTCATCAGGGAGGATATTGAGCTGAAGGTGATGCCTTCCGACCCTGACGTCAATATCCTTGCGGATTCCGTACAGATAGAGCAGGTGCTTATGAACCTTGTGACGAATGCCCGGGATGCGATGCCTGACGGAGGGCGTCTGACCATCAGGGTCGAAAATACCATAATCGATGAGGATTTCATAAAAGCCCACAGCTACGGCAAAACCGGTCACTATGCCCTTATCACCGTGGAAGATACGGGCAGCGGCATGGATGAAAGGACAAGGGAAAAGATATTCGAGCCCTTCTTCACAACAAAGGAGCTGGGCAGAGGCACGGGTCTCGGGCTCTCCATGGTCTACGGGATAATCAGGCAGCATGAAGGGTTTATAAATGTCTACAGCGAGCCCGGCAAGGGAACAACCTTCAGGATATATCTTCCCTCTGTCCGCGCAGAGGTCATGGAAAGCGAAGAGGCATCTGCCGTTATGCCCAACGGCGGGACGGAAACGATCCTTGTTGCCGAAGACGATCCTGTTCTGAGAAAGCTGACCAGGACCGTGCTCGAAGACTCCGGCTACCATGTGATAGATGCTGTTGACGGAGAAGATGCGCTGGTTAAGTTTAAGGATCATCAGGACTCCATCCAGGCCGTTATCCTCGATGTCATCATGCCGAAAAAGAACGGGAAGGAAGTATACGAAAGCATAAAGGCGATAAACCCGGGGATAAAAACCATCTTTGCAAGCGGCTACACAGCTGATGTCATACAGCTTTCAGGTATCCCGGAAAAAGACGTAATGTTTATATATAAACCCATATCGCCGAAAGACCTACTTGGAAAGATAAGAGAGGTGCTGAACTGATGAGGTGGCATATACATGGATGAGTCGGTAAAGATCTTATGCGTTGACGATGAGCAGAACGTTCTGAGCGCGCTGAAACGCCTGTTTCTCGACGACGACTACAGCATTCTCACTGCTTCTTCGGGGCAGGAGGGCATCTCAGTGCTTGAGAACGAACAGGCGCAGATCGTCATATCCGATTACAGGATGCCGGCTATGAACGGCGTCGAATTTCTGCGCGAGGTATATAAGCGCTGGCCGGATACGGTCAGGATCGTGCTTTCAGGATATGCGGATACTGCGGCTATCGTTTCTGCCATCAATGAAGGACAGATCTATAAATTTATTCCCAAGCCGTGGAATGACGACGAGCTTAAGGTCACGGTCGTAAATGCCATCGAGAGATATTCACTGTACAAAAAAAATACGGAGCTTACCTCAGAACTGAAGGCGAAAAATGAAGAACTCATACAACTCAACAGCGAACTGGAGAAACTGCTGAAGTTCAAGACCGCCAACCTTGAACTGCGCAATAAATTTCTGGTCTCCCACCAAAATATCATTGACTCGATGCCTGTAGGTGTTGTCGGTGTCGACATCAATAATGTCGTTGTACTGACCAATGCGGAATGGCAAAGACATATGGGCAGCAGGGGATATGTCCTCGGCCAATCCGTGGAAGAGGCCTTTCCAGAGGAGCTAGTCCGGTTCATTGAGCGGGTCAAGGTCATGCAGAAGGGCGCGATGAAGATCAACACTGATGATTTTCATGGCACCCTGCTGGGCGTCCTGATGGAATACGACAGCTCCCAAAAAGGGATCATTATCGTCTGTTGTCCCGGGGAAACATATTGTGCATAACACTGCGGCCATATTGTTTGTAGACGACGAGATCAGCATCCTGAACTCCCTCAGGAGGCTCTTCATCGACACGGACGTAGCAGTCACTACCGCCTCAAGCGCGCTTGAGGCGCTGGACTTACTGCGAGGCGGCCATTTTGCCGTGATCGTCTCCGACAATCTTATGCCTGGGATGAACGGTATCGACTTCCTGCAGAAGGCAAAGGAGATAGCGCCTGACAGCGTGCGGATACTGCTGACTGCACATGCCGACATGAAATCGGCGATCGACGCGATCAACAAGGGCGAGGTATTCCGCTTTATCACCAAGCCGTGGGATGACGCAGAGATTAAGGAGATCGTCTCCGACGCTCTGAATAAATATAGTGTAGTAAAAGCCCTGAAGCGCGCAGACGAGGCGACCCTCCTTTCCCTGGCCCAGACAATCGAATTAAAGGACCCCTATACCCGCGGCCACTGTGACAGGGTCGCAAGGTACGCCATGATGGTGGCCGGAGCACTAAATCTCGGAGAGGAGATCATAAAGGATATAAAACACGGAAGCTGGCTCCATGACTGCGGTAAAATCGGAGTGCCTGAAAACATCCTGAATTATAACGGACCTCTGAGCGACGATGCCTTCGCGGTCGTAAAACATCATCCGCAATGGGGTGCGGACGTCGCACGGCAGGCGCAGCTCTCCCAACGAATCGTCAACGTCATACTCTATCATCATGAAAGATACGACGGCAAAGGATATCTTTCCGGCATCTCAGGGGATAGCGTGCCGCTGGAGGCAAGGATCGTCTCCGTGGCTGATGTCTATGATGCCCTTACAACGGACAGGCCTTACAGAAAGGGATATTCCCATGAAAAGGCGATGAGCGTCATGGAGTCTGCAAAAGGCAAAGAGCTCGACCCTGCCCTCGTCGACCTCTTCTGCAATCTTTCGGCAGATCCATCTACGGAAACGGTTCAATCCGAAGGACACGGCAGATGAGCGACGCAGGGACAGATATACCTAAGGTACTTTTTGTAGATGATGAGGAAAACATCCTTAAGGCCCTGAAGAGATTATTCATGGACGAAGACCTGGAGGTCCTGACTGCCAATTCCGGCGCAGTCGGCCTGGAGACGCTCAGGCAGAACCCCGATATCTGCCTCATAGTTTCGGATCAAAGGATGCCGGAGATGAGCGGCGTGGAATTCCTCCGGAATTCGAGAGAGCTTTCACCCGATGCCCTCCGGATCGTGCTGACCGGATATGCTGATGTGCAGGCAGCTGTTGATGCGATAAACAAGGGAGGCGCCTACCGCTATATATCCAAGCCGTGGAAGGATGAGGAACTTGTTCAAGTCATAAAGGATGCGGTCCAGAGATACTTCCTCATCTCTGAAAACGCGAGGCTCACTGAGGTCGTCAGGAAGCAAAACGAGGAGCTGAAACAATGGAACACGCAGCTCGAGGCGATGGTGCAGGAACAGACTCTAAATATACAGCAGCAGAACAGCTCCCTTCAGAAATTAAACGAACAGATCGGACGAAACTTCAGAAGCTCCATCTCGGCATTTTCGAATCTCATCGAGATGAGGGACCGCTCTGTTTCGAGTCATTCAAAAAACGTCGCTTCACTTGCCCGGCAGACCGCCGTTGCCATGTCTTTGCCTGAGGAAGAGGTAAGCAATATCCTCGTTGCGGCGCTTCTTCACGATATAGGGAAGATAAGCATCCCTGACGCCGTACTCATGAAGCTTCCGGAACAGCTGGCCGATTATGAAAGAAAGGAATATGAGCTTCATCCGGTGAGGGGCCAGGTGGCGATAGAGGCGATAGAGGATTTCAGGGAGGTTGGAAAGTACATCAGGCACCATCACGAACAGATTGACGGCCGGGGCTTCCCTGACGGACTCAGGAAAAACGACATCCCGGCAGGCAGCCGCATTATAGCGATCGCCGACGCGGTTGACAGGACAGCAAACAGCATGCATGCGCAGACCGAAAATGACTATAAAAGGGCGCTCAGCGAGACGGAATTCTATCTGGATACGAAATTCGACCGAGCCATATTTCAGTTCATGCGTCCTTTTATCGTGGAAAAGATTCAGACCCGGGGAATGACTGAGCATGCCCACGAGGCTGAAATCCATCCCAGGAATCTGGTCCCGGGGATGGTGTTATCCCGGGATGTCAGGAGCGGCACAGGGCTGCTCCTCCTGGCCAGGGGAATCGTCCTGGATCAGAAGGCCATCGCAGGTCTGCGGCATTACTATGAGATAGACCCCTTTAAAACCGGCGTGTTTGTGAGGGGAAGCGCAGGGAGGGCAGCGTAATGATAGAGTACGATGAAATAGACAGGCGCATGGTCTTAAAGCTTGTCTACTACGGCCCTGCCCTCTCTGGCAAGACAACCAACCTTCTGGTGCTTCATGACCTGCTTGAGCGCGAAGGCAGGGGAGACCTCATGGTACTTGATACGAAAGACGACAGGACCATATTCTTCGACCTACTTCCTTTCTTTATCTCAGCGCCGAGCGGCCTGAAGATAAAGGTCAAGGTGTATACCGTGCCGGGTCAGGTAAACCATGACGCAACGAGAAAGGCCGTGCTTCAGAGGGCGGACGGCGTTGCCTTTATCGCTGATTCCCGGATTGCAGAGAGGGAAAATAATGTAGAGAGTTTTTCGAACCTCGAAAAAAATCTGGAGATCGTCGGTCTCGATATAGAAAAACTTCCCCTCGTAATACAGTTCAATAAGAGGGACCTTCCGGGTATCATCCCTGAAGAGGATATACGTTCTGTCTGGAGCCCGACCGGAATACCGGTCTTTATGGCCTCTGCCCTCGAGAAACGGGGAGTTATAGAGACCTTCGGCAGGCTGGCGGAGATGACGTTTGACTCCATCGACAGGCGGTACGGCCTCCAGGAGAATCACGGTCTTGACAAGGCAGCATTTCTGGAGAAATTGAGTCTCAGTGCCCAGCGGGCCTGATGAAAAGGACGAATGAGGAATGACGATGAAAGATCCGGCAAGACCCGATACCCTTGAGTTTGTGGTCGGTTCTGAGAAAAAACTCAGGGACCTTCTGAACGAACAGGAGGTGCTGCCGCTTCTTAAAGGTGCTGTCCGGGCAGGCGCATCAGGGGTCATGATATCCGATGCCGCTGATGCCGTCATGTGGGAGCATGGAACTTCAGTGAACAGCCCCCTGTATGCAGTTCAGCCATTTTCCCTGGAGGGCGAGACGATCGGGAAGATAACCGTAAGCGGGTCAGACGGCAACGAAAACTATCTGAAAGGCCTCCTCTGTCTTCTGACCGACGTGGTCCAGACCATGCTCCACAATAATCTGAAAAGGATGCTGACGACCGAGATGCATACGAGGGTCGTTAATCAGTCGTATGAGGAACTGCTGAAATCAAACAGCCTGCTGGCCGTATCCGAAGCAAAATACCGGGAGCTTGCGGAGAATCTCGAGAAAAAGGTCCAGGAAAGAACGGATGAGCTGAAACAGGCCCATGCGCGGCTGCTGCAGCAGGAAAAGATCGCCTCCATAGGTCAGCTTGCAGCAGGAGTGGCTCACGAGATCAATAATCCTCTCGGCTTCATAGCCAGCAATATAAACACCCTTCAGAAATATATAGGCAAATACCGGGAGATGACAGAATACTATCAGTCCGAGATCTCCCGAATCCCCCAGACAGCCAGGATGCAGACAGCAGCCGAGCAGAAATGGAAGGAGCTGAAACTCGATCTCATCAGCGCTGACATAGATGATCTGATCAGGCAGAGTCTTCAGGGGGCCGAGAGGGTAAAGAAGATAGTCTCTGATCTGAAGGGTTTTTCACATATTGATGAAGGTCAGGAAGCTGTGATCGACATAAACGAGGAGATCGACAGGACCCTGAATGTCCTGACCCATGAGATCCCGCGGGATGCTGAAATCATCAGGGACTATCATCCGCTGCCCGGCTTTGTCTGCAATCCGGCGCTCATCTGCCAGGCCTTTCTGAACATCATCCTGAATGCGCTGCAGGCACGGAGGGAAGGGTTAAGGTTTGTCATCAGCACTGATATGAGGGATAATGCCATCATCGTGCGGTTCTCCGATAACGGTCCCGGGATACCGGAGCTGATACGTAGCAGGATCTTCGACCCCTTTTATACAACGAAGGATGTGGGCAAGGGTACAGGGATGGGACTTACAGTAACATATGAGAGCATCACCGCTTATCACGGAACCATAGAAGTGGAAAGCGAGCCTGGGACAGGGGCAACCTTCACAGTCCGGCTGCCGCTCAGGGAGAACTAGATGTCCAGATATTCCGAGCTCTTCAAAACAGTGTCAAAAGATTACGCGCCGGACATTTCCCTGGCGGACTCTGCCCCTGAGCTTCAGCGGGGACCTCAAAAAGACGGGGGATTCACCCTCATGTTCGTGGATGACGAAACAGGTGTGCTCAATGCCCTGAGGCGGATTTTCATGGAAGAGAACTATTCGATCCTCACGGCAACCTCGGGTGACGAGGCACTCAGTATCATGGAAAAGGAAAAGGTGCAGCTCGTGATTTCAGATCACCGGATGCCGGGGATAACAGGCGCACAGCTCCTTAAGGAAATAAAGCAGAGATGGCCTGACACGATACGGATAATGCTGACTGGCTACGCCGATATACAGTCCATAATGGGGGCGGTGAATGAGGGCGCTGTCTATAAGTTCATTACAAAGCCGTGGAACGATGAAGACCTCAGGCTTACGGTCAGTCTGGCGCTGCAGCAGTATGTGCTCATCCAGGAAAATAAACAGCTGAAAGAGCTGACGCAGAAGCAGCAGCTCAAGATCAAAAACTACTCTGCCCTCTTTGACGAAAACCGGGGGGTGATGGGCAATATCCTCGTCAAGTCCGGGGTAATCAGCAAGGCTGACTGTGAGATGGCGCAAAAGGAGAAAACGGAGGCGGAGTTCCTCAGTGACGCGCTCGTGCGGCTCGGAATAACTACTGAGACCAAGATCATCAGGGCGCTTCAGAGCCACCTCAAGATCGAGTACGTCGACCTCAAGGAGATGAACCTGAAACAGGAGGCAGTGAAGTTTCTGCCACGGGAGCTCTGCGAGAAAAACCGGCTGATTCCGATAAAACTCGATCCCAGGCAGGTCACCCTCGCGATGGCAGATCCCTCCGACATCTTCAAGTGCGACAATATCTCTCTGCTGACAGGACTCAAGGTAGTGCCTGTTATCGCAAGCAGCTCCGGCATCCTCAGCCAGCTCGACAGGGTATACGGCGCACAGAAGCCCGACTCTGCGACCGACGTCGACGATCTCACCGATATTGAACCTCTCGATGAGATCGATATCGTCATCGAAGAGGATGAGAAGGACGTCAATCTCCAGGAACTCATCGGCTCCTCAGAGGTTCCGCCGATCATTCGGATCGTCAACGCCATCATTTCAGAGGCGGTAAGATACAAGTCCAGTGACATCCATGTTGAGCCGAAGACGAAATATACAGTCGTCAGATTCAGGATAGACGGCATGCTCCACAGCAAGATTAAAATTCCGGCGGAGCTTCACTCGGCAACGATATCCAGGATAAAGATACTCGCCAGGATGGACATCTCGGAGAGACGTAAGCCTCAGGACGGACGCATAACAGTAAAAACAGGCACCCGGATCGTCGACCTCAGGGTATCCACCATGCCTACCATCAACGGGGAAAAGGTCGTAATGAGGATACTCGACAAAAATGCCTCAGTAAAGAGGCTGGATGAACTGGGAATGGTCCGGGATGACCTGCAGAGGATCCAGAGCCTGACAAAAAAGCCTCAGGGCATCATCATATCTACCGGCCCGACAGGGAGCGGAAAGACCACCATGCTCTATTCCATCCTCAGCGCAATGCTGCAGAGCACAAAAAACTTCGAGACGATTGAAGACCCGGTTGAGTATTTTCTCGAAGACGCAAGTCAGGTGTATATAAGGGAAAAGGTCGGCCTCTCCTTCGCCTCTGTACTGCGTTCCACACTCAGGCAGGACCCTGATGTAATACTGGTCGGTGAAATCAGGGACTACGAGACCGCTGATGTCGCATTCAAAGCAGCTCTCACAGGCCACATGGTATTGACAACCCTGCATACCAACAACTCTGTGGCGTCCATAACCCGGTTGATAGATATGGGAATCAAGCCCTACCTTATCGCCTCCGCACTCGAAGGAATCCTGGCCCAGCGCCTCGTGAGAAAGGTTTGCAGATACTGCAGGATCCAGAAGCCTCCGGAGAAGGGGCTGCTGGACCTTCTGAAGATTTCCGGCGATGCGGTGGGCGAATTGGTTTTCCAGGGAAAGGGATGTGATCGATGCGTGCATACAGGATATCTTGAAAGGACAGGCATCTTCGAGCTCTTTGTTATGAACGATGATTTCAGGCACCTTATCAGCAGCAATTACAGGGAATCGGAACTGGTCAATCTGGCAAGGTCAAACGGGATGAAGACCCTGATAGAGGACGGCATAGAAAAGGTCAGGCAGGGAGATACCACACTGGAGGAACTGATCAGGGTGATCGGACCGCAGACGAGGCACGAACGCAGATGTGACAAGTGTCAGAAGGTGATCGACGCGAAGTTCCTCTTCTGCCCTTTTTGCGGGTCCTTTAAACAAAATACATGCAAGCAGTGCAGAATGCCGCTTGAAAACGGATGGAATATCTGTCCCTTCTGCGGCGGAGACAAGAGCGTCAAATAAAACTGTGCAAAAAAAAAGGAGAACAAAATCATGAAAAGCCCTATTCTCATCGTTGATGATGAACCCAATGTCATAGCCTCTCTGAAAAGGACGTTCATCGATGCCCCGTACGAGATTTTTTCAGCCTGTAGCGGCGCCGAAGGACTGAAGATTCTGCAACAACAGGAAATGAAGGTCGTCATTTCTGACGAAAGGATGCCCCAAATGGCAGGAAGCGAATTCCTCTCCTTTGTAAAGGATCAATATCCTGCAACCGTACGGATTACGCTTACAGGCCATGCCAGTCTGGACGCCGCCATGCAGGCGGTCAACAGGGGAGAAATCTACCGTTTTCTGACAAAACCCTGGGATGAGATGGAACTAAAGCTCGCCCTCCGGTCAGCGATAGAAAAATATGATCTCGAAGAGGAAAACAGGAGACTGCTGAGTGTTGTAAAAAGACAGGCCCTTGATCTGCGGATGCTCGAAAGAAAATATCCCACGATAACAAAGATCGAAAGAGACGACGCCGGGCACCTGATCCTTCCGGAGATATCAGAAGAGGAATTTTCAGAGATCGTATCCCTGTGTGAAAAGGAATTCAGCTGAGAAAGGATCCGGCTGATGACCTCCGAATTGGACGATGCAAGAAACCCGCTCAGTTTTTTATATAATTTCAGGTTTCCTGACGGTACAGAGAGGGCGTTCGATCTGAAACTCGACCGGAAAACGCTGAATCTCATCCTGCCGCAAAACAGGACCTATCCGGAATGGGCAGAGCTGGACTTTTTTAAATGCCCAATCTGCACGCTGGACCACGGCAGGTACAGGTTCTGTCCTGTTGCGACAAATCTCCAGGACGTTGTCAGTTTCTTCGGGGGCTCGATATCCTATCAGGAAGTTGAGGTATCGATTGAAACCGACGAAAGAAAATACGTAAAGCAAACAGCCCTGCAGAACGGCCTGAGTTCTCTAATCGGACTCTATATGGTTACGAGCGGCTGCCCGGGCATGGAAAAACTGAAGCCCATGGTACGCTATCACCTGCCGTTTGCAACAGAAGAGGAAACAAAGTACCGGGTGCTCTCAATGTATCTCCTCGCTCAATTCTTTCTCGGCAAGCGCGGGAAGAGGCCTGACTGGTCATTACAAAATCTCGTTGCCATGTATGAAGATATCAGGATAATCAACAGGTCCTTTTATAAGAGACTCGCAAATATAAAGCTGGAAGATGCCAGCAAAAATGCCCTCATTATCCTCGACTGCTTTGCAGACTCCGTGACTTTTTCTATCAATAAGAAGTTATTGGATGATATAGAGGTAATGTTCAGCGCCTACTTCTGATAGATACATGAACTGTGACATGCCACACTTTTGTGACATGTCAAAAACGTGGCGTGCCACACTTCTTCTCAACCTCTGCTCGACCTCCAGCATAATGATCAAACCGCTAACTATTAATTATTAAAGACTAATTTATCTTTTTCCCTTTGCGGTCCAATAAGGCATGATTATTGATAGTCAAATATGTGACTCAACAATGAGTTAAATTACATTCCATAGGGGGTAAGAATGAAAAAATTACATCTTATTATGCTGGTTATAATGGTAAGCCTTGCTACAGCACTCTTTTTCTCCATGAACATCTCCACAAAATTAAAGTTCGTCATGTTTATCACTGTCTTTATGGGCCTTTGCCTCTCTGTCACGCCTATATTATTCATACCTGACGAAATGAGAAAAAACTCGCACTGTAAGCATTGTTCTTTGCAAAGCGAAAAAGAATAAGCGAATCTCTGAAATTATTTACACCGCACTGTCCCGGGGAACTTTCAATTCCCCCTTCTCCCTTTCTATTTCTCTCCTTCCATTACTCTGATATTGCCCTATAGCCCGCATCAATCTTGGAATTAAGCGGTAAAAACAGGGTAATATATCCGTATCATGAAACTGCATGAAAAATCTTTTGTCGAGATATTCGCTGACGGCGCCTGCAGCGGCAATCCCGGAGTAGGCGGTTTCGGCGCGATCCTGAGATCCGGGGAAAAGGTCAGGGAAATTTCCGGCTGCGAAGAACTGACGACCAACAACAGAATGGAGCTGCTCGGCGTCATTTCAGCGCTTGAGGCTTTGAAAAAACCGTGCAGGGTAAGGGTTACCACTGATTCCAATTATATCGTAAAAGGGATGACGGAATGGATCGTGGGATGGCAGGAGAAGAACTGGACTAACTCGCAGAAAAAAGAAGTCCTTAACAGGGATCTGTGGGAAAGGCTCCTGAAGGCTGCCGCGCCCCATGATATGGAATGGTCATGGATAAAGGGGCATAACGGCCACAGAGAGAACGAGCGTTGCGACCAGATTGCGCGCGAAATGATAAAGAAATTCAGGGCTTCTTGCGGGAGCAGGGTAAAGAATGCATAAACCTGAACTCCTCGCACCTGCCGGTGATTTCGAAAAATTGAAGACCGCGATCCATTACGGCGCTGATGCCGTATATCTGGGCGACTCGCGCTTCAGCCTGAGGGGCAAGGCAGGGAATTTCCATGCAGACGAATTAAGGAGTGCAGTCGCTTATGCCCAAAAACGGGGGATCAGGGTATATGTCACCACAAACATCTTCGCGCACAACAGGGACCTGGGAGCGGTTGAAGAGCATATAGAACTTTTGAAAGATGTAAAACCCGACGCGGTCATCCTCTCCGACCCCGGCCTCTTCGCGCTCTTCAGGCAAAAAGCACCTGAAATCAGGATCCATATAAGCACACAGGCAAACATCACAAATTATGCATCTGCCGGATTCTGGCAGGACCTCGGTGCCAAAAGGCTCATCCTCTCCCGTGAGCTGTCGCTCGATGAGATAAAGATCATTAGGGAAAAGACCGATATAGAACTTGAGGTCTTTGTACATGGCTCGATATGCATATCCTATTCAGGAAGATGCTACATGAGCAGCTTTCTCGCTTCAAGGAGCGCAAACACCGGGGAATGCACTAACTCATGCAGATGGAACTATGCTCTAATGGAGGAGAAGAGAAAAGGAGAATATTTCCCGGTTTTCGAAGATGACCGCGGCACTTACGTCATGAGTTCACGGGACCTCTGCATGGTCGGGCACTTGCCTTTGCTCATGAAAGCTGGTATAAACAGTTTTAAGATCGAAGGAAGGATGAAGGGGATAAATTATGTTGCCGGTGTTGTAAAAACCTACCGCGAGGCTATTGACTCAGCCTGCGGTCAGGAAGATTACAGTGTGCCTTCCCGCTGGCTCAGGGAGCTCTCGATGTTCAGCAGCAGGGGATATACGACCGGCATGTTTTTAGGAAAGCAGCAGGACAATGACTATAACTTCGATGGGGAGAGCTACCGGATGAGCCATGAACTGGTCGGAGTGGTCCTTGAGATAAGTGGCGGAGAAGCCAGGGTCGGGTTGCGCAACAGGCTTGATCTCGGAGATCAGCTGGAATTCCTGACACCCGGCCTCGAAGAAAAGGTCTTTAGACTTGACCGCATGAAAGACGAAGAGGGAATAGACATCCTGAGCGCGCGCAACGAAGGCGTCATATTCATGCCTGTCCCGGACTTGGTGCAGGAAAACGATCTGATCAGAAGAGAAAAGAAGTGTCAGGGTACGGATGATACCGATAAAACACAGTCGGGGGAACGACATGTTTGCCCCCCTCGTTCAGGAAAGGACTGAATATGAACACTACAGCCGGTGCCGGGTTACGAAACAGGGAAGACCTGATAAAGTGTCCTGTCTGCGAAGTCTATCTGAGGAGTAACGAAGGATTTACCTGCCCGAAGTGCAGAAGGGGGCCGCTCTGCAAAAGCCACCGGTATGCCGGCAGCAGGGAATGTTCAAGCTGCGTCTTTGACGGCAAGGTTAAGGAGCTGAATGACCTGAAAAGGCAGGAACATAGCATAAGAAGCCTCCTGCGCCTGCTGCAGTTTCTCTTCCTCGTATTCGCAATCATGTTAATATCCCGGAAAGCCGGTATCCCGGAGACGATCGAATTCCTGCAGCACGGAATATTCATGGACAATCTGCCCTACCTCGGGGGTGTCTCTGTCGCAGGTTATCTAATATTCTTCTTCATCCTGTATAATCAGAGAAGCATGATCAGAGACCTCGAATCTCAGATCAACAAGGGCGAGTTTCGAAAGATGGTCAAATAAGCGTTAATGGATAGAAAAAAAAAGATCCTGGTTATAGATGATGACCGCTCAGTAAGTGAACTCTTTACAAAAGCTCTCACGCCAAAGGGATTCGAGGTTCTCAGTCTTGAAGATCCGGACAGGGCGATTGAGATTGCAGGGGATTTTCATCCGGACCTCATATATTTAAGCCTCCTCTTCCCTGCATCTAATGGATTGAAGGTCGGCAAGGCCCTGCACAACATTGGTGGACTGGGGGACGTGCCGATAGTCATGCTTATTTCATATCGTGGGGAGATTGATCCCAAAT
>JACRHE010000067.1 GCA_016217695.1 Nitrospirota bacterium | reverse complement strand
GGATCGTCTTCAAGCATCTTGGCCTTAGCCTCAGCTTCTGGTAACCAGGAGACTCCGTCTGCTCCGTATACTTCCTTGGCGATGATCGCAACGCGGTCACGCAACTTCATCTCAAGAGGGTAGAGGAACTTGAAGTCGTTATTGTCGTTGCAGGCGTCGATAACCGCGTCTGCCAGCTCAAGCGCTCCCTCACCACCCTTGAGCCAGTGCTGGGATTCAGCGCAGCGCGCGCCTGCTGCCTCTGCAGCCTTCTTTATCACTGCCACCTCGGCGTCTGTATCAGTATAAAAACGGTTGACACAGACCACAGGGTTAATGCCGGACTTGCGGATTACGTTGATCATATGGACCATATTGGCGCAGCCTTTTTCGACCAGGGCAATATTTTCCTTGGTGTATTCGTCGGGCAGGGCCTTGCCGGCCACGACCTTGGGACCGCCACCATGCATCTTCAGTGCCCGGACCGTGGTGGTGAGTACCGATACGTGGGGTTTCAGACCGCTGAAACGGGACTTGACGTTCCAGAACTTTTCAAACCCGATGTCGGCTGCAAAACCAGACTCCGTAACATGGTAGTCGAAGAGTTTTAGACCAACGCGGTCCGCAATAATGGAGGACTGGCCGACTGCGATGTTGGCAAAAGGGCCGGCATGGACAAAACAGGGGTTGTATTCAGCCGTGCACATTAGGGTAGGGTTAATGGTGTTACGCATAAAGGCGGCCATGGCGTTGCCGACTTCAAGATCGCCTGTGGTTACCGGTTTACCGCCCTTGTCGAAGGCAACGGTAATCTTGTTCAGGCGCTGTTTCAGGTCAGCGAGGTCGTTGGCTACGGAGAGGATGGCCATGCACTCAGATCCCACCGCGATGCCGAACTTAGACTGCATCATGAAGCCGTCTGTCCTGCCGCCGATACCGATGATGATGTTGCGAAGACTCTGGGCGCAGAAGTCCATGATCCACCCCATCTCTATACGGGTAGGGTCAATGTCGAGCCTCCTCATTTTTGTGAGCCTGTTCAGTTGCTCGTCGTTGTAATTACGCTCGTGCTGCATCCTGGAGGTCATCGCCACCATTGCCAGGTTATGGGCGTTCATGATATCGTTGATATCGCCGGTGAGGCCCAGGGAGAACTCTGTCATGGGTATCAGGAGGGAATTGCCGCCGCCGGCTGCGGTGCCCTTCACATTCATGGTAGGGCCGCCGGATGGCTGCCGAAGGGCTCCGCCCACGTTTACTCCTCTTTTGCCCAGGCCTTCCATCAAGCCGCAGGACGTAGTGCTTTTACCTTCCCCAAGAGGCGTAGGGGTAATAGCTGTTACCTCAATATACTTACCGTCCGGTTTATCCTTGAGACGATCGATGACCTTGAGAAAGTCGATCTTTGACAGGCGGCCCATGGGAAGCATCTCATCTTTATGCAATCCCAACTTCTCCCGCCACACTTCCGGAGTGGGCATGTTCTTTTCAGCTTCTTCGGAAATCTGCCAATCGGCTAATTTCGTTGCATCATACGGCATGGTGATTCCTCCTTTTTCGTGAAGATATTTTTATCGTACCTACAGCGCTGGCCCAGACAACAGGGCACAAAACTGAATGTTACTCATGAAATGATGAGTCACTATATTAGCATGCGACAAAAAAGCAAGTCCGAGAGCCTAGTAGCTGATCAGTGCGTTAAGGAACTTGTCATTCATCCTTCTCAGATTTTTGCACATGACAAGGGCTATACTCTTAATAATCTTAAATGCGATAGCTGAATCTTCCTTTTCCATTCTTTCGAAATCTTCTTTGCCGATGAGGAAAATCTCAGTGTTTTCTGCCGCAGTTGCAACAGCTTCATGACGCCTTTTTTCGAGGATCGACAACTCTCCAAAAAAATGACCTTTTGTAAAAACGGCCAGGGTCTGCTTCCATCCGTCCGGCGTGACTTTAGCTATTTCGACCCTTCCTGAATGTATGAGGTAGAGGCCTTTTGTATCCTCTTTTTCACCGAATATAAACTCTCCTTTTTTAAATTTGAGCTTCTGAATGACCTTCGAAATCCTGGTCAACTCCTGATTGCTGAGGTCTTCAAGCAGAACCTGTTGCTTTAATAATTTGTTCATAGCTTATCTCCTTAATTTCTTATGAAGGTTATGAACCCGGACCTTAACCCGCATATTTTTTAATTTCCAGACCGGACGCCAACCAGGCTTAAAACATCAAAAAAAGACTAACATCCCGGTTTCATGCCTGCTTTTCTATCTTTACGGCACAGACCATGAGTTCAGGTATTTTGCAGATAGGATCCAGTTCAGTATTAGTTAACATGTTGGCAGCGGCTTCTTTATAATGAAACGGTATAAAGATCATTCCCTCTGACGGCCTGTCAGAGATGAGTGCTTTTATCTTGATATTTCCTCTGCGCGAGGAAACCTTGACGACATCTCCGTTGTTAATCTTCAGAGCCGAGGCATCCGAAGGATTAATTTCAACATAAGCCTCCGGAGATACCACATTGAGTTCCTTCACTTTTCTTGTCATTGAACCTGTATGATACTGGAAAAGGTGCCTCCCCGTAGATAGCACGAAGGGATACTCTTTATCTGGAAGCTCTTTTGACTGACTAAAATGAACGGGAGTAAATGCTGCCTTTCCACGAGGAAAACCCCCTTTGAAGAGATATTGCGTTCCTGGATGGTCCAGGGTCGGGCATGGCCATTGAAGACCACTCTTCTCAATCCTGCCATAGGTCACTCCTGCTACAGCGGGCCAGACCTGGCCAATCTCCTTGAGAACCTCTTCTATGAAATAATATTTCATCTCGTAGCCCATTCGTCCCGAAAGTTCCATTATTACAGCCGAGTCTTCTCTTGCTTCACCAGGCGGTGTTACAGCCTTTCTCACCCTCTGCAGCCTTCTCTCTGTATTTGTGAACGTCCCGTCCTTTTCAGCAAAACATGCCGCAGGCAAAACGACATCTGCAAGCTCGGCAGTCTCGGTCATGAAAATATCCTGCACCACCAGAAAATCCAGCTTTTTCAAGGCCTTTTTTGTATGATTGATATCCGGGTCGCTAATGACGGGGTTTTCACCCATAATGTATAATGCCTTTAACTTTCCTTCATAGGCAGCGTTTGCCATCTCCGTCGCCGTAAGTCCATGTTTGTCGGAGAGTTTGCTCCCCCAGGCTGATTCGAACTTATCCTTTATGCCGGGCATGTCAACTCTCTGATACCCGGTGTATTGGTTGGGAATACATCCCATATCAGTAGAACCCTGGACGTTGTTCTGACCCCTTAGAGGGTTGACCCCTGTACTTTCGCGTCCCAGATTTCCCGTCATTAAAGAAAGATTCGCTATTGCATAGACATTCTGAGTGCCGTGAGAATGCTGAGTTATACCCATTGTGTAATATATAGCCGGTCTTTCTGCCTTGGCGTACAAAAGGGCTGCGGCTGCAATATCTTTTTTATGGACACCCGTAATCTTTTCCGCCTTTTCAGGGCTGAAGTCTTCAATACTCTTGCTGAAGGCGTCAAAGCCCTCGGTTCGATCATTTATGAAGTTTTTATCGATGAGTTTTTCTTTCAATAATACATGCATCATTCCATTGAGAAGAGCCACATCCGTTCCAGGTCTATGCTGCATCCAGATGGTAGAAAACCTCACAAGATTAATCTTCCTCGGGTCAGCAACAATGATTTTAGCGCCTTTGCGAGCCGCCTTTTTCATGCGCAACCCTACAATAGGGTGGGTTTCGGTAGTATTGGAGCCGATTACAAATATAACGTCATTATTTTCGATCTCGGGGATAGAATTTGTCATTGCACCTGAACCGAAGACTGTGGCCAGACCGGCCACCGTAGCGCTGTGTCAGTATCTGGCGCAGTGGTCCAGATTGTTTGTCCCTATTGCCGCCCTAATGAATTTCTGGAAGAGATAATTCTCTTCGTTTGTGCACCTTGCGGAGGAAAGTCCGCCAATCGAGTCTGCTCCTGATTTACCCTTAATCTCCTTCAACTTTGAAGCAACGAGCTCCAGGGCCTCATCCCAGGTAGCCTCCCTGAATTTACCCTTTTCCTTAATGAGAGGTTTTTTCAGTCTCTCCGGACTGTTTATAAAGCTGTATCCGAAACGCCCCTTGGGACATAGCCAGCCTTCATTCACTGTATCCTCTCTGGAGGAAACGCGAATTACCTCATTACGCCGTACATGCAGGGTAAGGTTGCAACCGCAGCCGCAATATGGACATATCGTGTCGATCTCCCTGATATCTTTTTGACGGCCCATCTGTTTCCAGGCCTTGCCGGTCAGCGCGCCCGTAGGGCAGACAGATACGCACTGGCCGCAGAATTCACAGTCAAGGTCCTTCTCGAAAGGAGGGCAGATCTTTGCGTTGAAACCCCGGTAGGCGATATCAATCGCTCCGACTCCCTGTATCTCGTCGCATATGCGCACGCATTTTCCGCAGAGTATGCATTTCTCCAGATCTCTTTCGATAAAAGGATTGTTGTCTCGCTTTGAATAGACTCGTCTTTCGCCTTCAAAGCGGTTCTCCCTGATCCCGTAAAAATATGCGAGCTCCTGGAGAGTGCAGTCTCCGGCCTTCTCACATATCATGCAGTCATTTGGGTGGTCTGAAAGGATGAGTTCGAGTATGGTCTTGCGCTGCTTTTCGATGAGGGGTGTTGATGTAGTGACTTCCATTCCCTGAGAAACCGGCGTGGTGCATGACGTCACCGGCCTGCCGATACCGTTTACCTCTACTACGCACAGCCTGCAACCTCCGTAAGGGATGAGCTTCGGGTGGTGACAGAGAGTCGGAATCGGGATATCGGCAAATCTCGCAGCGTCGAGAATAGTCGTACCTTCAGGTACAGAGACCGGCATGCCGTTTATCTTCAGATCTATCATTGATTTATCCCTTGCCTATCGCCTTAAATTTACATGCCGGCACGCAAGCACCGCAAAGGTTACACTTCTGTAAATC
>JACRHE010000064.1 GCA_016217695.1 Nitrospirota bacterium | reverse complement strand
TCAGGCAACGCGACGACTGACTTTAATACGACATATTTCAATAATGCTTTTTATGTGACCAATATGAGTCAGGGTCGTATCGATTTTGCCAATAGGATAATATCTGCAGACGGTAAGAGAGTTCCGTGGGTTTTGCATGAACTTTATCATTATGTGCAATGCAATAATGTAGGAGGCCGGGCAAATTATGCCAAGATGTGGTTTAATAATTTTCAGGGCATGAATTGGGGCCTGGTAGACCCAACTAAAATCAGTGTTAATAATCTCGATCCGATTTTTAACCTGCTTCATGACAGCATGCCTATGGAGCAGGATGCCCAGAATAATGGAGATGCGATATGGAAACAACTTGCAACATGCTGCATCGACAAGAATTCAGTGCTGGTTTTCCCCCTGAAGATCACGACTTCAACTACCATAACCCCGCGTGATATTGCCGTAATCCAGTCTATTTATCCCGGCAAGACGGTTAAGATACAGGCGACGGTTACAGGGGGATCGGAGCCATTGGGGTATTCCTGGTCAATCCAGTTGCCGGGATCATCTGGTTTTGCTGCGATTCCCGGGACTGAGGGTTCCGCATCAGGAACTACGTTTAATTGGACCCCGAAACGGATAGGCGCATACAAAATAAAATTCAATACGTGGCAAGTCGGCTCAAATCTCAAGGCTGAAAAGATACTTTCATTCAATGTGATAGAAAAGCCTCTTGGTGTTAAATAATTGTTAGCAGAGGAAGAGACGTTTTTGCATAATAAAATCATAAGGCATGAGGGGAGTGTTATGAAAAAGAGAATTTTGGCAGTGCTGGTGCTGATAACCATTTCAATGTTGGTGGGAGGCGCGGAAGGGGCGACCATTAATGTGATCGCTGGCAAAGGGGGAACAATCTCTCCTGCAGCGGCTATAACTGTTAAGCCTGGAGCAATACAGCAATTCACTGTCACGCCGGCTACAGGTTATTACATATCAGGTGTAACCGGTTGCGGAGGCAAGCTTTCAGGCAACATCTATACAACCGGCCAGGTCAGCGCTGACTGCTCCGTCTCAGCGTCCTTTGCGCCTGTTATTACTGTCAGTCCCACTATCACACCAACTCTTACGCCTACTGTCGCATATACTGTTACGGCAACCGCCGGAGCAGGAGGAACAATATCACCGTCAGGGAATGTGTTTGTCAATTCAGGCACAACAAAGCAGTTCGCGGTGACTCCAGGCGCAGATTATGACATATTGAGCGTGACCGGCTGCAATGGGACACTAAGCGGCAGCACCTATACAACAGGAGCAATAACAGCAGGCTGCACAGTGACCGCATCTTTCAAGCGCCGGACTCCTCAGATATCGTGGTTCAAGGTCAATAATGATTCATCAGATACGAATGCTCAGACGGTGATCCTTAACTTCAATACTGCAGCTGGCTCAATGCCTACACATTACAGGGCGAGCGAGAGAACAGACTTTTTGGGCGCAGCATGGATTGTTCTTATCGGTGCCCCGACTTATAATCTCAGCTCAGGAGATGGCTCAAAGACTGTTTACCTTCAGTTGAAGGACTCCTCAACAGACGGTATCTCGACTGTCGTCAGTGATGCCGTTAACCTTAGGACGAGGCAGTTATATACGTTATCCGGCCGCGATTTCTTTGCAACGGCACAAAACTATGGTTTTAATTCAAGGGCAGACAAGCTTTCAACATTATCAGATTGCGGTATTTATGCTAGTGATAATCCCAATGACAACCCACGCGAAGTTAAGGCCTCTATCAGCGCCGCAACATTCGGTTCCCGCTGCAATTTTACTTTTTTTGAGGGGCAGACACTGAAGAATGGTTTTATTTACAAGAGTTTTACGGGAGGCAAGCACGCTACAAGCAGCGAGTGTGATGTCAGTCTGACATCTCAGCCTACCCCAGGGGCTACTTCGGTTAAATTTACATTTCACGGCTGGGTTGAGCCTCCAATCAAGAATTGCTGGTACAGCATAGATACCATAACTCTGGAAGGTCCTGTAGATACTGACTGGGCAAAGGCCTTCATGTATTAAACGTTTTTAGTCCTGTCAGTCGCAAGCAGCCAAGGCAGACAGCATTATAAGAAAGGGAGTCAATATAAAGAGCGTTCTTCTTATTTTATTTATCTGGGTCTTTTTTTCTACCCATCTGCATGCCGGGGTGGTTCTTGACGGCACCATGGGCAAGAGCGGGTCTCTTTCAGGACCAGGCTTCCAGATCACGAGCGACCTCGGCAGGCAGGTTGGGGGCAACCTCTTTCACAGCTTCAGCTCATTCAACATAGCAGCTGATGAGTCTGCTATATTCAGCGGGCCTGCCTCCGTATATAACGTCATTGCAAGGGTGACAGGAGGAGGCCAGTCCTATATCGACGGCCTGCTCAGATCAACCATCCCAGGCGCAGACCTGTATCTTATAAACCCTGCAGGGGTGATGTTCGGTAGAAGCGCATCTCTTGATATTCAGGGATCTTTCCATGTGACAACAGCGGACTATCTCTCTCTCTCCGACGGCGGAAGATTCGACGCCAAGGCCCAGGTAAACGACGTTCTGACAGTTGCCGATCCTTCAGGCTTTGGGTTTCTCGGAGGCAATCCTGCTCCTGTCAGGTTTTCAGGCAGCCTCATCGAAGTTCCGGAGGGAAAGACGATATCCGTCACAGGCGGAGATATAAACATGACGAATGCCTATCTTTTTGCCCCTTCCGGGACAGTAAAACTGGTAAGTACGGCATCCTCAGGCATGGTGCCGCTTGCTACCCTTGACACCTCGTCATTTCAGAAGCTCGGCACGATCAGGATTGAGCACTCTTCTGACATCATAAAACAGACCGGACTTGTGACTCTTAATGATATTGAGGTCAGCGGAACCAAGGGAGGCTCTATCTATATCAGGGGCGGCGAATTTGTGCTGGATCATGCCATTGTCGGCGGTGACACAGGCGGTTCTGCTGACGGCGGGGATATAGACATCCGCCTGCGTGGAGACCTGAATTCGATAAACAGCGCCTGGATTTCCTCAGGCACTATCGGAGATGGCAGCTCAGGCAATATCTTTATAGAAGCAGGCTCTTTCTCGTTGACAGATGGGAGCCAGATTTTTACCAAGACCGTATCCGGAGGAGCTGCAGGTTCCATTACTATAAGGGCCGGGGAATCGATCATCATCTCGGGGTATGACCGGTCTCCGAGCGCTATCGGCAGCGAATCTCTCGGGGCAGGAGATGCCGGAGATATATCGATAACTGCCGGGACCCTGAGCCTCTCAGATTTCGGAACCATAGCGGCAAATTCCGAGGGCACAGGCATGGGCGGCAACATAGTGATAACTGCCGGCAATATTTCAATCTCTACCGACCCGGTGTTGGCGGAAGCGATCGGATACAGAAGCGGCATCAGCAGCACAGCAAGAAACAATGCAGGAGATATATTCCTGGTAACCGGAAATTTTGTAATGGATTACGGAGAGATCAACTCAGGGGCTGCAGGTCTCGGCAAGGGAGGAGACATCTCGATCAGTTCATCCGGTGATATCTCCTTGTCAGGCTCAAGCAGTATAAGCAGTACGAGTGCAGTAGACAGCAGTGCCGGAGCGATCGTTATAAAAGGCAGGACCATGACAATGACGGACGGAAGTTCTGTAATGACGAGCACTGTAGGGGCCGGAAGGGGCGGGGAAATCGGCATTACACTGGAGGGTTCCCTGTCAATGACAGGAGGCGAAAAATCCCCCTATATTTCGAGCGTTGCGCTCAGCGGTGTGGCCGGAGATATAAATATTAGCGCCGGGTCTTTGGCCATGAAAGGCGGCAGTGAGATATCCGCCGATACGATGGATGGGATTGCCGGAGATGTTACGGTATTGATAAAAGGGGACGCGTTTCTGTCTGGAAATCGCCTGACGGCTGATGGGTTTCTGCCAACGGCCATCATGAGCAACGCAAGGGGAACCGGCGATGCCGGCACCGTGACGGTCCGGGCCGGAAGTCTCGATCTTGCAGACGGAGCTATAATCTCGTCGATTTCAGATACAGGGAATGCAGGCGATATAGCAATCACTTCTGATAGGGGGGTGACATTGTCATATATAAGCGATACGGCATTGTCATCTGGTTATGCCGGAGGAATATACAGCGATTCGATTGCAGGGAATGCAGGAAACGTAAGCATAGATGCAGGCTTTCTGTCGCTTGCAGGCCATGTGCGCATAAGCACTACCACGTCCGGCAACAGGGATGCCAGGGGCGGAGATATCTCAATCGTCTCAGGGGCGCTGACAATGAAAGACGCCTGCCAGATCTTTGCAGATGCGATTGACGGAACAGCCGGCAACATAACAGTCACAATACATGGCCTGACTTCCCTGTCGGGATATGACAGCAGCGGCGACAGCTTTATTCCTACGGCTATAATGAGCAATGCCAGGGGATCAGGCAATGCCGGTACCATTGCCATAGAAACAGAAAACATGGATGTGCTCGATGGCTCAAAGGTCGTAACATTTTCAAATACCGGAAATGCCGGGTCTATATCGATAAGCGCTGACGGCGCGGTAAATCTTTCTTCGCCTCTGCTCGGCGGCATATCGAGCGATTCTGTCAGCGGCAACGCAGGCAACATCAGCATAAATTCCCTCTCACTATCCCTTGCCGGAGCAGCCTGGATAACTTCTTCGTCATATGGAGCAGGCAACGCCGGGAAGATAGATATCAGCGCGGCAGATTCGGTCCATATAAGCGGCTATGCATTGAGCGGCAGTACAGCCATTCCAAGCGGCATATATGGCTTTGCAGCAGGGGATGGTTCAGGCGGTGATATCAGGATACGGGCCGATAAACTCATTATGGAGAGCGGCAACGGTATTGTTGCGTCGAGCCTAGGCAGGGGAGATGGCGGCAATATTTCTGTTGCTGCCCGTGAAATCATTCTCCTTGGCGGCAGTCAGATCGTAACGGTATCCAGGGGCGCCGGCGATGCAGGGAATATTAATGTTGACACGAGTGCGGGCATAAGAATATCGGGCAAGTTTCTGAATCCGGACGGATCATCTTATAAAAGCGGTATCAACAGCGCCTCGTACGGGACCGGTCTCGGAGGAAATATTACGGTGCATTCTTCTTCTATCAGTCTCTCGGATGAGGGTATCATCAATGCGAGAAGCCTCGGCTCTGGCAATGCAGGCAGCATCAATATCACTGCCACCGATGGAGTTTTTCTGAGCGACGCTTCCATTACGACGGCTGCGGACAGGGCCTCAGGAGGCGTCATAACATTCAGCGGAGGTGATGTGATACTCACTGGCGGCAGCAGGATCACAGCCAGCGTAAAAATCGGAGAAGGCGGGGGCGGCAATGTTAATATGAACTCAGAGAGCTTTGTCGCCCTTGACCAGAGCTCTGTCACTGCGCAGGCAGACCAGGGGTTCGGCGGGAGCATCCTGTTGACTTCCGACGTTGTCCTGTTGTCCGGGGACGCATTCTTCAGCGCCTCTTCAAATGTTGAGGGCAGGGAGGGGAAGGTAGAAGTGAATGCTCCGAACGTGGACATTTCAGGCAGTCTTATTATCCTGCCTTCCTCCTTTATTGATGCAGATGCCCTGATGCCTAGTATCTGCGCGGAGAGAGGGGCCGCGAGCAGTTTTCTGGTGAGGACTCTGGAAGGACTGCCGCTAGAGCCCGGCACTTTGACGCCGGTTTTCTAGAAATACGAAAATAGATTATAATCATTAGGCCTTATAAGGAGTTCAGCCTTATGACTGAGGAGGTATTTTAATATGCACAAGCAATTGGTAAGGGCATTCCTGATCATATGCCTCGCAGCATTTCTCACCTCATGCGCTTCCAGCAGGTCTTATGTACAGAAGGATCAGGCCCCTGAGCCTTCTGCTGCAGCCGGTCCGTCTGTTTCGCAGCCGGATCCGCTGACAAGGGACGGCATCTTTATCCAGGAGGGCAAGACAGAGATCCTCATAAAATGTAAGAACAGGTCCCTGATAAATATTATCGATGAGCTCTTTTATAAAAAAAGGATCAATTATACCCTCCTGACGGATATATCGAAATATAACCTGACCATATGTGATGATTGCGGCTTTGGTAGCGATTACCATCAAACGGGACAGGTCAGGACTGAAGCAGAATGGGCAGACAGAAAACAGAAGAGATTTCGCAATCTCAGCGCATTCCTTGATTATGTCATGAATACTATAAATGAAGAGGACCAGAAAGGCTCTCCGCAGAAGCCCTGCTTTCCGTTTCTCTGCCGAAACAGCATCAAGGACCAGCAGCCTTTTCTTGCGGCCATGTTCAGCGGTTTGGAAGATGAGGACAGTCTGACAAGGCACCTCAGGGCTTCTTTTTGCAGAAATGAGTCTCCTGCTGACTGCGAGAAATCCTTTTTTGCCGGTTCACTGAATGAGCTGATAAGGTCAGAGTCTCTTTTCACAGTACAGACGCTGGAAAATGCCGCTCTGCCGGATCAGGTCAGGGAGATAAGAGAAAGGAAATCCCGGGATGAGACGGATCTGATGGTTATGAACCGGCTTATAATCGAGTCATTGATGCCGCAGGAGATAATCCCTCTTCGTGAAAATTGCTTTCCCCGGTTCTGCAGCAGCAGCATCAGGGACCCAAAGACGGCGAGGGCGAGGCTGTTATCTTCCGGGCCGGATCTCCTAACCTCCGAAGGCAAGCTCCTTTTCAACCGGAAAGAGCGGGAGGACATGATAAAGAGGCTAAACCCGTTAATAAAGTCTGAGATGCTCTACCAGGGTGATTTTCTGTCGGAGGGGATGTTGTCGAATGAGGTGAGGGACCTGATACTTGCTGTGTCGACCAGGCCGCAGGCAGTGGGGATGCCGCAGCTTCCACAGTCGGGTGCAGACAGCAGACTGAACAGGGCCGTGCTTGACGATCTCTTTCAGGATACCTTCCGCAGGGGGAGAAAAATGGGTTATCAGTACACTGGTGATGGGGTGGAGTTTTATGAGCATGCCGAAATGCTTCCGAGGCCGGACTATTTCAAAAAGATATTTCTTTACAACCTGACCGCCGATGATGCTGCGTCACATCTGAGTACGGCATTTTCACTTACGCAGACCCAGTCCATGCCTGTCCCGGGCCAGATGCCGTATCCTGTGCCTGATCCCATGATGCAGCAGCAGATGGCTGGGGGTAAAAAGGATGGCATCATTGTGAAGCTTCCGTCTCAGAATGCCCTGCTTGTCAAGGCCTCAAGGGAGATGCTTGACAGGATAAGCCAGATATTTTTCTCTCTTGACGCCTCAGCCTCTCTGGTGCTGGTCGAAACGCAGGTCTTTGAGTATGACAACTCCATCGAGAGAAAGATCGGAAACGCCATCGAATATTCGAAAAAGAGCGTGGAAGGCAATCAGGAAAATACCTTCTCCCTGAAGACCCTGTTTGGAGAGGGGATCACAGAGAGTACCGTGCCTATCATCAAACTGGGCCTGACAAAAAAGACGGATACCGAGATCAAATACAGCCTGCTCAATTCGCTTGCGCTCTTCGGCCGCAATGGTGTGGTAAGAATAAGCGCAGAACCCCGCCTTGTGCTGAAGCCTGGAACGACCGCCGAGGTGAAATTGAACACAGTCAAATATGTTATCACCAGCGGCGTGAACTACTCGGACATAAGACCTATAGAGACAGGGGTCATTATGAAGATTAAGCCCACCATCCTGAGTGAAAACAAAATATTTCTGGAGATGGAACTGGAACAGAGCGAGTTCATCCCTAATCTTGAAAAGGATATCGTTCAGACTACTAACAAGAATATCATCAAGACATCAGTCATTGTTAATGACGGTGAACTGATTTCACTCGGCGGAATCAATAATAAAAAAAGTGCGATCTTTAAGTCCGGTGTTCCCATTCTGAAAGACATACCTATTTTAGGGTATATTTTCGGCTCTGAAGCGGTGACTAATAATGACATAAGGATTGAGTTTATGATTAGACCGACCATAAAGGATTACAGAAGCAAAAACGCCGGCATAGTGGCTGAGATCCTGGAAAAGGACGAGGAAGTTAAGTCAAAAATAAGGTAGCGGCTGCTGCTTTTACTGCAGCGATCAGGGCTGAAAACTTGTCAGCCGTTGCTTTGTTGATTTATAATGCAAGCCCGGAGGGGTGCCAGAGCGGTTGAATGGGACGGTCTCGAAAATCGTTGTGGGGGCAACTCCACCCAGGGTTCGAATCCCTGCCCCTCCGCCATAAAATTTTTCCTTAACGAAAGGAGCCAGGTCGCTCAATCCAACTCTTCCAACTGCTGTTTTTAGCCCGCACTATTCATAAATTTCACGGGCATGCCGAGAAAACTTTTCGACTGTATCAGGCTGTTTTATATGTGACTTTACATTGTGTGCTCTGAACAAACTGCGGGATATTCCGATAACCGGCGCTTACGAAAAGTTTTTTGGCAGGGGACGTGAAATAAGTGTTGCCGCCTGCATAAAATAGGTTAGGATAAACCTGCGATAATTCTCCTTCCCGATGGACTTTATTACCGGTACTAAATTATTTCCCAAAAAATGACGATATAATGGACAGAGGGAAATCCAATCTTTTTTCAGTCTCAATGGTGACATGATACAGGATGAGAATGTTGACTATTAATAGAGCATGCAGGGCTGCAATATTGGCGTTAATCATTATTGCCGGTCTTTCGGCCCCGTCATACGCACGTGAAAATACCGGTGATCTTACCAGCCTGAGTCTCGAGGCACTGATGGACCTGCCTGTCTATGGGGCCTCGAGATTTGAACAGAAGGCCTCCGAAGCCCCCTCCTCAGTCAGCATTGTGACATCAGATGAGATAAAGAAATATGGATATCGAACAATCGCCGACATTTTGAGGAGCATCAGGGGGTTTTACGTAACCTATGACCGCAATTACAACTATATCGGTGTCAGGGGATTCAACCGTCCGGGTGATTACAATACCCGTATTTTATTGCTGGTGGATGGTCACAGGATGAATGACAATTTATTCAACCAGGCGTCTGTTGGCACTGACTTTCCCTTAGACGTGGATCTCATCGGCAGAATCGAGATAATCCGGGGGCCGGGTTCTTCACTTTATGGCGATAACGCTTTTTTTGCGATAATTAACATTGTTACGAGAGGGGGGAGTGATCTTAAAGGGCTGGAGATTTCCGGTTCTTTGGCAAGTCATGATACGCATAGCGGCGGTCTCAACTGGGGCAAGAGATTTTCTGACGATCTGAATCTGATCCTCTCGTCTTCTGTCATGGACAGTAAGGGACGGAAGCGTCTTTTTTTTCAGGAGTTCAAAGATCCTGCATTCAACAACGGGGTTGCCGAGGATAGCGACTACGACAGGTCATACAGCTTTTTTGCAAAGCTCTCTTTTAATGAGATTACTATTGAAGGCGCTTACGCATCGAGGAAAAAAGGTATTCCGACCGCTCCCTTCGGGACCGTGTTCAATGAGCCGGGGAACCAGACTACCGATATACGCGGCTTTATGGACCTGAAATTCAGACACACATTTGAAAACCGGCTGGAAGCTGCAGCGCGGGTCTATTATGACTATTATAATTATCACGGAGATTATGTTTATGATTTTGCAGATCCTCTCAATCCTTTGCAAAGGTTAATCAATAAGGACATCGGAGAAGGAAGATGGTGGGGAGGGGAGGTATTGCTAACCAGGAATTTATCTGAAAGGCACAGAATATCTGCCGGAATTGAATTGAGGAACAATGAAAAACAGCTACAGCATACCTATTATGAATCTCCGTATCTAAACATCTTTGAGGATAACCGCCATTCAACCATCTGGTCCCTTTATCTCCAGGATGAGTTTCATGTCTCGGATAAGCTGATCCTAAATGGGGGGGTGCGATATGATCACTACAAGACCTTCGGCGGCACAACCAATCCAAGGCTTGCCATGATCTATAATCCACATGCAAATATGACTTTCAAGCTGCTTTATGGCGAGGCGTTTCGCGCGCCCAATGCCTACGAACTATATTATGATGCCGTTGAAATCGGGCAGAAATCAAATCCGGGGTTGAAGCCGGAGAAGATCAGGACTTATGAGCTTGTCTATGAACAGTACCACGGTAAGCAGTTCCGGTCTTCGGTAACGGGCTTTATTTATAAGATTGATAATCTGATCAGTCAGACAATTGATTCGTCCGACGGTCTGCTGTTTTTCGAAAATAAGGAGGACGTAAAAGCCAGGGGCGTGGAATTTGAACTGGAAGGTCAATGGACCAGTGGCCTAAGGGGAAAGATTAGCTATGCCTTTGTTAAAACCGAAGATCTCCAGACTGGCGAAGAAATGAGCAATTCGCCCAGGCATCTGGCTAAACTCAACATCCTCCTGCCTCTTTTGGGCGACAAGATATTTCTGGGCCTGGAGGAGCAATATGGGAGCAGGCGGAAGACTCTCAGCGGAGATGACGCTAAAGCCATCTATGTTACGAATGTGACGCTATTTGCCAAAAACATAATAAAAAGTCTCGAAGTATCGGGGAGTATTTATAACCTTTTTGATTATACATATGGGGATCCGGGGGCCGAGGAACACCTGCAGGATATCATAGAGCAGGACGGCAGAAGTTTTCGTCTGAAGCTGGCCTATGCATTCTGATATGCGGCAGGAGCAGTATCTTGTCATGAGGAGGGATGCAGTATAAAACCGGATCCGATTATTGAGGGTTTGTCTCAAGATGTCTTTTATTCCGGAGGTTGCGCTTGAAAACAGCCGCTTCAGGTATTGTCTCGGCCATATTGGCGCTTTTTTTATCGTTTCCGGCGATAAGGGCCTATGCGGAGCCGGGACCATTCGATGAGTATGCGGTAAAGGCGGCTTTTTTATATAATTTTGCAAAATTTGTAGAATGGCCTCCGTCATCTTTTAAGGATTCTCACGCCCAGTTGATTATTTACATAATCGGAATAGACCCCTTTGGAGATAAACTGGATGTCCTGGCGGATAAGACTGTCTCAGGCAGGAAACTGCTTATCAGACGTGTGGCCGCATACGATGACCTGGGGAAATGTCACATCCTTTTTATCAGCAGGTCGGAGAAGGATCAGCTCGGCAACATACTTAAGGCAATAAAAAACAGAAACGTTCTGACTGTCAGTGAGTTGAATAATTTTTGCAGTTCAGGGGGCATTATCAACCTGTTTCTCGAAGGCGACCGCGTGCGTTTCGAGATCAATCAGCGGGCAGCCGAAAGGGCCGGCCTGAAGATAAGCTCCCACCTGCTTAACCTTGCAAAAGTTTACCGTGAGGAGAAATGATGCCCTCCTTCCGCGATATCCCCATCAGGAAGAAGCTTATGTTCATTATGATGCTGACCAGCAGCATTACCCTGGTTGTTGTCTCTCTGGCCTTTATTCTATATGATGCTTTAAAGGTGCGGCAGAGCATCAGGGAAGAGCTTCTTTCTACTGCAGACATGATCGCTTATAATACGGCGGCTGCCCTGGTTTTCAATGATCAGGAGGCTGCCCGGAAAAACCTCTTGTTTCTTCAGGATCACTCGTATGTCTTTGCGGCTTATATAATTGCCGGCGACAATAATACCTTTGCAAGATATATTGCGAAAAATGCGGACAAAGAGGTATTGATGCTTGAGACCCGGGAAAACAGGCGTGAGGCATCGATTGATCCTGATGTATTGAGTCAATATACGGTAAAGTCGAACACATTTTGGGACTTTGATCTCGATCTGGCGATTGTCAGAAAAATCCTTCTCGACGGCGAGGTGATCGGAACAGTTGTTTTACAGGCGCATACCCTTGGTCTATTACTGTCGCGGATGAAGTGGTTCATCGCCCTGGCAGTTGTCGTGATGGCAGCAGCCTCTTTTATTGCGTATTTGATTTCTTCAAGACTGCAGGGGTTTATATCCGATCCAATACTTCACCTTGTTCGGACAATGAAGACCGTTTCAGAGAAAAAGACATATTCGGTGCGCCCGGAAAAAAAGAGCAGCGATGAGGTCGGTCTTCTGTATGACGGGTTCAATGACATGCTCGCTGATATTCAGAGGCGTGGCGAAAAACTTGAGGAATACCACAGACATCTTGAGGAAGAGATTGTCAAGCGCACCAAGGCGTCGGATGACTGGAGAACCACCTTTGACGCAACAAGAGAAATAATAATAATGCTCGACAGGGAATATCATGTAATCAAGGTGAACAGGGCCTGCACATTATTTTTCGGCAGGTCTTTCAGCGAAATACTCGGACGTCCCGTATCTGAATTATTTGAAGGGACGGATTTCCTGGCGGAAAAGAATCTTCTTTATGATATGGAGCATATAAAAATGCACGTGGAGAGGGAAGTTTTCTGGCCCCAAAAGGACCTGTGGCTCTTTATTTCTGCCGATCCTGTCTGGGATGACCGCAATAATTTAAACGGCTCGGTTTTTATCATCAGGGATATAACGGATCTAAAAAAGGCTGCAGAGGAGCATAAAGAGCTCCAGACACAGCTACTGCAGATGCAGAAGCTGGATTCTATAGGACGTCTGGCAGGAGGTATCGCACATGACTTCAACAATATCCTTTCCTCCATTATGGGGTACTGTGAGCTTACCATGAGAAAGTTGCCGAACAATGATCCCGTGAGAGAAAATCTGAAAATCATTTACAGTGCCGGCGAAAAGGCGGCGGCTCTCACCCGCCAGCTTCTTCTTTTCAGTCGCAGGCAGGTACTGGAAATGAAGACCGTCAGCCTGAACTCAGTTATTGAAAACATGACAAAGATGCTCGTGAGACTCATCGGC
>JACRHE010000063.1 GCA_016217695.1 Nitrospirota bacterium | reverse complement strand
CGCGGTCGCGGTTATGAAGGGCGCAAATATCCTCCGCGTCCATGATGTTAAAGAGATGGCAAAGGTGGCTAGGGTCGTTGATGCCATCAGAAGAGGGAGCATTGACTTACATTAAGAAGAGCAACTGGGGCAGATACAGGAGCGACTTGGGCCGTATTTCGTTGCTGTTCTTCGTGAAATGGAGCGTCCGCAGCCGTGACTGTCTGAACCCGCAAGGGTGAGTTTCACGGGTGCAGCGAAATGAGCATAGAACAACAGAAATCGGTCCTTTAGAGCGAAGGTGTCTGCCCCGCAGCTGCCTGACCGGCTTAGATATTAGTTTATCCTCGGATGTTGCTTCCTGTAATTTCGCGGCCTCTCCTTCAGCCCAGCCTTCCCCCATATGCCGAGTTTCCTGTCGCGTGCCTCGCTCTGGGCCTTTGACAATATATCGACATGTTTTACATTAGGCGGAAATGTGTACAACAGGGCATAGCCGTCTCTCAGCATCTGTTCATTCACCAGCTTTCTGTCCTTCGCCCGGATATAGGCGAGAACGCGCCCGTACTTGTCCCTCCGGTCAACATCATATTCAAGCATAACAGCCCATGAAGACGATGCTATCAGCTGCTCCAGATGCTCCTTTGCCCTTTTCCCCCAAGGCCGCTGACCCATCTCAGGGGCATCGATGCCTATCAGCCGTATACGCTCATCACGATTATTCAGTATTATGGTTATCGTATCGCCGTCATTGACCGACCTGACACTGACAAGATCGTCAGTACTGCTCTTCCCCTCGGAGCTGAATCTGCCGGCCAGCCCGTAAAAAAGAGAGACAATGGTCAGCACCGCGACAGAAATGATCCTGATCTGTTTTTTTGTCATGCAGATATTATACTGACACTGTTCGAATAACTCCTAACCTGAGATAACCAGCCTTACGAAAAGTTTTGACACAGTGTCCGTGAAATAATCCTATTAAAAGGCAATGTGCGGGGCCTGCTTTCAGGCAGGCCCTGACATCATAAAGAAAGAGGCTATCTACCCATCATCCTTCCCTGCATCATACCCATGCCGCGCCCCTGGCGTCCCCTGTTCTGCATACAGTCGCCGCAGCCTGCGCTGACATCAGAGTTCCGGCAATCAGCAGGATTCCCGCAGAGGCCGGGACCTCCGGCAATGTTGAATTCCTTTGCCTTGGCCTGAATCTGTGTCCTGAGGGCCTCGATCTCGCCTTCAAGGGCAGCGATTCCGGCAGTATCAGGGAGTTGGGTCCTGTAGAGCTCCATCATCTCGAACCTCTTGTCATGCATCTGCTGTCTCAGTTCCTTTGTCGCCTCAAAGAACTGCTGCTGCTCGGCAGTGACCGGAGTGTTCTGGCCTGTCATTCCCATGCCCCATGGCCTGGCAAATGCGATGGCTGCAAAGAGAAACATCGAAATTACCCCGGCAATTATTAAGACCTTCTTCATCCTCTTCACCTCCTTTCATAAAGCTTCTCACCTAAAGTTGTGGATATAGGTTAATTTATAATTATGAAGAGGTTATGAAGAGGAGAGATCAATTTCTCCTTAGTTAACTAACACAAAAGCGCATTTGAGGTACTCTGTCTCGGGCATGGCAAGCACAACAGGGTGGTCGATGTCCTGCGAACGCAGGGCCAGAAGCCTTAAATCCCTCCCTGAATCCCTGCCGGCTGAACCTATCATATCGAGAAACATCTCCCTGCCGAGATGATATGAACAGGATGACGTGGCGAGTATTCCGCCGGGCCTTATCAGCCTCATGCAGACCTCGTTTAACTCCCTGTAAGCCTTCACAGCCTCCTTTATCCTGCCTGAGCTCTTTACAAAGGCAGGCGGATCAAGCACGATGAAATCATATCTCTTCTCACCATTTGAAAGCTCCCCCTTGAGAAAAGAAAAGACATCTTCCTTTACGAATTTCACCTTATCCTGAAGCCCGTTCAGACCTGCATTCTTCTCTGCAAGGCTTATAGCCCTTTCCGATGAATCTACCCCAATCACCTCAGCGCCTGAAGTTGCCAGGTGCATTGACCAGGCCCCGGTGTAACAGAACAGATCGAGGCCTGAGCCGCCGCTGATGATTCCACGGAGAAATCGTCTGTTGGCCTTCTGATCAAGGAAATATCCCGTCTTCTGCCCTTCATAAGGATTGACTTCGAGCCTGACCCCATCCTCATCTATTACAGGAAGGTCGTCAGGATTTCCCTTTGAGACCTCTTTATAAAGCGGAAGCCCCTCAAGACTGCGAGAGCGGCTGTCATTTCTGAGCAATATTGTTTTCGGACTCAGCATGTCATCAAGTATCCCGATAATCGTATCCTTCAGCTCTTCCATCCCATAGGTAAGTATCTGGACAACAAGGCAATCAGCGTATCTGTCGACTATGAGGCCGGGAAGGAAGTCACCTTCGCTGTAGACAAGCCTGACAGCGTCTATCTCTCCGACGAACCTCCTCCTCATTGCAACCGCGCTATCAATTCTTTTTTTCAGAAAACCGGCGTCTATAACGACCTTCTCTTTTGTCAGAAGACGTATAGAGATAAGACTGTTGGGGTTTATATAGCCTGTGCCGATAAACATATCCCGCATGTCATAGACCTCAACAAGGGAACCTGGCAGATATGACCTGGGACTCTCGTGCAGCTCGTTTGAGAAGACCCATAAATGACCCGCCAGCAGGCGCTTCGTTCTCTTAAGATGAACCTTCTGCATTATTTGATGAAGAGAAGGAAGCCGTTTGCAAAATAGACTACCCCTGCGGCGCCAACCAGCAAGCCGAACAGCCAGAGGAGCTTTTTCTTCATAAGCGCCGAAATCGAGGAAAGCAAAATGGCGATCTGGAGAAATATTACCGCCATTCCAAAGGCTTTGGAATGTTTCTGGGCGCCATCCCGAACCATCTCAAAATCACGGGCGTCCTTCTCGATCTTTGCCTTTTCCTCGTCATACTTCTTTATCTTTTTTTCGTATGATCCGAGCTTACTGCCATATTCCTCAGTAAGGTCCTTTGACGCCTTCTGTCCCAGGGCCTTGAGTTCGAGTTCCAGCTTCTCCTTCTGTATCTCATAGATATATCCCTTGATGCTCTTAGACTGATAATACGCCCACTGATCAGAGGCCTTGCTTTGAGTCATGACCGCCAGGGTGGAGAAATTTCCGCCCTTGAAGGTCGATAGGGTGGCGCAGACCGCAAATATCACTGTCGTTAGTGCAAGATAATTAAGCCATTTCTCTTTTTTTTCTTCTGCCATACGCGCTCCCTTACCCAATTAGATAGGAAGTTAAAATACCATACCTCGCCGCATCTGTCAAAAAAGGAACGTATACAGGCTGGCCTACTTCTTTATCTCTTTCAAGGGCTCCAGAGTATCGATCAGCCTCTGGCATTTGGCGATGGCAATCTCCGGCTTGTCAGCAACATACTCCAGCAGATCAACAGTCCTGGTTACGTCGCTGAATCCTTTCCTCATCAGAGTGAAATCCGCCCTCATGGCCTCGATCATCCTGTTGAGTTCGACCGCGGTATCCTTAAAATCATCTTCTCTACTGAGCCATATGCTCAGGGAGAGGTCTCCACTGCTTGCGATCTCGATATCTTTTTTAAGTCGGTATATGGGTCCTGCGGTCCTCTGAAGTATGCCCTGCAGAAAAAGATAAAGGGCGATTGCAGTGACCGAAATCCCCACGGCGCTGGAAGATATAAGATATGACCTTACGATCTCGCTGATGGTCTCAGCGCTGATATGGACACGCCACCTCAGCGATTCGATATTTCCGTAGGAAAGGTAATTGAACATGACCAGCTCCAGCATCATGCCGAGAGAGCATATCATGACGATCTTTGCAATAACCCTGCCCTGATAACTCCTGTCTACGATGTACTGTCTTCTCTTATAGGTTCTCATTTTCCCCCCTATTTGATGTGGCAGGCAAAGCAGAGCCTGCTTCCGTCATTGCTCATTACGAGCTGCATCGGGATCTTTGAATAGACATCGTGACAGGTCCCGCATCCTATGTTTCCGCTAAAGAGCCTGATCTTCTTGCTCAGTTTTTCAACAGGTTTCAGCTCTCCCTTTCTCATCCTGCTCTCGCGGTAATTGACACCAACGGGATGAGATCCTCTCTGATGGTTCCATACACCCTTGCCCACGGCGTATCCGACGCTCTTTCCTACGCTTCCATCATGGCAGCCGATGCAGTCCATTGACAGGGAATCCAGAGGCTGAGACTTGTCTGTGACCGTATATTTTCCCTTCATATGTGCATATGCAATTAGTTCTATGTGGCTGTTATTCGTTAATTTTGCCTCGTGGCAAGAGATGCAGAAATCTCTTCCGGGAGCCGGCCTTCTCAGGAAATAGGTCTTCTCTCCAAAGGCATTGAGCCTGCTTTCATGAATATTATGACAGGTATTGCAGGTGATCATGCCGTTGATGAGAGGAAGGTCAGCCGGCACCCTCACCATCTCAGGCGCAATATCCACCGGATGGGACGACCTTTGGGTAGTCTTCTTGTGACACGGCAGGCAAAGCTGCGTTATAGGGGCGATCATCTCCTGCGGGAAATTAACAGCGTCAACATGACATCTCGAGCATTCTTCTTCAGAAAAGCTGTGGGGGTTGTCCCGCACTGTGTAGGCAATGAGGGCTGAAATCGCGAGAAATATTATTATGAGCAGTAATTTTTTCATACCTTTATCTCCGAAAGAATCCTGTTGAGTTCTCCGGTACGCGCCGCGATGCGCGCCCTCTTGGCCGCGGCTCCTTCCGCGTCCCCTTTCTTAATCAGGTCGCGGAGTTCACACGCATCATTGTAAAGCTCATTGATACCGCTGCCGATATCCCCGTATTTTTTGCCGTATACCTTTGCAAAATAGTCCAGGGACTCTGCCATGGGATGAATGGCATCGCCCTCCCTAAACTTGATATAGACGTTAAAGTTCTTGTTTGCCAGTTCTCTCGCGACGGTCCTGATCCTCACCAGCGGACCGACAATTTTATGGGTATGCAATATCCCGAAACAGGCGACACAGAAGATGGCGACAAGGAAGAAGCCCAGAAATATGTAAAGGCTCTGTCTTATGATCTCAAACTTGTATTGGGAGAGGACCACAAGCTTCTCGTTGTACGTCTCACCGAGCACTCCGTCTATGTGGAAATAGAAATATGCGGCGGAAAGCAGAACACCCGCAACGATAATAAGCACTATGCTTGCTATGAGACTGACCGAGAACTTTTTATTGAGTACCTCACGCGGCTTCATACTACCCCCATTTCCGGTTCATGAGAACCGCCTTCACTCCGGCAGGCAGTTCCTGAGATCCTGTAGACTTTTAACTATTATTCGGCTCAGTGCGGAAAAAACTTTAGCCAAATTATGAAGTCTTCACGTAAGGGAAATAACAGGAGGCGTTACCGGCTGATCAGTGGCTGTGAAATAATTGTTGTCTAATGAATAAACCTAAATCCGGCAGTTGGGGACAGATACAAGAGCGACTTGGCCCGTATATCGCTGCGGGTCTTGGCGACATGAAGCGTCCGCAGCCGTGACTGTCTGAACCCAAAGGGTGAGTTTTCCGCCCCGGCGGAGTCGCCCAGGAGAACACGGGTGAAGCGGAATGAGCCGTAGAGACGCAGAAATCGTGCCTTTTGAGCGATTGCGTCTGCCTCAAATCGCTTTTTTTCAGGCTAAAAGGGGTCAGGCTCAATACCACATCATGGCTTCAAAATCCGGCGTCGGCACATTTATGCTGATATGCCCCCTCCACGGACATCTCTCAATTTCCTCAGTGCCTTTTCTGATAGAAACGTAGAGATTGATCTCATCCTTTTCTACAGCGTGAAGATCTGCAAAAGATACACCTATCTCGAAGATATCCCGGATCGCCACATCCGTAATGTCCTTAACCTTCTCCCAGGCATCACCTTTCTTCTCAAAAACCTCTCCCCTGCCTTCAAAACCTTTAACAGGGCAGGATATCTTAATATGAGCCGGCCCTGTCGTCACGATCGCCAGTTCGATACCTTCTTCAAACTCCTCAAACAGAACCTTCGGGTCTATTCTCAGAAAGAGGTATGTCGCATCAAAGCCGAAATAGACCGTCGAAATGAGGCTCTCGGATTTATGCATGCTGCCGCCGGATTTCTTCACATCAAGCTGGGCACCCTGATACCACTCGTAATAACTCGTGACAAGACCGTCGATCCTGGGCTTAATGAATCCCCTTATGGAAAGCGTAGGCGATATCCCCCTGTCGTGGCGGAGTATGGGCACATACAGCTGGGCAGGTATGTCCTTGCCGATCTCTTTAAAGACATTCATGAGATTAAATCTGAAGAGCTCATCGAACTCCTCCTGGGTCTCTGTTGTATGCTCATCGCCATACCACCAGTTCCAGTCACTGCCCTCTGCAACATAGATGGATTTCCATGCCTTTTCAGTGTCAGCTTCCGGGTTCTGTTTCTGGAATTCGGCCAGCTTTTCGCGCGTCTCGGTCAGATAGTCCCAGGAGAGATTGTCCTCCTCATGACCGATCCATATGCCGTAATTGGAATTAATCCACGACCCCGGATGCAGACGTTCGAGCCTTTCGCCGCGGCAGTGGTTACTGATGAAGTCAGATACAGTGATGGTCTTCAGACGATCCTCTCTTGAAAGTCCTTCATACAGGCGAAGAAAGAAATCCCGGCCGTCATTTTTGTAATGCTCCCATGCATTTTCTCCGTCAAGGATGATCGATACGAGATGGGGTCCTCCTTCCGGAAGGGAATTACGTATACTCAGCAGCCTGCCTATAAGGTCTTCCGCCGCCTTTGCGGCATCCCATTGGGAATAGACGAACCCAATAAGATCGGACATGACGTGATCCCTGAATACGATCGATATATCCTCAAAGGAGTGAGGCCGGTACAGGTGACGCGGTTCCAGGAGGCTGCCGGCAGGGTCCCTCAACCTCTTCCCGAGGGAGTTTGAAAGTACACCCTCGTCGGTCGCTACCCACCTCACACCGTATCGCGAGGCGATCCTGAGGACTTCCTCGCTCACCGAACCCTCGGAAGGCCACATGCCTGAAGGCCTGAAACCAAATACCCTTTCGAAATAGTCTATTCCCATCGCTATCTGCTTTTCGGCATCTTCAGGATGGGAAAATCTCATCCGCGGCAGCCGCACCTCAGGCATAGCCACACGTGAAATATCCGTATTGCAGAGGAGGGGCAGTATCGGATGATAAAAAGGGGTAAAAGAAAGTTCGATCTGGCCGGTTGACGACATGTCCCTGTACGCAGGAATTATCCGCTTCAGGATCTCCGTCTGTTTTTCGAGCAGGGCCGCCTTTTCCTCTTCGGTGAAGCCGTGGCCTTTTTCAACCAGCATCCTCAGGAACGGGTCCGCGCTCCTGAAGAGCGGGTCAATCCAGCAGAGGTTGAATAAAACCTGGAGGTCGAGGAACTCTCCGTCCGTGAAATATTTCGTAGTTCTGGCAAGGTCGCTCTTGATGATATGAGTGCCCCGCTTTACAAGAAGCTCATAATACCTCGGAAACGGCCTTATCATATTGTCCCAGTGAGCAAGAAAGAAGTTTTCGAGGATGAATAGCCTGTCGTCGTCGCTCAGGTCAGAGGCGCGCTTTCTGCTCATCTCAAGATAGACGTCCGTCGCCCCGTTCTCTGAATAGTCAACCAGTTGCTCCAGCAGGGAGGGAACGAGATTGAAATTCTGCCTGATCGAGGGGAAATCCCTGACTATCTCAAGCATATCGAGGTAATCCTTGGTGCCGTGGAGCCTGACCCAGGGCAGGCGGTAAAGACCGGTCATGGGATCCTTATAAAAGGGCTGGTGCATATGCCATATGAAAGCTACGTAAAGCTGATTATCTTTCATACTGGAATATGTATTCGTCAGGTTTTGCCAGGCCAAACTCCTCCCGCGCAAACTTTTCCCTGTAGAAGGGGTCCTCTTTCAATAATTTTATCTGGGCCCTGATCTTTTCATTCTGCAGGCTGATGTCGCTGATCTGGGTTTCAAGGTTCTTCCTTGTCCTGCTCAGCTCCCCGTATTTGAGGAGCCCCATGTCTCCAAAGATGAGGCTTACGGTCAGATAGACAAAGCTAAGAATCACTATCGTCAAAAAGATGAGCCGCCTCTTCTTGACCTCGGATACGACCTGTCTGCGCAGAAGGTTATCTGAGCTCATTTTCGCAGATTATAAAAAGCCTTCATCCCCTTGTATAATGCCGCATCCGCAAGCTCCTCCTCGATAAACAGGAGCCTGTTGTATTTTGCCACGCGTTCGCTCCGGGCAAGAGAGCCTGTCTTGATGAAACCGGTATTGCATGCCACAGCAAGGTCGGCGATCGTAGTATCCTCGGTCTCGCCCGACCGGTGAGAGATGACAGTCGTATAGCCCGCAGTCTTTGCCATCTCGATCGCGTCGAGCGTCTCGGTAAGGGTTCCGATCTGGTTAAGTTTTATGAGGATCGAGTTTGCGATCTTCTTTTCAATACCTTTGGCAAGTATCCTGGTATTGGTCACAAAGAGGTCATCACCGACTAACTGGACCCTGCTGCCCAGAGCGGTTGTCATCGCCTCCCAGCCTTTCCAGTCACCTTCTGAGAGGCCGTCCTCTATGGAGACAACCGGATACTTCGAGATTATCTTCCCGTAATAATCGATAAGCGCGGAATAAGGGACCTTTTTGCCCTCGAACCTGTACATCCCGTTTTCGAAAAACTCCGAGGCAGCCACATCGAGTGCAAGATATATGTCCTTTCCGGGCTTGTAACCGGAATCTTCTATCGCCTTCAGGATGAGGGTGACCGCCTCCTCGTTGCTTTTGAGGCTGGGAGCGAAACCTCCCTCGTCGCCGACTGCGGTGTTAAGCCCCCTGCCCTTCAATATCTTCTTAAGTGTATGGAATATCTCTGCGCCGGCCCTCAATGCCGAAGAAAAATCAGGAAGTCCGGCAGGCATGATCATGAACTCCTGGATGTCGAGATTGTTGTCAGCATGTGCGCCGCCGTTGAGGATATTCATCATAGGAACAGGCAGGACCTTGGCATTGATGCCCCCGATATGCCGGTAGAGCGGGAGACCTGCCTCATTGGCAGCAGCCCTGCACACCGCCAGTGATACGCCGAGGATCGCATTGGCCCCGAGCCTTTTTTTGCTTTCGGTACCGTCGAGCTCAATGAGCAGGTTGTCTATATATATCTGATCGGCCGCATCCACGCCGCGTATCCGGGGCGCTATCTCCTCAAAGATATTTTTTATCGCCTTCTGAACGCCCTTCCCGTGAAAGCGCTTCCCTCCGTCCCTGAGTTCCAGGGCCTCTCTTTTGCCTGTTGAAGCCCCTGACGGAACGCCGGCCCTTCCGACAACACCGCTGTCCAGATATACATCCACCTCAACCGTAGGGTTTCCCCGCGAATCCAGGATTTCCCTTGCAAGTACTTCGATAATTTCTCCCATGAAAGCCTCCTCTCAGACTTATGAATTCAGCAGCAGTATCAGGACATCAGATGTATTGTCTAAGCAGATCCTCAACCCTTTCCGCGTTGAGCTCCGTTTCCCTCAATTCCGCACGGTTCGCAATATGGCGAAGTGTGGTCTCCAGATAGATCTTGAAATGGATCACCCTTTCCATAACCTTCTGAAACCCGGCTCCTGTAATCGTATCCTGCTTCACCGCGTTCATCCCGCTGAAGAAATGAACGAACTCCTCGTAATCGTCGTACCTCAGAAGCCGGAATGTAAAACTCTCAAAATATAACATATAGTTCTTGATGGATTCAAAGACCCTGAGCCGTTCCTGCGGGCTGCCGGCCTTGCCTGACAGCAGCTCTATAAGCTTCAGAAGAACGAATATATCCTCCCTCAGTCTGAGGGACTGCTGGAACCTGGTTACAAAGCTTGAGAAGATCTCCTCCCCTTTTATATCGGGTTTAAAGAAATGGGTCAGCTGGACTATGCTCTGCTCCGTCAGGTTCTTGAGAATCCCGTGACTGTTCTCTATCTTCCCCCTGAAATGGGGAGAGGCCTTTTTCCTGTGGATGTCCCGCAGCTCCTGCAGATAGACCCTGCGGTTTTCCATCGAGAACTGGTAAGCGATCGATTTCAGCAGCATTTCGAGTTCAGGGTCCCTGATCTTCTTCATGACCTTCTCTATATATCCCTGGAACATCCGAATCTCTGCCCTGAGCAGTATAAGTATGATCAGGGAGGAGTTCAGCGAGCCGGAACGGGATGTGGCGATGTCTATGAAGCTCATAAACCTTATAAACCGGAAAAGATATATATAGATTATCGAGACGTACTTTTTTACCTCTTTCTGCTTCAATGACCTGACAATCCCGGATATGTCCGCATTGCTGATATAGTCGAACTGGGGATTCAGATCCTTGCAGAAGGGATTGAAGAACCTGTTCTCCCTGATCTCCTTGCTGATCATGTGACCGATATTCATAAACCCCATGTAGGAAATATTGCCGGTCCGGATAAGATCCGAGATCACCCCCTTAAGATTGATGAAGGAATCATAAAGGAGATAGAGTCCTTTTTCAGGCGTGTCCTGCTTGTAAAGGTTCTCACGGAAGTCGTCCCGCTTCCGGGTGCTCAGCAGTTTTGTCTCCGCAAACTTCTGGAACCAGTAAGCGTTCTTCCTGCTCTCCGGTATAACGACTTCCAGTATGCCGAGAACGCGGAGGATCGAGTCTCTCGCCGTTATCAGCTCATCATAGAAATTTTTCGAAGTGAGATCTTCGCTTGAAATGGTAAGGTTCTCCAGATTGAAAAACCTGTCGAGGGCGCGCAGGAGGACATCAAGCTCCGAGAAAAGGAGCTCGTTATTATTCAGCGAGGCAGAAACCCAGTCTTTGATTCCCTCTTTCCCGTCCATTGGAGTCAGCGTGAGCTCTCATTTCGCGGGAACATGTATCGCCTCTCCATGGAGATCTTCTGCCGCCTCCATGATACCTTCCGCAAGCGTCGGATGTGCGTGTATAGTCCCGGCGAGCTCCCGGGTCGTAAGGCCATTTCTCACGGCAAGTGCAATCTCATGGATAAGGTCAGAGGCATGGGCTCCGACTATATGCCCACCGAGTATCCTGTCTGTCGTCTCCTCGGATATGATCTTGACAAAACCCGCGATATCGCCCATCGCATGGGCCTTGCCGAGCGCCCTGAACTGGAAGCGGCCGGTCCTGACCCTTACCCCCTGTTCCTCTGCCTGCTGTTCCCTCAGACCAACCGAAGCGATCTCCGGCGATGTGAAGATCGCAGCAGGCACGACCGAATAATCCATTACCGCGTCTCCGCCCATACTGTTTACTGCAGCAACTCGTCCTGCTGTTGAAGCAACGTGGGCAAGCAGGATGCCCCCGGTAACATCACCGACCGCATAGATACCGGAAACACTCGTCTGCATCCTGTTGTTTACGATGATCTCTCCCCGTTTTCCGGTTTCTATGCCTGTTGACGCAAGGCCGATATTATCACTGTTGAACGACCTGCCCACTGATACCAGGACCTTCTCGGCAACAAGCTCCCTGCCGTCGGCCAGGAATGCGTGTACCCCGTCGTCTCTTATCTCAACCTTCGCGACCCTTGCCCCGGTATGCAGCACAATCTTCTTTTTTTTCAGTTCCTTTTCAAGCAGTTCAGATACCTCGTGATCTTCTGTCGCAAGCGCGCGGGGCATCATCTCCAGGATGGTAACTTCAGTTCCCAGTTCCCGGAATATGCAGGCAAATTCACAGCCTATGGCCCCGGCCCCCACGATAAGGAGACTCCGGGGTATTTCCGTAAGATTAAGCGCTTCATTGCTCGAAATGATCCTGTCACCGTCAAAGGGAAAGTCAGGTATTTCAGCCGGCCTGGACCCGGTAGCAATGATTATCCTGTCAGCCACGACCCTTTCCCTGGTTCCGTCTTCTGATGTCACCTCTATCTCCCTGGGTGAAATCAGGCTCCCTCTCCCCTGCTTAAGGGCGATACCCCGGCTTCTGAAAAGTCCCCGGAGCCCTTTCACCTGGGTCGAGACTATCTTGTTCTTCCTTTCGATGATCTTCGAAAAGTTAGGTGTAACCTCGCCTTTGAGCTCTATGCCGAAGGTATCGAGCTTCCTTGCCTTTGCAAGCATATCTGAGGAAGACACCATTGCCTTGGTGGGAATGCAACCTCTGTTCAGACATGTGCCTCCGACCTCAAAATCTTCTATAACAGTGACACTGGCCCCTAACTGCGCTGCCTTGATGGCCGCGACATAACCGCCGGGGCCGGCGCCGAGGGTTACCAATCTCACTTGGATTCCTCCTCCACATACTTGTCGTACTCGGATGAATCCATCAGGTCATCGATATCCGACGGGTTTTCAAGTTCTATAACCGCTATCCATCCCTTTCCATAAGGGTCCTCATTGATGATCTCCGGAGATTCGGAAAGCTCTTCATTGACCCTGACAACCCGCCCGCTAACCGGCGAGATAACGGAAGAAGTCGCCTTTGTGGATTCAATCTCCGAAATCTCGCTGTTGGCCTCGACAGATGCGTCCACTTCCGGCAGGTCGACATAGACAATATCACCGAGGGCGTCCTGTGCGTAATCCGTGATGCCGATAATACCGCTCTTACCGCTCACCTTCACCCATGTGTGTTCCTTGTGATACCTGAGGTCATCAGGATTCATATCTTTCCCCCTGTGCATGAATTTACGAGTTTTTGTTTTCTTATCACAGCCCTTTTCCTTTGTCAAAAAAGTTGTGAAACCTCCCGATAAGCAGGGACAGGCAATCTCAATATAGCATTAAAAAAACGCCAGTGGAATCAAATTTTTATTTTTTTCTTCAGCTCGATAATCTTCAGCAAGGCCTCTTCAGGCGTAAGGCTGTCAGTGTCAAGGCTGAGGATTTCTCCGACGAGAGAGTCGGTTGTTGATGAGAACAGGTCCAGCTGCTCTTTCTTCTTTTTCGTCTTCCTGCTGGCCAGTTTCGGCGTTCCTGTCTCGTTAAGTTCCTCCTTTTCGAGATTGTTGAGGACCTCCTTCGAACGTTCTATAATGGCCTCCGGGATACCGGCCAGCCTGGCTACCTGTATGCCATAGCTTTTGTCGGCAGGACCTTCCTCGATCTTCCTCAGAAAAATGATCTCATCCCCCCATTCCCTGACAGACACATTGTAATTTCTAACCCCGTCAAGTGTGAGAGCGAGTTCGGTCAGCTCATTGTAATGAGTCGCAAAAAGAGTTCTGGCCTTTATATTATTGACGATATGCTCGGCTATCGCCCAGGCGATGCTGATGCCGTCAAAGGTGCTCGTACCTCTTCCAACCTCATCAAGAATAACAAGACTTCCTGCTGTAGCGTTGTTGACTATATTCGCTGCCTCGATCATCTCCACCATAAAGGTGCTTTGCCCCTTTGTCAAAAAATCAGAGGCCCCTATGCGTGTGAAAATCCTGTCGGCCAGCCCGATATGCGCAGAAGTGGCAGGGACAAAACTCCCCATCTGGGCCATCAGTACTATAAGAGCTATCTGTCTCATGTATGTGGACTTGCCGGCCATATTCGGGCCCGTGAGGATATGAAGCAGCTGATCTGCAGTGTCAAGATAGGTACTATTGGGGATAAAGCGTCCGCCTGCCATGACGCGCTCAAGAACAGGGTGCCTCCCATCTGTTATCTCGATCACCCCGTCGTCGCTCATCTGGGGTTTGGCATAGTTATGCCGTTTGGCAACGACAGAAAGCGAGGCAAGAAAATCCACGACAGCAAGCGCGTTTGCCGTCTTTTGCATGAGGTCAGCCTCCTCTCTGACAGTGTCGAGTATCTGCAGAAAGACCTCATATTCGAGGCTCTTCAGCCTCTCCTCAGAGCCGAGCACCTTGTTCTCGTATTCCTTGAGTTCTGGAGTGACAAACCGTTCGCTGCCGACAAGGGTCTGCTTCCGGATATAATCATCAGGCACAAGATCGAGATTTGATTTCGTTATCTCGATATAGTAGCCGAATATCCTGTTATAGCCGATTTTCAGGGAGGATATCCCTGTCCTTTTCTTTTCCCTGAGCTCCATCTCGGCTATGAAATCCTTGCCTTTGGAGGATATGTCCCTCAGGGCATCAACCTCCTGGTTATGCCGCTCCCGGATAATGCCTCCCTCCCTGACAGTCTGCGGAGGATTCGGCATAATCCCCTTTTCGATGAGATCCCTCAAAAGGGATAATTCAGCAATATCTCCGGCAAGAAATTTCAGATGGTGCTCCTTGGCGGACAGGAGCTGCTTTTTCAGTTTGGGAAGCTCGGCAAGAGAGTTTTTTATGGCGACGAGATCGCGTGCATTTGCGGAACCTGAGGAGACCCTCGAGGCCAGACGTTCCAGGTCCTGCACTTTACGCAGAGACGTCCTGATGTCTTCCAATAGTTCAAAGTCCTGCACAAGATACTCTACCGCCTCATGTCTGCCCCGGATCTCCGCCATATCGGTCAGGGGGCGGACAATTGCGTTTCTGAGAAACCTGCCTCCCATCGGCGTCAGGGTCTCATCAAGCACCCAAAGCAGCGAGCCGTCCCGGGTTCCGTCTTTGAGGTTATGGGTCAGTTCAAGATTCCGCTGAGTAGCGACATCCATGTACAGTGTCACGTTCTGCTTCAGGGCCGTGATCTTCTTGAACCCCGACAGTTCCCGCTGGGTGTTTTCAAGGTAGGCTATCAGGGCGCCTGCAGCGCTGATAGCCGGCGTCAGGCCTTCGCAACCGAATCCTTCAAGGGATGACACCCTGAAATGCCTCAGCAGGGTCCTGTAGGCCTCTGCATAATCAAAGAGCCAGTCATCGGCGCTGGAGATGTAAAAGCCTGTAAATGCCTCCCGATAATGTATATTGTCTCTGATGCTTTCCGGGACAAGGATCTCCTTCGGCTCAAACCTGCTGACCTCGTCCTCGATGTTCTCGGCAGTCTCAAAGACAAGAAACTCTCCTGTAGAGATGTCGGCTGCGGCGATGCCGTGCCTGGCTCCGGAGGGGAAAAGGCTCACGATATAGGTATTTTCCTTCGGATTCTCAGGGGTATGCGTGCCGGGAGTAATTACCCTGACAACCTCCCGCGAGACGAGGCCTTTTGCCTCTTTCGGGTCTTCCATCTGCTCGCATACAGCCACCTTATGCCCGGCCTTTATCAACCGCGTTATATAAGAGTCGGATGCGAAATACGGCACGCCGCACATGGGCAGAGGGTTATCTTTGGCCCTGTCACGGGTCGTCAACGCGATCTGAAGTATCCTCGATGCCTTCTCCGCGTCCTCGCCGAACATCTCATAGAAATCTCCGAGCCGGAACAGAACAATGGCATCAGGATATCTCTCTTTGATGCCTGCATACTGTTTCATTAATGGTGTCGGCTCAGACATATCACCTATTAAATAATATACGGAGGTCAAAGTGCAACCTGCAAAATCTCCCGGTCTCTTTCTTGACTTATGGGCCGAAAAATCTTTATACTTTATGACATTTTTATTCCGGTCTTTTAAAATGAAGATACTTATAGCAGACATTCCCGACGAGGGCCTAGACCTTGATTTCGAGGAAAAGATCACGAATGAGGACCTCTCTCTGTCTTCCCCTGTATCGGCCCGTCTTGAGTTGGACAAGAGAGATAAGGAAATATGCATCACCGGACGGCTGAGTGCAGAGATCGGCCTCGAATGCAGCAGGTGCCTTAGGCTCTTCACGAGGAACCTCGATATCCCGGTGAATGTCGTCTACCATCCGATAGATGAGATCAGTGCGGAAAGGCACGAATTGAAGGATGACGAGATGGACATGGGATTTTACAGGGGAGAAGAACTCGATCTCCGGGAACTGCTGAGAGAGCAGATATTGCTGAACAAACAGATGAAGTCCCTTTGCGATGAAAATTGCAGGGGCATATGCCCGAAATGCGGAACCGACCTCAATACAGGATCGTGCGAATGCACATCAAGGGAACCGGATCCCCGTTTCGAGATTTTGAAGAATTTTATCGATAAACGAAAGGAGTAACCATTGGCAAATCCAACGCACAGACATTCCAGGGCAAGAAGAGACAAGAGAAGGGCGAACTGGAAAGGTCAGTCGCCGAATCTCGGCCAGTGTCCTGAATGCAAGGAACTTAAGCTTCCTCACAGGGCATGCCCCAGTTGCGGTTCCTATAACGGCAACAAAGTACTTGAAGTAGTCGAAAAATAAGGATGAAGATTGCTCTTGATGCTATGGGAGGAGATCATGCTCCCTCAGTAAACATTGAGGGAGCATTAGAGACCATCAAAGAGCATGACGACATCGACGTAATACTTGTCGGAGATGAGGACAGGATAAAGTCCGGGCTCAGCTCCAGACGCTACGATCAAGGCCGCATTTCCATAACACACGCCTCTCAGGTAGTCGAGATGCACGAATCTCCCTCCCTCGCCATCAGGAAAAAGAAAGACTCATCGATACGCATCGGGATAGGCCTGGTCAAGTCAGGCGCGGCCGACGCATTTGTAAGTGCCGGACACTCGGGGGTCGTGATGGCGACATCCCTCCTGATGCTCGGCAAGTCCGAGGGTGTTGACCGGCCTGCAATTGCTACCCTCATGCCCACGATAAAGGACAATTTTCTTATGCTCGACGTAGGTGCAAACGTCGACTGCAAGCCGCTGAACCTTCTCCAGTTTGCCATTATGGGGAGCACGTACTGCAGGCTGATTCTCGGAAGGGCTGCGCCGAAGGTCGCCCTCCTCAGCATCGGGGAAGAGGACATCAAGGGTAACGAGCTCACTAAGGAGGCCTTCAAGCTGCTGAAAGAGACGAGGCTTAACTTCACCGGCAATGTTGAGGGAAAAGACATATTCACCGGCAGGGCAGACGTCGTTGTCTGCGACGGATTCACGGGCAATATAGCCCTTAAGATCAGCGAGGGCCTTGCCGAGACCATCCTGAAGATGCTGAAACGCGAGATAACATCTGTTTCTACCGGAAGGATCGCCTATATGTTGCTGAAACCTGCGATAAGGAACTTCAAGAAAAAGACTGACTATGACGAGTACGGAGGTGCTCCCCTGCTCGGCATAAACGGAACAAGCATTATAAGTCATGGGAGGTCCTCCTCCAAGGCGATCAAAAATGCCCTCAGGGTTGCAGCGGACTACGCATCAAAGCGTGTATACGAGGCGATAGCAGCTGAAATAAAAAGCGATCCGCATTTCAGGAGGACATGAGCATGCTGAGGAGCAGGATCATATCCACCGGTTCCTATCTGCCGGAAGGCGTAATCACAAATCATGATCTGGAGAAGATCGTGGATACTTCCGACGACTGGATATTGGAGAGGACCGGGATAAGGGAGAGGAGAATCGCCGCCGGAAATCAGGCCGCCTCCGACCTCGCCTTTGAGGCTGCAGTGACAGCCCTCAAAAGGGCTCATCTCAAGCCAAAGGACATAGATCTTATAATCGTCGCTACCATTACAGGAGATATGCCCTCCCCTTCTACGGCATGCATACTTCAGAACAGGCTCGGGGCAAAGGGCGTAGCCGCCTTTGACCTCAATGCCGCGTGTTCCGGCTTCGTCTACGGCCTCCACGTAGCTAACGGACTTATCAGGTCAGGTATGCATAACAGGATACTGCTTGTCGGCACCGAGGTGCTCTCTAAGTTTACCGACTGGCAGGACAGGACTACCTGCATACTTTTCGGTGATGGCGCAGGTGCTGTTGTCATCGAGGCTACGAAGGAGAAAAGGGGCATATTTTCAACCCATATCCACTCCGACGGCAGCCTGTCGGACCTCATTTGCCTTCCGGGTGGTGGCTCGCGAAATCCCTGCTCAAGGGAATCCATTCTCAAAGGGCTCCATTTCATGAAGATGAAGGG
>JACRHE010000007.1 GCA_016217695.1 Nitrospirota bacterium | reverse complement strand
AGGGGGTTGCCCCTACAGGGTTATCATTGCCGGATGTTGTACATCGTTTCAAATCATTTACCACCGCTGAATATCGAAATGGTGTCAAACAGAATAATTGGCTGCCATTTAACGGCAGATTCTGGCAGCGCAATTATTACGAGCATATCATCCGCAATGAAAAAGAATTGGATCGCATTCGCAAATACATTATCGAAAACCCGGCAAAATGGGACGAGGACGAAGACAATCCCGGAAATATTACCCCCGCCGGAAATATCCCATGACCACTCCACCTTTAACAATACATTCCTGGCCGCAGGCGATCCTCCATCTGGACGCCGATGCCTTTTTTGCATCCTGCGAACAGGCGATCCACCCTGAGCTTAAGGGAAGGCCTGTGATAACAGGAAAGGAGCGGGGGATTGTGGCTGCCGCCAGTTATGAGGCAAAGGCAAAGGGCGTAAAAAGGGGGATGCGGCTCTTTGAGGTCAAGAAGGTCTGTCCTGATGCAGTCATCATGCCTTCCGATTATGAGACGTACAGCCTTTTTTCTGTCAGGATGTTCGAGATACTCAGGCGCTTCTCTCCGGATGTGGAGGAATATTCGATAGATGAGGCGTTTGTTGACCTGACAGGACTCAGAAGGAGCTTTCATGGTCCTTACGGAATGATAGCCGAACAGATGCAGACAGCGGTTGAGACTGAGTTGGGGATTACGGTCTCGGTCGGAGTCAGCCTCTCGAAGGTCCTGGCAAAGATAGGTTCAAAGCACAATAAACCTCACGGGCTTACCCTGATACCCGGCAGGGATATACATATTTTTCTCTGCAGGCTTCCGGTGGAGAAGTTATGGGGGATAGGACCTAATACCGCGGCTTTTCTCAGAAAATTCCGGATTGATACTGCGCTGGAATTTGCAAAAAAGGACGAAAGGTTCATACAGGAACACCTTTCGAAACCCTATCACGAGATCTGGCATGAGCTCAACGGAAGGAGCGTTTATCCTGTTGTCACTGAAGCAAAGGGCAGCTATCAGTCCATAAGCAAGACAAGGACCTTTACCCCCCCGTCTAATGATAAGACATTTATTTATGCCCAGCTTGCCAGGAATCTGGAGAATGCCTGCCTCAAGGCGCGGCGTTATAACCTGGGGGCTACCCGTCTGATGGTCTTTCTAAGGACCCAGGAGTTCAGGGACTATGGAGTGGAAATAAAGGTGAGCCGTCCAACCTCCTATCCTCTTGATCTCTTCGAACCATTACAGCGGGGTTTTGATCAGCTCTTTGATCCACGCAGCAGCTATCGCCAGACAGGTGTTGTACTTGCCGGTCTTATGCCTATGGCATCGGTCCAGTATACCCTGTTTGACGACAGTACAAAGATAGAGAAGATGTCAAAGGTGTACAAGGCCGTAGACAGGCTGTCTGAAAAGTTCGGAAAATATACCGTGCATCATGCTGCAAGCCTGCCTACAAAGCTTCAGGCCCGACATGAGGGAGACAGGGGAGATGTCCCTGAGAGAATGACGGAGCTGCTCAGGGGGGAAAACCGCCGGCAAAGGCTGGGGGTGCCTTTGCTGCATATAAAGGTATAGCCCGAAATCCTTGACAAAAGGATATTGCTTCATATATTTTTAATGAGCTAACGATAAAGGCAAACTATCTGAAAAGATAGGGCGCAAAGATACTGGTCTAAAACCCGAAAGGGTCAGGATAGCAGGTCTGCCGAAGATTTAGAAACGACAGACCATGCCTTGCAGGTATGGTTTTTTTTTTGGGAGGAAAAAGCAGCCATGGGGAATAATCAAATGGGGTATGATCAAATATCAGGAGGGAGCAAAGTGCTTTCAAATAAATCTTTCAGATATTCATCTGTTCTTTCTTATATTGTATTGTCCTTCTTTTTTTCTGTTCTTATGCTGAAGGCTGATATAGTCTCTGCAGAGGAAACAGAGTGCATCGGATGTCACGAAGCACTTTCAAGGGGGCAGACAGTTCATGCGGCGATTTCAATGGGCTGTACCTCCTGCCACAGTGCAATTGACGCTTCGAGACTGCCGCATAAAACGACAAACAGGCGTCCGAGGGGACTTTCCTCTAGGCAGCCTGATTTCTGCTATGACTGCCACGACAAGTCCAGGTTTATGAAGAAGACCGTCCATGATGCCCTTGCCCTGGGCTGCACCAGCTGCCACAATCCTCATTCGTCAAAAGACGTAAAGCTCCTTGTTTCGGCTCAGCCGGAGCTTTGCTTCAATTGTCATGATGCGAACCGCTTTTCATCAGGAAAAAACCCGGCGCATATGCAGGCAAAGGGAATTGCCTGCACAACGTGCCATGACCCTCACTCGACCGACACGCCGCAACTGCTAACTTCGTCCATGAGCCCTGAATCGGTTGCCTTGACAAAATAGACCTAACCCATTATATTCGGGAAACAACGATTATTTTACGGCTATCGCCTCAAAAACTTTTCGTAAGCGCAAGTTATCGGAATTCTCTCGGGATTAATCAGGGCACACAGTGCAAAATCATATGAAGGCATGTCCCGGTCTGACGAGAAGCTTTTTTCGGAATGTCCGCAAAATTTATGAATGATGTGGGTTAACAGGTGTAAGACGATTTTGCGGGCCTGAGAGGCCCGGAAAGCATTTCGCAACTGACGGATTCTTCAGAGCCAGTTGCCGATTAACAAAAAGGGCGACCAGTAGAAGGGATGTCTGTAGTTAAGCTCGTAGAGCACTTTCAGCTGTGCCTGCTGCAGGGCTTTGGCCTTTGATGTGGAGGGGTCTTTCATCTGACGATAGAATTCTGTTATTAGCTGGTATGTTGCTTCATCGTCAACGCTCCAAAGCGTAGCCAGGGCGCTTTTTACACCTGCCTTTACCGAGATTCCGGCCAGACCAAGTGCTGCGCGGTCATTGCCTTTGGCTGTCTGACACGCGCTGAAAACCAGAAGCTCAATAGGGTTCTTTCTTATCCTGTTGGGCATCATTATCTTCTCTATGCTGTCCATGGTCAGCCTGCCATCCCAGGTGAGGAGAAACGTATTTTCAGGAGTATCTCCGAATTCTCCGTGAGTTGCCAGGTGCACAATAGAATATCTGCCCGCCTCAAGCTCCGTTTCAAGTCTGGACTGAATGAAATCCTTATTTTTCAGTCTCATGCCTTTGAAAAGCTCATGTATTGTTTCAAGTTCTGTCGAGACGTTCTCAAGTGCGGCATATCCACTGACAGACTCTGTAATCCCGGCGGACAATACCGTGGCCGACTGTTTCTCGAATCTATGATCGTCTATGAGAGAATATCCCTGGGCAACAGCCACCGCAAATTTTCTTATGAGAAACTGCTTGCCGTCATAGAGTGCAGAAAAAGGAATGGAACGCAGACTCCCTGATGGGATAAAGATAGTCGTTTCAATTCCCTTTGAGAGGAGATCATCTTCAATGGGACGGACAATCCAGTCATGAAGCTTTCTTGCATGGGTAAGGTATGCCTTCTTCGTTCTGTCTTCAAGATATCTGCGCAATTGCCTTGCCTCGCTTGCCAATGCGACTGAACTTATCGGCACAGAGACCTGTTTTATCTCCCCAGGCAGGGATACAAGAAGCTCAAGTCGTTCAGAGAGCGCAATAGGATATATCACCGCTGTCTTTTTGTCGCTGATGCCGGTGACCTTTTTTATCGGCCGTCTGGATGCAAGACATGCGTCTTGAAAAAAATCCTGCAATTCCGCTACATTCAGGGCTTCAATGATATCTATCGCCTCAAGAAGCAGGGCTTCTGTCTTACTCTTGTCCGTCTGGCCTGCGGCGCGACGGAGAATCAGGTCCATAAGGCCGGTATACAGGGGTTCGATGACTTCGCCGTAGGAAAGTTGATTCAGCGTAAGACATTCAGGAGCAATCTCGGAGCGCATTGACTGAAGCGAGCGGAATGCGCTTCTGTATAAATCAAGGGCCTCATCCGGTCTCCCTAATTTTCTGAAAAGTCTTCCCTCCTGCCACTGCCAGAGATAGATGTTCTCCCGGGAATTTGCTTCCTGGGCATGAAAGATTGCCTGTCGTGTGAAGTCTATGGCCTTTTCGTATCTCCCCATCTCTTCGTTTATCTTGCCGAGATAACCGAAGGCAAAAGAGGCCAGGCGGTTATTCTGCATCTTTCCGGCGAGAGATCGGGCATCCATTAATAAATTTTGGACTATCTCTTCAGTCTTCTCTCTATCCGGTGCGGGCATTTCCGGGGGCAGGCGATGGTAAAGCATGGCGATTTCAATCAGCATAAATCCCTTTTCATAGGAATCAGGGAGCCGGCGGATATTTTCCATGGAAGCCTCAAGCATGCCGGAGGCTTCCTCCCGCTTATTCTGAAGGTATAATACCTTTGCAAGATTGACTGCAGACTTGACAGACATTAGGTGCAGGCCGGTTTTTTCAGCTGCGGAGATCGCTGTCCTATAAGAATCTGCAGCGTCACCGGGCATCTTCCTTGCAAAATAGAGATTGCCCTGAGAATTAAAGAGGAAAGGAATAAGAGATGTGGAATCAGTTCCCTTCCTCACAGAGGAAAAGGCCTCCTTCAGAAAGCCTTCTGCAGCAGCAGTCCGCTCAAGGGAGATGTGCGAGTCAGCCATCAGGAGTTGAATTGATGCTGTCAGCGCGTCGTCTTCTGCATGCTGCGCGAGCATGAGGGCATGTTTCAGATTTTCTATTGCCCTGATATGCTTTCCCATAAACTGATATGCCCTGGATGTCTGGATGAGGGCATCAGCCTGCATCTTTTTGTTTCCTTTTTCGCCATAAAGGCGTGAGGCCTCTGTCCCTGCCTTTATAGCCTGTTCGAATCGACCGTCTTTCATGAACTGCCTGCATTGAGTCGAGTATTCATCAGCGGTTGTTTCCGACGCATGCAAAGATGGGGCAACGGCGAAAAACATTGCGGAGAGAAGGAAGATAAGCACGACCGGTTTATTTATGGCGGCATGCGGCATTAAGGCTATTTTAGTTTTTGAAGGGGATGAGGTCAATTGTTTTCGGTCATTATGGCTCCGGGTTCCGGCCAGAGGGTTATTTTGGTCCGGGAAGCCGACCTGTTTGTGTTATCCTATCTGTTAATGGAACCTGCCGTTTTTTTTGAGGAAAACCTCAAACATATCGAAGCGGCAATCAGGGCGCTATGCGGCCGGCACGGCATAATGCGCAGTGAATGCGAGGAGCTGTCCTCCTATATAATCTGCAGACTGATAGAAAATGATTACCAGATTATAAGAAGCTTCAGAAATAAGAGCAGCTTCAAGACCTATCTCCATACCGTTATTGCGAGAATCTTTATTGACCATGTCAGGAAGAATGCCGGAAGATGGAGGCCATCTGAGCAGGCAAAAAAGATCGGTACAGTTGCGGTTAAGTTGGAAGAGCTTCTCGGCAAGGATCATTATACGATTGATGAAGCGTTCCATATTCTGACCACAAACCATCATTTTTCCATTACCAGAGATGAATTGCACGCAATGGCCCGGAGCCTGCCCTCCAGGACGTCTCAGCGTTTGACCGATGCCGGAGAAGCACCTCTTGAACATATGTCCACCACGCAGGACAGCCCTGATCAGATGCTCATTGAGAGAGCTGCAGCTGAACTAAGGGAGAAGTTGGAAATGCTTCTTGAGGAGATACGCCGCTCTATGAGTGCCGAGGATCGGCTTATGCTGAAGCTGAGGTTTGAGGATGACCTGCCGGTGTCAGGGATTGCCAGGATGCTCGGTATCGACCGCAATCGTGTCGAGAGGCGTCTGAAGGCAATCATCAACATATTCAAAGAGGGGATTCTTTCGAAAGGCATGTCAATGAATGATGCAAGGGATCTGCTTGATAGCATCGAATAAGCTAATGAGGAGCTGACAGTGCAGGATAAAAAAAAGAATGATGTCCGTCTAACAGAGCAGGATGAGATGATCGGGAGAGTCATAGTGAGGAATATAGCGAACGAAAGGTCTGAAGGAAAATGCCTCACTGACGAAGAGATAGCAATGTTTATAGATAAGACTGATACGGAGCGGGAAAAAATGATGGAACATCTTGCAGCATGTGACTCCTGCCGGAGCATACTGAGGGAAGCCGTGGACCTTCAGGAGGATATGAAGCTTAATGCGTCAGGGCAGCCGCGACGATTGTTCTATTATGCTATGCCTGTTGCGGTTGCGGCGGGGCTGCTTGTCTTTGTCATGTATAGAAATCCTGTTCCGGTACAGAGGCAGCAAAAGGATATGCCTGTTATCGCACAGCCTGGGCAAATAAAGCCACGGAGCGATAACGCGCCGGATGCCCTGAAAAATGAGGCAGTAGCCAGAAAAGAAGTTCAGAGGCCTTCAGCAGGCGAGATAGCCTCGCAGCTTTTCACCAGGGAAACTGCTGCTCCTCTGATCAAATCCATGAAAACGGAAAAGAGCGCCTCTTACGGCTTCATTTCAACTGGACAGGCAGAGAAAGCTGCCTTTCGTGCGGGCGTGGTTCTTACAGATCTTGAGTTATCGCTCAGGGCCGGCGACAGGGAGAAATCGCTTGTCTTTCTGAATTCACTTGTTGCATTACTTGAATCTTTGGAAGATGCTTCTGCGCCGATAGCATCATGTAAGGCTGCACTCGAAGGTGTCGGGCAGAACAGCCCCACCGAAAAGTTCATTGGTATCAGCAGGGAGATAGAGAAATATCTTAAAGGGAAGTCTCTGCCGGATATGGCTGCCTTTGGCTCGTGGGCTGAGGGAGGAAGGCTTGCTGCTGCCATTGAAAAAAGGGATTTCTTGGCTTATTATAATGGCGGGAAATATATCATTGAATCTGTAGCAAAAAAAAGCATCCCTGTGGGAGCCGGGGCTTCACTAAAGAAGATTAAGAGCATTGCAGACAAAAAAGAGGCGCAACCGCATATATCTAAAAGACTTGAGCGGGAGTTTGAGAATCTTATTCTGTTAATGGAGTAAGTTTCTATCTGAAGGGGGAGGTTGTGATTGTGAGAGGGGCTGTCTTATCTGTTGTAATCCTTTTAATTGTTGCGCCGATCGTATTTGCCTCTGACGACCCCAAGGGTCATGCCTCCTGGTGGGTTTCGAACTATTCCGCTGTTACCGCCTCAGAAGATCCTCTTGTTGCAAGGGCCGATTCCATATTCAGACGTGTCAGCGCTGCAGCTGACAAGAAGAGCAACAGGCTTCCGAGACTTGTTGTAATCAGGGCAAAGGCAGATCCCTGGGCAATAGCGCTGAGAGACGGCAGCGTTGTGCTGACAAACGAGGCCGTTCGGCTCTGTTACCGGGGTGTCAATGAGGAAAAAGGTGACTCAAGACTCGCCTTTATCCTCGGACATGAACTTTCCCACCTTGCAAAGGACGATTTCTGGCATATGGCTGCCTTTTCTGCTGTCAGGACCTTTTCCGATGAGGCCGGTGTCAAAAACGCCCTGATGGATCACCTGGTCAGGACAGGCGATGCGCTGCCCGGAGATAGCGCATCCCGGTCATTTGCCAGAACAAAGGAGCTGCAGGCAGACTCATACGGAGTAGTCTATATGGTCATGGCAGGCTACGAACCCAGGGCCATCATAGACAATGACGGAACGAACTTCTTTGAGGAATGGGTTTCACAGGTGACCGGCAGGATCTCCTACCATGACGAGAGCCATCCGTCTGCGCCTGAGCGCGCGACTTTTCTGAGGTCCCAGCTTGCGGCGGTCGCAGAGGACCTCGACTACTTTGACTTCGGTGTCAGGCTGCTTCAGATAGGCAGGCACTATGAGGCTGTAAAGTTCCTTGAGGCGTTCAGGGAGAAGTTCCCTGGCCGGGAGGTGCTCGGCAACATAGGATTTAGCTATTTTCAGCAGGCCATGAGGACACTGGCCATCTGTGATAAGTCGCTCGTACAGAAATTCCGGCTCTCCACTTTGCTCGATTCGGAAACCCTCGGCAGAAAATTCAGGCTCAGGGGCGACAGGCAGGAGGAGCACCAATGCTTTCAGAAGGAGGCTTACAGGAATGACATTGCACGGGCTATCAGCAATCTGGAGGCTGCAGCCAGAATGGACTCGGGCTATCTTCCGGCGCGGATCAATCTCTCCTCGGCCCTTATCATGGCAGGAGAATATGCAAAGGCCCTCTCTGTCATTGATGAGGTATTGAAGATCGCTCCGGAAGATGAACCTGCCCTCAATAATAAGGCGATAGCCCTGTTTCTTTTTGGAAGGTCAAGCGGCATCAGCACCGCTGAGACTGCCTTGGCCCTTATTCAGTCCCTTTTGAACAGGTCCTCGTCCAACGGGCAGGCGCTTTACAACAAGGCTGCCATCCTCTCTGAATCCGGCCGGACCTCTTCAGCTGACGAGGCATGGCAGGGATTTCTGAATATTGAAAGGACCGGCCCCCATGCCGATGCTGTGCGGGAGAGGCTCAAGATCAGGGCTGACCAGGAAAAAGTCTCGCGGCCTGTCGGGTCTATGTCCTCGCCGGTGCGTCTTGGTGATATGGACTCAAAGACTGCAGCGGATTTGAAGGGCGCCAGGAAGAAGGAGTTCAACCTCGGTGAGCTGAGCGGCGAGATCATTGAGCATGGCGGCAATAGGATCCTGGCGCTCGATTACAGCATCGAGATAGTAGAGAGAAGGTTTGATGAGCGCATGTCGGGTGAAGATTTTAAGGCAAGGTTCGGAGATCCTGAAACGGTGATCGTCAATGTCCGGGGTTCAACCTTTGTCTATCAGACCTTTGCAGTTGATATAATCGACGGCAGAATAGCAAAGATAGTCTATTTTCAGAAGGAAAAAGGGTGAGGCTGAAATTATTTATAAGTGATAAATTTTTTGCTCTGTCCGTCTATTAATACAGGAGGTAGCAAAATGATGAACAGGAAGATTGTTTCACTTCTCTTTATTGGCTTATTAATTGTCCCCTCAGCTCATGGTTTTGAGGGAAAAGGATCAAGGCAGATGGATATAGAGCGGCGGACTCTGGATATCGAGCGCGCCAAACCAGAGCCTTCAGGGGAGATGATGGAGCAGGCCTCAAAATCCATGAAGCCCGAGATGGTGGCCTCGAAGATAAGAAAGCATGCCATGACAGCCTATGGCTTTACAGGAACAGCGTCTAAGGAAGGTTCATATTTCAGAATCGGGGTTCTGCTTGCAGACCTTGAGGCGTTAGTCAGGGCAGGGCAGATGAAGACGGGTTCTGCAGTACTTGATGATCTGGCAAGTGCTTTGTCAGGACTGGGTCTTTCTCCTTCTTTGATTGACAGGACAAAGAGCATCAACGCATCCGTCAGCAAGGGGGAAAGGCCGTCTTTTGAGACCCTGAGTGCGATCAGTAAAGATCTGCATGAAGAGGCAGCAAAGATGAAGATGTCCGACTTCATCAGTTTCGGAGAGTGGGCAGAGGTTTCGTTGCTGATCCTTTCAGCTGATAAGGAGGCTGATGTCAGTGCAGGGATCGAGCATATCGGAAAATATAATTACGCAGGATATTTCCTATCCATGCTTAAGGATGCAGGCCTGCCAAAGGGAGTAATGGATGCCCTTGGGATACTGAAAGGGTTCGAAGGCAGGAAGATGGGGGCTAAAGATTCGAATAAGGCGCTTAAGGCGTTTGAGACGATTGTACAAATCATAGCGGGATAGGAAGGAGAATATGATTAAGAGACAGCTGTTCACATCAGTTTTGCTTTTGGCAATGGCGGTTATTATTTCCATAGGTCCAGCGGAAGGGGCGACCATCAATGTAATAGCAGCCAAGGGAGGGACCATTTCTCCTTTCGGTACCGTTACTGTAAAACCTGGAGCTGTCCAGCAGCTCACTATCACACCGGCTGCCGGGTATTACATATCCGGAGTCACCGGCTGCGGGGGCAAGCTCTCAGGCAACATCTTTACAACCGGCCAGGTCCTGACCGATTGTTCCGTATCAGCGACATTTGCGCCTGTCATTACTGTCAGTCCCACTATCACTCCAACCCTTACTCCCACAGCGGCATATACGGTTACGGCAAATGCAGGAACCGGAGGGATAATATATCCGTCAGGGAATGTGTTCGTTAATTCAGGCACAACCAAGCAGCTCACAGTGACTCCGAACGCTGATCATGCGATATTGAGCGTGACCGGCTGTAATGGGACCTTAAGCGGCGGCACCTATACAACAGGGCCTGTTACAGCGGGCTGCACAGTGACCGCATCATTTAAGCTCCGCGCTCCTCAGATATCATATTTCAAGATCAACAGTGACGCAGCAGATACAACAACTCAATCCGTTGCTCTGAACTTTAATACGGCAGCTGGTTCCATGCCGACACATTACCGGGCGAGCGAGAGGTCCGACTTTCTAAACGCCGAATGGAATGCCTTTGGTGTTGTCATCTCTGCCCCTGCTTTTGGACTGACTACAGGAGATGGGCCAAAGACGGTTTACTTTCAGCTGAAGGACTCCTCTACAGGCGGCACTTCAAATGTTGTCAGCGATACGATTAATTTGAAAACGCGAGGGGATTTCGTCATTAATCCCGGTGAAGCAATGGAGTTTGCAAATACGCAGGGATTCATTTTTGCGTCAAATCAGGGCGACGCAAATTCTTCTTGTCTTATGTCAGGCGGTTCATCTCTGTCTATAGAGGCCTCCGGCAAGGTAGGCGCCTATTTTGGGGGACGATGTGACTTTGTCTTGTTTGACGGCAGAGATATGAAAGAGGGTTGGTTCTTTAAAGTATATGATGCTGAGGGCTCTTCCTGCTCGCCTGATCAGCATCGCGCGTATACCATGAATGAGCGGCCTGCGGCAGGCGCGAGGAGGCTCACATTTAAGATCCATGCCTGGGCAGATTCGCCGTTTACTTGTAAAGTTCAAATTAGATCAATAACACTCGAAGGCCCTGTAACTTCTACGGATTGGAGAGATGCCTTCAGGTAAAAAATATGGGGAAGGAAAATGATTTCTTAAAAAAAAGGGGGGGGTATGAGTTCTGAGAGGATGGAGAGAAAGGCTCTGAAGGGCTTTGAGGCTATTATAAAAATCATGACGGGATCAAGGGGGAGGAAGAAGATGACGGGATTTACAGCAGGAAAATACGTCGTGGCCACAATGGCGGGGCTTATGTTAGCGCTTATGTTATCGTTTGGTTTGGCGGGTCAGGCAGAGGCATATACAATCTCGGGCAAGGTCAAGATCAATGGTATAGGTCAAGGGGGACTTACGGTTATTTGCCGCGATAAAAATACCCTAACCAGCTATTCATATGCTCAAACAAATAGCGACGGAAGTTATGCTATCTACAATTCTGCTGGATCGAATGTTCTATGTGGAGTTGTGGGTGCAAGTTGGGATGCGAAGACGAGTACATATATCCAGGGATCAACTTACAGCTTTCTTCCGGCAAAAAGAGAAGTGAATATTGCAATGCAGGATGTAGGTGGGATAGATTTTGACGGCAGCAATATACCTGCATCAGTCTCTGGTAAGGTTCTGTTCAACAATACGACAGGGGTTTCAGGTGTTGATCTTCAAATCAGGAACAACGGGACAGGGTTCATTTACGCCTATGCGAAGACCGACAGTTCAGGAAACTACTCATTTACGGGCTTAACCTCAAACTTTATTGATCGCTATGCTATTGAAGTCTTGGGCTTATATTCACCGGCCGGATATATAAAATATAACTATGCCCCGGCTAGGATAACGATCGATTTTTTTACAAATATGACGGATGTCAATTTTACCGCTGCCGCGAACAGCTATAAGATTTCCGGCAGGGTTACATCAGGCTCGACAGGTCTCGGCGGGGTAACAATTGAAGCTATGGAAGAGACAACTTCTGCCAAGGCAGCCGCGACTGTTACGGACAGCCAGGGGTATTATTCGCTCACTGTCCAGGGCTATCAAGCCTACCTTCTTTCCGTAAAGAAACAGGGTTATATTATTACGTCCAAGTTGGGCACTGACAGAATTGAGTTTAGTTCTTCTGAGCCAACTGGGACGGAAAGGAAAAATGCTGATTACATCGCAAGCAATAGCCCTCTGAATATTTCCGGCAGGATATTGCATAATCAATCTCCGCTAAGTGGAATTGACGTGTCGCTTGTGACAGGCGGTGAGGTTTATCATAGTAAGACTGATGCAAGTGGCATATATTCTTTTTCTACTACCGAAAAGGGCAGTCTGCGTATTACCCCCATGTCTTTAGCCTATACCTTTGCGCCTGGAGATCAGAACATTGATGTGATAGACAGGGATGTCACAGCGCCCGATATTACAGCAAGCAAGATTAACTTTATTATTCGGGGCAGAGTGGCTACGAGCAGTGGTGATCCAATATTCGGGCTGACTATGAAACTCGATGGTGGTCCGACCTCCATGACGACCACTACGGATGCCGAAGGCAAATATAGTTTTAGCTGGCTCACCGGTACATCCGTCTATAAGGTAACTGCTACAGGTAATATTAATGCAACTACAACAGAAGCCGGCTGGATCGGATTCATGGGCTCTACAGAGCATGTTGTCGATTTTCTGGCAAATCTGCTGACACTCAATTTCAGAATCGCATCATCGGTTGGTGTTCCATTGGCCGATGTTGATTGTTCGCTCACCGGAACTGCGTCTGTTAATCAAAAATCAAATGCAGATGGAATGTGTTATTTCAAAAATCTTTTTCCTGGTGATTATGCGGCAGTGTTTACGAAAGCAGGCTACTCTTTTGAACCTGAACGTAAATCAATTACTATGACCGGGGCCGGTGGAAATGCCTCGCCGACTGTTTACGTAGAAAACATTGTCGTGAAACCCAGGCTCACAGGCAGTGTAATGGTTTCCCATCCGGTGGGAGCAAGTCAAGGGCCCCTTGAAGGAGTGACCGTGACACTTTCGGGTGGAGGAAGTGTCTCCTTAACAACTATGACCGACTCAAACGGAGCTTATGTCTTTAGCAATGTTACTACGGGCATCAACTACACCGTCTCAGCCAGCAAGAGCGGCTTTAATATGAAGCCGGTTAGTCAATCGGTTGCTCCTGCAGGCCCATCAACATCTGGCCCGTACTTTTATGCTACTCCTTATTACGATATTAAGGGGACAGTGACTGAGGGCACCTCGCCTGTGAGTGGTACGGAAGTGACTTTAAGTATGGGGAACGTTGTGAAAAAAATGATAACTGATAGTTTGGGAGGCTATGCTTTCAGCCAGATCGAGGAAGGTATTTATTATATTAGTGGATCAAAAGCGGGCTATAGAGTTGTTATTGACAGCCCGTTGACTAATCCAGTGACAGTAAATACAAACAATTTGAGTGTTAACCTTAAGGCGACGTCCATAAGCATAACGGGCAAGGTGATGTCAGGAACAACGCCTTTAAGCGGAGTAACTGTGACCGCGACTCTGTCTGGGACTACGACAGCGAAGACTGCAACGACTGGTACGGATGGAAGCTATATTATCGGCGGAGGGATAACTAACGGGACCTATACAGTGACAGCAGTTTTGGCAGGGTATACGATGGCTCCTGCGAGTCAGGCTGTAACAGTGGCAAGCGCTAATGTGACAGGTAAGGACTTCACTGCAACGCCGATAACGTATGCAATCAGCGGCACAGTGACTGGTGGAAGCGGGGCAACAATGACCCTGTCCGGCTCAGCGTCAAAGACAGCGACAGCGGATGCCGCAGGCAACTACAGCTTTACAGGATTGCTAGCTGGAAGTTATACAGTGACAGCAGCCAAGACAGGGTATGCGATGGCACCAGCTAGCCAGGCTGTAGCAGTATCCGGCGCTAATGTGACAGGGAAGAACTTCACTGCCACGCTGATAACGTATGCAATCAGCGGCACAGTGACTGGCGGGGGTGGAGCAACAGTGACCCTCTCAGGTGCAGCAGCAAAGACGACGACAGCGGATGCCGCAGGCAACTACAGCTTTACAGGATTGCTAGCTGGAAGTTATACAGTGACAGCAGCCAAGACAGGGTATACGATGGCACCAGCAAGCCAGGCGGTAGCAGTATCCGGCGCCAACGTGACAGGGAAGAACTTCAGCGCGACCCTGATCACATATGCGATCAAGGGCTCAGTGAAATTAGGGACAATCGGCCTTAGCGGGGCCTCTATGACTGCGACTGCAGGCACTATGGCAACAACACCTGTGACAACCGGTGCCGACGGCTCCTTTACCATCCCAGCACTCGTGCCGGGCACTTACACCGTAACAGCCACCAAGGCCGGGTACACTGTTTCTGCTGCCCAGTCAGTGATGCTTTCCACTGCGGATGCGACAGTGCCTGCATTCTCTGCCACGCTTATCACTTACCCGATCACAGGCAAGGTAACTTCCGGAACAGTGGGACTGGGTGGAGTGAAGGTCAGCGTCAGTGGTACAGCACTGTCAGCAATCACCGCTGCAGACGGCACGTATACCATCAGCAGTGTTGCGCCAAGCGCGACCGTATATACGGTAACGCCGACTCTGGCAGGGTATGCATTTACACCAGCGAACAAACCAGTCACTGTCAGCAATGCCTCTGTGGCCGGTGTCAACTTTGCTACCTACTCCATAAAGGGCTCGGTGATGTCCGGTTCGATCGGACTGAGCGGGGCGACTGTGACGGCGAAATTGGGGGCCACGCCAATAAGATCGGTGACGACCATTGCCGACGGCAGCTTCACCATTCAGGGACTTCCCGCGGGGACATATATGGTGGCTGCTGCCACGGCGGGGTATACCGTATCTGCATATCAAACGGTCACGATCTCAGCTGCAGATGCGACAGTGCCGGCCTTCACTGCCACGCTGATAACGTATGCAATCAGCGGCACGGTCACTGGCGGAAGCGGGGCAACAATGACCTTGTCCGGCTCAGCGGCAAAGACTGCGACTGCAGACGCCTTAGGCAATTATAGTTTCACAGGACTTT
>JACRHE010000062.1 GCA_016217695.1 Nitrospirota bacterium | reverse complement strand
ATGAGTTCTTCTTCTTTTTCCTCAAGGGCCTTCTCTGATGAGGCCAGCCTCTCGTCTGTTGATTCAAGGGCTGTTAGCTCTTTTTCTGCCTCGTCACGATATCGCAGGACCGCCTCTATGTCAGCGCCATATTTTTTTATGAGCTTCCTGATAAGTTCAAGCCTCTCCTCAACGGCATCGAGCCTCCCGGGTTCAAAATCATATCTGTCCCTGTAACCCCTGACGCCGGCCGACGCATCTTCAACAAGAGGCAGGGCTGATTCGAGCATCTTAAGGGTCTCCTCCACCGAACTGTCGATTGCAGCCATCTCCCTTATCTTCCCTATGGCCTTTGAGAGTTTTTCAGTGCAGGAACCTTCTGCATCGTATAGCAGGACATAGGCGGTCTCAGTCAGCTCATTGAGTCTGTTCATATTCGACAGAATCTTTTTTTCCTCCTCAAGCACCTCTTTTTCGCCGGGCTGCAGGGCTGCCTCATCTATTTCGCTGATCTGAAACCTCAGGAGGTCGAGCCTGTGGGCCCTTTCCCTGACCCTTTCCCTGAGTTCAGTGCATTCTGCGCTCAGGGTCTGAATTTCGTGGAAGAGAGACGAGACCTCTTCTGTGTGAGGCTGGAGCTTTCCGTACGAGTCAAGAAGCATCCTCTGTTTTTCAGGGGTCAGAAGGCTCTGATGTTCATGCTGGCTCAGAATGTCGACAAGGGTCTTGCCTGCCTCTGCAAGGGTCTGAAGTGTTACCATAGTATCGTTGATATATGCCCTGCTCTTGCCGCCGGAGGAAAGGACCCGCCTCAGAAAGATCCCTTCCGCCGTATCAACGCCTATGTCAGGGAATGACCCCGGATCTTCGAGCTCGAAATAGGCCTGAACAGTCGCCTCTTTTTCTCCTGATTTTATGAGGTCGGACTGGGCCCTGTCCCCGAGCGCAAGCCCGAGCGCGTCAACAATGATTGATTTGCCTGCGCCTGTCTCGCCGGTGAGGATGTTAAGACCTCTCTCGAATCTGACAGTCAGGTCGTCGATGATCGCCAGGTTCTTGATCCGAAGTTCTTTCAGCATTTAATTTTTCCCCGTGATTTCATATAAATATAGCATAAATCAGTCACATATGCCCTAGCGCAGCAATATATATTCGACGCATGCTGATATGAATATCACAAGGCTTGAAGGCACGATCTTCCTGTATATACCCCAGAGATCAGCCCTGAAATACTCCTTTGTAAGTACGAGGCAAAGGTGCACCGGAGAAAGAAGAACCCCTATAAACCCTGACGCAAAGGCCAAAGATATCATGGCTATTGATGCGCCGCCTGTAACGCTTATGAGCAGGGGAAACGTGCTTCCGACAAACCCCACTGTCAGGCCGGTCAGCAGGCCGGTCAGAAAAGGCAGCAGGCAGACGATTGGCAGGAGAGGGACACCCTCTTCAAGAAAAAAACCGCTGAGGTTCTTAACAGCCCCGGATGCCTCCATCGCCTCCTTAAAAAGCATTATGCCGAAGATCATGACAATAACGTCCAGGGCGAATCCGTGGCGTGTTATACGAAGTATATCCTTCAGCCGGTAACGGTACATGAGGATGAGCGGAAGTATGACGGCAAGCAGGGCATAATGGAGCTCGATGCGGAGGGCAACAACCAGGAGGAGCACAGCCAGGACCGGCAGAAAGCTTTTCAAACCCTTTGTCAGGGCATCCCTCTGTCCGGACGCTGCGGGGATATTCTTTCTGCTCACCCCCCTCATACTGTAAAAGAATCCCGTTAAAAGCAAGACAAGCGCATACGGCAGGTTAGCGGCTATGATCGTATATAAAGGCATATTAGAGACTGCTGAGGCAAGAAGGATCCCGGGATAAAGCGGGAGGATATATTCCCATGGATGCCTGAACCAGTAGTTGATGAAGGCCTTCTCTTCCTGACTCATCTTCAGCCCTGTAGTCGCCTCTTTCACCATCGGCGCTGAAAAATATGCCCCGCCCAGAGAAGGCAGCATGCCTATTAGCATGGGCATGGATATGATGACTGCCCTTCTGGACCTGAAAAAACCCTTCGCAGCTGACATCATCCTCGAAAGCACTTCTTTTTCTCTGAGTATGAGCTCGAAAATCCTGATCAGGGAAAGAGCCAGCAGAAGCTTGAGCGTAACCTCATTTGCCACTGCCTTTCCGACTGTCCGGCTTATCCACCTGATGTCCATCCGGTAAAGGAAAAAAAGGACTGCTGAGGCGATGAGCATCACATATCCCAGATGGAGTTTTTTCCTGAGCAGGAGCAGGATTAGGATAAAAGTCAGGATTATCCTGAATAGGTCGGTCATTGTTTGCAGGCAGTTTTGGGCTGAACTATAGCGAGTTAGTTGCCTTTTTTATCTGTTCAAGCTTTGCCATGGCCGCGCCTGAGTCGATCGCTTCCTTTGCCTTATCAACGGCCTCGGCAATGCCCGGCACCCTGCCGGAGACCATAAGTGCAGCAGCGGAATTTATAACTACCACATCCCGTTTATGGCCTTTTTCTCCTTTAAGGATTTCCAGGGTTACCCTGGCGTTTTCATCCTTGCTTCCGCCAACCAGATCATCGATCCTGCCTCTCTCTATGCCGAAATCCTCAGGAGAAAAGATAAGGTTTTCCACGGTTCCCTGCCTCAGCCACGATACCTTTGTGCCGTCTGATATCGTGATCTCATCGAGACCATCCTCACCATGAACAACCATCGCCTCTTCTGCTCCGAGATTTCCCAGAACCTTTGCCAGAGGCTCTGTCAGCCTGCTTGTGAATACGCCGAGTATCTGACGCCTGGCATCAGCAGGATTCGTCAGGGGCCCCAGGATATTAAAGACAGTGCGTATCCCCATCTCCCGCCTCGGACCGATCGCATATTTCATTGCCGGGTGGAATAGAGGTGCAAAGAGGAATCCAAAGCCTGTCTCAAAGAGGCAGGTCTCAACCTTTTCAGGGGCAAGGTCTATCTTTATGCCGAGGGATTCAAGCACGTCAGCGCTCCCTGATTTGCTGGATACAGCCCTGTTGCCGTGTTTCGCCACCGGCACTCCGGCAGCAGCAACGACAAAGGCTGTGGTTGTCGAGATATTGAAGGTATGAGACATGTCTCCGCCTGTGCCGCATGTGTCGAGCACTCCCTCCGGGGCCTTTATCCGCGCTGCCTTGTCACGCATGATCCGGGCCGCGCCGGTTATCTCTTCAACCGTCTCTCCCTTGATCCTCAGGGCTGTAAGGAAGGCCCCTATCTGAGAGTCTGTAGCCTTACCCTCCATTATCTCCTTCATGCATTCAGCCATTTCGGATTCTGAAAGGCTGATGTTACTGACCAGCAGACTGATAGCCTCTTTAATCATCTCCCCTCCTATTAACTTCGTAAAATTTCACTCAAATTCCTCTTTGAGCCTCTATCAAGAATCGTTTTGTCATTCCTCACAGCTGTGAGGAATCCTGCAACAGCTAGTAAGATTAGGATTTCTCCCGTCGGTCGAAATGACAGGGTTTACTTTTATTGTTTTTGCAGGAACATTTGTTGCACGATTTATTATTTCCTGACCTTTGTCTTAAGGAACTCCTTTATAAACCGGTCGATACTGCCGTCGAGAACCGAGTCAACGTCTCCGATCTCAAGGCCTGTCCTGTGGTCCTTAACCAGCCTGTAGGGCTGAAGCACATAGGAACGGATCTGGTTTCCCCAGGCAATATCTTTTTTGTCTCCTACCATATCCTCTATCTTTTTTTCCTTTGCCCTCAGTTCAAGGTCATAGATCCTTGCCTTCAGGATCTTCATCGCGACCGCCTTGTTCTTATGCTGGGACCTTTCGTTCTGGCAGGCAACGATCAGCCCTGTCGGTATATGGGTGAGCCTGACAGCAGAGGAGGTCTTGTTGACATGCTGGCCGCCGGCGCCTGAGGCCCGGTAGGTGTCCATCCTGATGTCTTCTTCCCGTATCTCGATATCTATATCCTCTTCCACCTCGGGATATACTATGACGGCCGCAAAAGAAGTATGTCTCCTCTTGTTGGCATCAAAGGGGGAAATCCTGACGAGCCTGTGCACTCCTGCCTCGGCACTGAGATATCCGAAGGAGTAATCTCCTTCAAAGATAATCGTTGCGCCTTTTATCCCGGCCTCTTCCCCCTGCTGCAGATCCACAATCTGGACCTTGTATCCGTGTCTCTCCGCCCATCTGAGATACATCCTCATCAGTATCTGCGCCCAGTCCTGGCTCTCTGTTCCGCCTGCTCCCGGATGGATCGTGAGGATGGCGTTGTTTTTGTCCAGAGGTCCTGAAAGCAGGTTTCGCAGTTCAAGGGTCTCTATGTCTTCCTTCAGGGTTTCGAGATCTTTTTTTATCTCTTTTAAAAAGACGTCTCCTCCCTCTTCTTCGAGGATCCCTATAGATTCCTCGATATAGGAGATCTTTTTTTCGAGAGTCTCAAAGGGTGCAACAATGCCCTCGATCCTGGATTTTTCCTTAAGAAGTACCCTGCTCTTTTCCGGCGAAGACCATATCTCTTCGAGGGCAAGATCAAGGGAGATCTTTTCTATGGCCTCCTTTTTCTTTGTTACATCAAAGATAACCTCTTAAGGCCTCTGTCTTGGCCCTGAGGGATGAAAGGTCTTCTTTTAACTCAGACTGAATATGCATACTACCTCCATGCTTTTATATTTATCGAAAGGATAATAAATATCACTATACAAAGATACGAGAAGAGGTCGCCGTATTTTGTATAAAAGGTCAGCGTATTATCCGTTTTTACCGTACCAGTTAAAACCCGCCTCTCGAACAGCTCCGTCCTTGAGAGTATCCTGCCGCTGCTGTCGATGAATCCGGAAATCCCGGTATTTGCGGCACGGATCAGGGGCTTTCTGTTCTCGATCGCCCGGAATACAGCCATGCTGAAATGCTGATAGGGACCTGCGGTCCTTCCAAACCAGGCATCATTTGTGATGTTTACGATAAAGTCGCCGCCTTTCGTATAGAACTTCCTCACAAGTCCGGGGAAAATGACCTCATAGCATATCAGGGTCCCGAAACTTCCGAATTCAGTTCCTGCCCGGACATATGAACTGCCCGGAATATAGTCTCCTATACCTGTTACGAGTTTATCTATGAAAAAAAGAATACTTCTCAGAGGAACATATTCTCCAAAGGGAACCAGATGTAGTTTATCATAGATATAGATGGTTTTTCCCCCTTTGTCGAGCAGAACGGCGCTGTTCGAAAGAAGCGTTTTTTCCAGGGACCGCTCCTTGACGAGAACGCTGCCGAACAGCAGATGAGTACCCAGGCCTTCCTGAAGACGGGTCAGGTTCCCGGTGTTTGCGGCATCATAGTCAAAGAAAAAAGGGACAGCGGTCTCGGGCCAGACAATGAGCTGTGGAGATGTCTCAGCAGCCCTTTGTGAAAGACCGGAGTAGATATCAAGGACTTCATTCTGATAGACCGGCTCCCATTTCTTGTCCTGTTCTATACTCCCCTGGATAACGCTTGTCTTAACAGGATGGCCTTCCCTTTCCTGTCCGAGCCTCCATATCCCGTATCCGGCAGTTACGACAAGGAGGATGATCAGAGAGGAGAATCCGATTATGGAATAGGAAAGCGGGAAGAGAGGCATCTCCCTGAGGCGTTTTTTCAGCAAAAAGAGGTCTGCGAAAGAGCCGTTTATTGCGAGGATAAGGAAAGAGACGCCATATATGCCTGTTATGTCGGATATCTGGATAACAGGGAGAAAACGGTACTGGCTGTATCCGATACTTGACCATGGAAAGCCTGTCAGGGCATAGGAGCGGAGGAATTCAAGGACAACCCAGATAACAGGAGCGATAAGCAGGGCCGGCAGTTTTGTCTTTTTCAGCATGGAGCGGAAAAGCACTGCAAAGAGAGCAGGGAAGAGCCCCAGATAACAGCACAGGAGAAAGACTATGCAGATACTGACAGGAAAAGGAATACTTCCGTATACGGATACTGAGTGATATATCCAGTAGAGGGTTCCGAAAAAAGAGACGACACCGAAGAGATAGCCTGAGAGAAATGCCTCCCTGGCGGTTTTACCCCACAGAGACACGAGCAGGGGAACGAATGCGATCCAGGCAAGGAGGTATATATCGAATACTGGAAAGGCAAGTATTACGAGTATCCCCGAGACAAAAGCAGGGAAGTATGCCGCTGTTTTTTTTATAATAGAGTCCTTCATCTGTTGACAATTAAAAAAGCTAACGGGTATATTTATAGTCCGTGGGCAGTTAGCTCAGTCGGTAGAGCAGAGGCCTGAAAAGCCTCGTGTCCGCAGTTCGATTCTGCGACTGCCCACCATGATTTTATTCGCCTGCTGATTTTGAGTCAAGAGCAAAGAGTGATCCTGCCGGGTTTTCCCTTTTCCCCATCCACAATACATTCCGTGCCTGTGAATTGCCTTATGAGCCAGAGGTTTGTAAGAAGATGGTTTGAAATGCGGGATGTGGTAAAGGCAGATGAGCCTTTTGCGAGGGCAAGATATGGGACAATCTGGTCTGATATGTGAGGATCAAGGCATGCGCCACTGAAGAAATAGTCCAGGAATTCCGCTGCTGCCTCTCCCCCTACCTTTTCTGCAGGCTTCCCGATTTCGCCGGGAGATGAAAAGCCTGCGATGCAATTATCTGCCTCAGGTTTGAGAAATACAAATGTCCCCTTGCCGAAAGATGAGACTTCGACCAGTTCTATATCAGCTTGCAGGCCGTGTCCGGAGATGATCCGGACCATGGAATTTTTTTGGCGCTCTGCTATGCTGATCGGCAGGCTTGCAACTCCCGAGACTCCGCTGACCTCCCTTATTTCTCCCCTTTCAGGAAGATTGATCGCTGATACGGATTTTGAAGGTATGGTCTCTATCCTTATCTCACCTCCTCCTTTCGGATAAAAACCGTATCTTTCGATCCGGGCATGGACCTCGATGCCGAGCCTGTGCAGCATAGGTATAAAGACTTCGCTGATGTACTGAAAGGTAGGGCTGAAAGGTACATGCGTCCCTCCTTTCAGGGTGATGCTGCAACTGCCTTTGGCAAAGACCAGAGGGGGAAGGATCGCCTGCAGGAGAAGCGATGTGGAGCCTGCAGTCTGTATATCGAAGACGTATTCGCCCGGCTCCGTTTCTGAGGGGACAAACGTAATGTCTGTGGAGCCATGGGAATCGCCTGAGACCTTTGCCTTTGATATCTGCTGTAAGGCGCGCACGCAGGTGAGATGCTGCGGCATAAGACCGGGTTTTCCGCGGCCCTTCCTTATATTGAACATCCGGAAAGGTCTGCCCAGGAGACAGGAGAGGCTCAGGGCTGTCCTTAATATCTGGCCGCCGGCCTCGCCGAAGCCGCCGTCGATTTCGAGGATGCCTCTGTTCATGGCTAAATTATAGCGCACTGCGGCATTAGAATTAGCCTCTGACATAGGACACTCTTTGGGGGAGGTTCTCCTTTATACTGGAATTATGATAAAGACGATTTTGGAACAACGCCTTCAGACTCGAAAGAGCAAGCCCCCAAGGGCGGCGTACATTTCGTCTTTCTCAATTTATGCTGCTGTGATAAAATACGGCAGCTGCTATAAATGTTTATGTTTCAAGGGGAGATAATAGTGCGGAGGGGTACATGAAAGAGCTGGTTCCTGCTGATGTCATCGAGGGAAAGATATACCTGATACGCGGGCATAAGGTTATGCTTGATAAAGATCTGGCTGTTCTTTACGGAGTCAAGCCGATTCGCCTGAGAGAGCAAGTAAAAAGGAACCTGGCACGATTTCCGGAGGACTTCATGTTTCAACTGAACGAACAGGAGATCGAAGTTATGGTATCGCAAAATGCGATACCTTCCCGAAAGCACCTTGGCGGCTATACTCCATACGTCTTTACAGAACAGGGCGTGGCAATGTTGGCGTCTGTGCTTCACAGTGAAAGAGCGGTTCAGGTCAATATTGCGATAATGCGGGCGTTCGTCAAGTTGCGCGAAATGCTGGCAACTCATAAGGACCTTGCCCGTAAACTAGCTGAGATGGAAAAGAAATACGACGCGCAGTTCAAAGTCGTTTTTGATGCGATACGCGGGCTCATGGCGCAACCCGAGACGAAGAAGGGGAAGATAGGGTTTAGGCGGGCTGGGGAAAAGGGGTAAAATGGGATGAGTTATAGGACTAAAGGCATGATGGACAACAAGATAAAAGTTGCTGCAAAAGCAGGGACATTGGCAGGATATGATTCTGTACTGTCCGGAGTAAGCGAACTTCTCGAAGCGGCACGCCGGACTAGTGTACGCGCCACCAATGCCGTTATGACCGCAACCTATTGGGAGATTGGGCGAAGAATCGTGGAACACGAACAAAGAGGGAAGAAACGGGCTCTCTATGGGGAAGAGTTGCTGCAACGGCTTTCTGCTGATCTAAGCTCTCGTTTTGGAAGGGGCTTTTCACTTCGTAATCTACGAACTTTCCGCCTGTTTTATGTGAACTGGCCAATTCGGCAGACACTGTCTGCCGAATTGCCAATCTGCCCGACGCAGCCGCCTGAATCTCCGCATGAAATAATGCAGACACCGTATGCAAAATTCTCGCTGAAAGATATCGCCAACAGATTTCCGCTTCCATGGTCGCACTATGTTTTACTACTGTCCGTGAAGGCCTCCGAAGCCCGGTCATTTTACGAAAACGAGGCCCTTCGAGGAGGGTGGTCAGTACGCCAGTTGGAGCGGCAGATCAATTCCCAGTTCTACGAAAGGACAGCGCTTTCACGCAACAAAGCGGCCATGCTCAAAAAGGGTTCTGTCCCTTTGCCGGGTGATGCTGTTACGCCGGAGGAAGAAATTAAAGATCCTTTTGTGCTCGAATTCCTCGGGCTCAGGGACGAGTATTCTGAAAGCGATCTTGAAGAGGCCCTCATCCGGCAGCTCGAATCTTTTCTTCTCGAACTCGGCGGTGATTTTACGTTCGTTGGGAGGCAGCGGCGTCTGCGTGTAGGCGACGAATGGTACCGCGTCGACCTTCTCTTTTTTCATCGCCGCCTGCGCTGCCTGGTGATCATCGACCTCAAGCTCGGCAAGTTCACTCATGCAGATGCGGGACAGATGCACCTTTATCTCAACTATGCACGCGAACACTGGGCCCACCCCGGCGAGAACCCGCCTGTGGGGCTGATCCTCTGCGCCCGGAAGGATCACTCTGTTGCGCGCTACGCGCTTGAAGGTCTGCAGAACAAGGTTCTTGCTGCAGAATATAAGACAGTACTGCCGGATGAAAAGATCCTGGCGGAGGAGATCGAACGGGCAAGCAGGATGTTGGAAAGGCGAAGGGAAAGTATTTAATATGACGAAGATAGCTGAAATAGCTTGAAATGGCAGACGTTCATGATAAGAAAACCAGAAGCTTCAATATGTCGAGGATCAGGAGCAAGGATACAAAACCGGAACTTCTTGTAAGAAAGTATCTGTTTGGAAAGGGTTTCAGATACATGCTGTATGACAAGACTCTGCCAGGCAAGCCCGACTTGGTTTTTCCGAAGTTTAGAGCCTGTTGCACAAACCTGAAATTTGCCCTTCGACAGGCTCAGGGAGAACGGAGCATGTGTTGAAAACATTGAATTATTTACCGTTCATGCTGAGCTTGTCGAAGCATAAACGGCATTTGCGCAACGGGCTCTTTAAAACTGTTATATTTATACATGGGTGTTTCTGGCATGGGCATGAGGGGTGTAAGTATTACGTGATACCGCAGACACGCAGGAAATGGTGGACTGACAAAATTAGACGGAACAAACAGCTTGATACTGAACACATCAGGCAATTAAAACATATGGGCTGGAAAATTGTAACTGCCTTTGAATGTCAATCATGAAACGCTTGCAGGTAGCTTGCGCAATCATTGAAAGAGGGGGCTCTGTGCTTGCAACGCAGCGAAGCACCACGATGAGCCTGCCTCTCAAGTGGGAATTCCCCGGCGGCAAGATCGCACCTGGCGAGCTACCAGCTGAATGTCTGCGACGAGAACTTATTGAGGAACTTGGGCTTTCTATAACCGTGGGACGAGCACTGCCGCAGCATACACATAGCTACCAAAACTTTACTGTCACACTTCATCCGTTTGTCTGCACAATAGCATCCGGAGAAATAACATTACATGAACATGCAGCTCTTTCCTGGCTCCCACCGGAAGACCTTCATGCGCTTGACTGGGCTGATGCCGATTTGCCTGTAATTCAAACTTACATCGATAGTCTAAAAGCTGCTATTACATGAAGCCAATTGCCCACGGTATTTACGAAGCTCTTCTTGATGAATACCTCGGCGATCTGCTTGCCCAGTATCCAGAACTAAGAACGGTATTTGGGAAACTTGATCCAGAAGAGCAGCCGGCCCGCTATGCTACTTTCGTGGCAAAGGTGCTTGAGCAGGCTCTACGAGAAGAGTCCGATCCAGAAAAACGACTTGCACTCTGCAACAAGATTCTTAGTCAAGTTGCTGGGGAGCCAGGCAGAGGCCATCTTGAAAAGCATAGACTCATTCCAGTGCAAAAACCGGTACTCCTTGAGATCACCCCTTCCAATTATGGCACTTCAGGAATTCCGCGCCCTCAGTCTTCTTTGACGGAAAGCAGCCTGTTCACCGGTTCGCCTCAGGAACCCCAGCTTGCCCACGAACTATTTGAAGAGATGAAGTCTGCTGACGGTGTCGACATTCTGGTCTCATTTATCAAGTGGTCTGGTCTGCGCCTGCTGATGCCGGCTTTTGAAGATCTGCGCCTGCGTGACGTTCCGGTCCGGGTCATCACAACATCATACATGGGCGCATCCGATGCACCGGCTGTCGAATGGCTGGCGGAAATGCCAAACGTCAAGGTGCGCGTCTCGTACGATACGGAACGCACGAGGCTTCATGCCAAGGCTTATCATTTTCGGCGCAAATCAGATTTTTCAACCGCCTATATCGGCTCCGCAAACATGTCCAACGCAGCAATTACCAGCGGTCTGGAGTGGAACCTTAAGGTAACGGCCCAGGACATGGGGCATATCCTGGAAAAGTTTACGGCGGAATTCGAGACCTACTGGAATAGCAGAGAATTTATTCCATTCGACCCTGAGCAGCCTGATCGTTTCAGGGATGCAATTGTCCGTGAACGCACAAGAAAAGCCGGCATTCCATTGGTTTTTTTCGATCTTACTCCGCATCCATTCCAGGAGCGCATCCTTGATGCCTTGGAGCGGGAACGTGAAATGCATCAGCGTTATAAAAATCTGGTTATAGCAGCGACCGGAACTGGCAAGACCGTGGTTGCCGCGTTCGATTTTTATCGATTTTACAAGGGACTTAACCGTAAGGCAAAACTCTTGTTCGTGGCACACCGCAAGGAAATTTTGGAGCAGGCGCTCATAACCTTCCGAAACGTGCTGCGTGACCACAGTTTCGGTGAACTACTTGTTGGGGATTCTGAAGCGGTTCGCAGGGAGCACCTGTTTTGCTCGATTCAGATGCTGACGAACCGAGAGCTCTGGAAACTGGTTGGAGAAGGCTTCTACGATTATATAGTTATTGATGAGGTCCATCACGGCGCCTCGGACAGCTACCGTTCCATATTTGAGCATTTTACTCCAGCGATACTTCTCGGTCTAACCGCTACTCCGGAACGGATGGACGGAAAATCCGTGGCCGCCGATTTTCACAACACCTTTGCGGCAGAAATCCGCCTTCCGGAGGCACTGGAGGAGAAACTCCTCTGTCCGTTCCATTATTTTGGTGTTTCAGACCCGGTTGCAATCGATAATGACCGTTTCTGGACCAACGGCAACTATAGCAGATCAGAACTTGAAAACGTCTATACCCTTGATCAAGGACATGCCTTGCGTCGACTCGATGCGATAATGGAGGCGTTAGAACGCTATCAGCCCGACTATCGCACCAGCGCCAGGGGAATCGGCTTCTGCGTCACCATTAACCATGCGCTCTACATGGCTCAGAAATTTAATGACCGAGGAATACCTTCTGCAGCGCTTGTTTCTGGCCTTTCACTTGATGACCGCGAGAGTATGATCTCGAACTTCAAAAATGGCAGTCTCATCTTCCTGTTTACCGTCGATGTGCTTAACGAAGGTCTCGATATTCCGGAGATCAATCTGGTTATGTTCCTGCGTCCCACAGAGAGCTTGACCGTATTCCTTCAGCAGTTGGGGCGAGGTCTTCGACATGCGCCAGAGAAAGAGTGCCTCACGGTTCTTGATTTTGTGGGGCAGGTACATCGGCGCTACCGTATGGACACCAGATTCCGAGCACTGCTGCCCAAACACCGTTATGCGATAGATCGAGAAGTGGCGATGGACTTCCCGCACCTACCCCCAGGATGTTCCATCCAGCTTGATCGCCAGTCCCGGGAATATGTCCTCCAAAATATTAGGGAAAACCTTAGGAATCTTATGGTGCAGATACCCGATCGGCTGCAGACATTCGCCAGCGAGACCGGACAAGAACTGACCTTCGGCAATTTTGTCAGCTACCACGATTACGAACCTGAGACGCTCCTTGTTAGTGAGTCATGGAGTGGTTGGAAGGCAAGGGCACAACTGTCGCCGATTCCAACTGATCCGGATCTGGCTCGGCTCAAAAAGGCACTGGTGAGGGCAGCGTTCATCAGTGGCCCAAAAGAAATTGCGCTATTGCGTAATGTTATTGCCAAGATTTCGGAAGGCGCTGTCAGCGAGGCTATGGAACTTGCTGGAGATTCTGCTATGTCAATTTACTATCGAATATGGGGAGATACGGGAAATAATCTTGATATCACCTCTCTTGAAGATGCGTTTTCACGGTTTTCAATGAATCCATCCATACTCTTTGATCTGGAAGAAGTTCTTGCTTGGTCGCAGGATAATTCAGAGGTCAGTGGACACATTCCTGTTTTGCCCTTTGCCTGCCCGTTTGAACTACATGCTCAATACGGAAGCACAGACATTCTGGCCGGATTAGGACAGGCAACACTCCAAACAGCAGGCCAAAGAGGTGTCGGAGTTTTTCATTTCCCAATAATAAAGGCGTATGTTCTCCTGATAACCTATCAGAAAACTGAGCGCGAATTCTCTCCGAGTACCATGTATGCAGATTACCCCATAAGCAGAGAGCTGTTGCATTGGGAGTCACAGTCAAACACGGCTCAACAGTCAGAAACAGGCCAGAATCTTATTCATCACGCAGAGCGGGGTTACACGATTTTGGTTTTTGCCAGAGACCAGAAAAAGCGGAATGGCGTTACTATACCGTTTACTTATCTTGGGCCTGTGGAGCGAGTCAGTTATGAGAGCGAGCGACCCATTAAGATGGTTTGGCGATTAATTCATCCTATGCCTGTCGATATGTTTGAAGATAACCGTAGAGGTGGCTGATGCCTCTCAGAAATATTGGCGATTCGCCGGGGGCTATCGTCACTTATTTTCGGGGCAGCGATGAAATTCCATGCACGTTTCAATTCACCGCAGAAGATGAAAAGCTACTCCGCCTTGCTTGCAGCATACCGAGAAGAATCCCTAATTCACGGCAAGGCGAGCTTCTGCTCACACTAAAAGAGAGATTCGAAAATGATGGTTTTCCAAGGCAGGAATAGTCCTCAGTTGCACGTCAAGCAGTTTGGTTGGAGCCCACTGTGTCGCGTAGTGCATCTTACATTTGGCTGATACCTGAGCTCTATTTTCGCAATGAGCCTAAAAAGAAGATGGAGTCATTCCACGATATAGGTGAAGCATTGATCAGCGATTACGGTATTACCTTGGTCAGCTGATATTCCACTATGCCTGAGGCCCCTGCCTTTTTCAGCTTCGGGATCAGGTCGCAGATTATCCTTTCGTCGAGCACCACATCAAGGTCATACCAGCCTGCATCGGAGAGCGCCGATATGGTCGGGGAATGCATTGCAGGCAAAAGACTCATGACCCGTCTGAGGTCCTTTTTCGAGACGTTCATCTTGAGCCCCACCTTTTCTTCTGCAGCAAGCGCTCCTTTAAGAAGCATGACTATATTTTCCATCTTCTGCTGCTTCCATCTGTCCTGCCAGGCCTTTTTATTGGAGATAAACCGCGTGCTCGACTCCAGTATCGTCTCGACGATCCTGAGGTTGTTCGCCCTCAGGGAGGTCCCGGTCTCTGTCAGCTCCACGATTGCATCAGCAAGATGGGGGGGCTTCACCTCAGTGGCGCCCCAGGAGAAATCGATCTCGGCCTTAACATTTTTAGACTTCAGGTACCTCTTTGTGAAGCCGACAAGCTCCGTTGCTATTCTCTTGCCGTTGAGGTCCCTCACGCTCTTTATCTTTGAATCGTTCGGCACAGCGATCACCCATCTCACAGGTCTGAGGCCTTCCTTGGCATAGTTAAGTTCAGCAACCTGCCTGACGTCCGCAGCCTGCTCCATGATCCAGTCATAGCCGGTAAGGCCGCAATCGAGTATGCCGCTTTCAACGTATCTGGCCATCTCCTGGGCCCTTATCAGCATAGATTCGATCTGTGTGTCTTCAAAAACAGGATAATAGGAGCGGCTCGATACCGAGATATGATATCCCGCCTTCCGGAAAAGCTTCAGGGTAGATTCCTGAAGGCTGCCCTTGGGAAGGCCGAGTTTAAGAACTTTTGACTTTGCTTTCATGGTACATCCTTTCTTGTTTTTCGTATCCGTATCGTATTTGCATGCGCTTCCAGCCCCTCTATGTCGGCGATCTTTTCCACAGTTGGTGCGAGTTTCAGAAACCCCTTTTTTGTGAATCCGATCAGGCTGGACCTTTTATAAAAATCATATACGCCGAGGGGTGAGAAGAACCTTGCAGTTCCGCCTGTCGGAAGAGTATGGTTAGGCCCGGCAGCGTAGTCTCCCAGTGCCTCAGGCGTCCAGGGCCCGAGGAATATGGCCCCTGCATTTTCGATCAGCGGCAGGATGTCCATCGGTTTTTCGGTCATGATCTCAAGGTGCTCAGGTGCAATGGCATTCGAGAGCCTGGCAGCATGTTTCAGGTCCCTTGTTATTATGGCGGCGCCGTATTTTTCAAGCGAAGCCGTCGCGATCTTTTTTCTCTTCAGAAGCGGCAGCTGTTTTGCTATCTCGCCGGCCACGTCTTTAGCGAGCCTTTTGGAAGGGGTGACCAGGACAGCGGATGCCAGCTCATCATGCTCTGCCTGGCTCAGCATGTCTGCCGCCAGGAAGGAGGCGTCAGCCGAGTCATCGGCGATTATCAGGATCTCGCTGGGACCGGCGATCATGTCGATATCAACCATTCCGAAGACCTGCTTTTTGGCGGTTGCCACATATATATTGCCGGGACCGACTATCTTGTCGACCTTTTTTATGGTCTTTGTCCCGTATGCCATAGCCCCGATAGCCTGCGCCCCTCCTATCCTGTAGACCTCCTCAATACCCAGCATCTTTACCGCTGCCATTACATAGGGATTGATAAGTCCTTCTGAGGCAGGGACGCAGAGAGCGATTTCCCTTACGCCTGCGACCTGGGCAGGGATGACATTCATGAGCACAGTAGAAGGATAAGCGGCCTTACCTCCCGGCACATAGACCCCTACCCGGTTAAGCGGCCGTATGGACTGCCCAAGAATTGCCTCCCCTTCGGTAAAAGACCAGGATTCCTCTTTCTGCATCTCATGGAATTTCCTTATTCGCGCAGCTGCCAAAGCAAGAGCCTTCACTATTACAGGGTCAGCCTTTGCCGCATAACGCCTGATTTCCGGGGCGCCCAGCCTGAGTCTTTTGGTCCCTGCATAGTCGAACCTGCAGGTATATTGAAGAACGGCCCTGTCGCCGCCGGTCCTGACATCTCTCAGGATCTTTCCGACAGTCTTTTCAACAGCCTGATCTTCTCCGGAACCTCTTGTTTGGAGCTTCTTCAGAAAAGCAGAGAGCTCTTTATTCTTGCCGAGAATATTCATCTGTTTAATTTTATAGGTTGGGATATAAATATTCAAGTTTTTAGATATTGCGTATGTGCCCGATATTTAAAGGTAATTATTGACATATTTGTTGTTCTAAAGTAAAGTTTAGTATGCCTGAAGATAACCTTGCTGAAAAAAGCTCTGCTATTCAGGAAATAAAGAAGAAGATCCGTCTAACAGTTTCGATAATAACCTTTATTGTCCTTATCCTTTTTGCTGTAATCGCTCATCATCTTTACAACCCCCTCCGTTCTCAGCTGGATTTTCTGCCTGAGACCTCAGGCGCCTTCATTGTTGCAGCGACTTTTTTGCTCAGCCTTTTTTGTCTCTATCTGGCAATAAATACCTCAAGGCAGGTTCTCAGGATCATCAAGGATTACAGCACAAAGCTCGACAGGATACTCAATATAACCAGTGACCTCCGTGAAGAGGTATATGGAGATATCCTCCTCGAAAAGATCATGGATTATGCCCTGTCCATAACCAATTCTGATGCAGGCTCACTCCTGCTGATGGAAAATGACGTGCTCGTTTTCAAGCTTGTGCGCGGCGAAGTGGGTTCAAAGCTCGTCGGCACACCTGTGGTGAAGGGGAAGGGTATCACCGGCTGGGTAGCTGAAAAGGGGATCACCCTGCGCATCCCTGACGTTACAAAAGACGAGAGGTTTAACCCGGAGATCGATACACTGACAGGGTATGAAACAAAGTCTATCCTTTGCGTGCCCTTAAAGACCAGGACAGGGGTTATCGGCGTACTTGAGCTGCTGAACAAAAAGGGAGGGCATTCTTACCGCGGAAGAGATGAGGAGATCATCACATACCTGGCTGAACAGGCTGCCATATCCATAATAAAGACTAAATTCCTTGAAGATCAGAAAAACTATGAGATTCATCTGACAGACATGCTGCTTGAGGCCATAGACTTTCACCTCCCGGACAAAAAGGGGCATTCCAGGAGGGTTGCGAGATACAGCAATATCATGGCGAGGGGGCTTAGCATGACCGAGGAAGAGAAGAAGAAGCTTTATTTTGCCTCGCTCCTCCATGATGTCGGTTTCCTGAAGATCAGCTCCGATGATGCGTACAAGAAAGAGGAGTACATCCGGCATCCTGTTGTCGGATATGAGATGATACGGCCTATCACCTTTTATGCGGAAATCGCGCCTTTTATCCTTTACCACCAGGAGCGGTATGACGGATTCGGGTATCACTCACAACTCAAGGGAGAGGAGATACCCCTTGAGGCACGGATCATAGCCATAGCAGAGGCCTTTGATGCCATGATCAGCACAACCTCCTACCGTGTTCCAGTAAACTTTTCAGAGGCACTCGAAGAGCTGAAGCGCAAGGCAGGCACACAGTTCGATCCTGAACTGGTAGATATATTCGTCAGCAACATAGAACCTCAATATACGAAGTGACGGCTGCAGGGTCTGCTGGAACAGCGATAATTGTCTCTAAAATTCTTTTCATGCTGTTATGCCCGGCCGGCATCTTTCCGAAGAAGGACTCCGAACAAGTCGGAGTGACAACAATACATTTTCAATCCCTTTATGAGCTCCGGCTTGTGATGCTTCCCTGAAAGATGGACACCAAACTGGCCCATAATATTACAGAGGCATTTTTAAGGGCGGCCAGGCTCTATCCCGGCAATACCGCCTTTCATTATTTTGATGCAGCCTGGAAAACACTTACCTATGAAACATTCTCAGCCCAGGTGGCATCCTCTGCGTCATTTCTGATGAACTCCGGGATCACTTCAGGCGACAGGGCTGCGATCATCTCCGAGAACCGGCCTCAATGGTGTATCGCCTATCTTGCTGTCATAACAGCAGGGGCCGTTGCCGTGCCTGTCGACGCCCAGCTGGGTCCGGCCGAGATAAAAAATCTCCTGGAAGATTCCGGGGCAAAGATGATTTTTTACAGCCAAAAGACCGCAGATCATGTCATGCTCAGCCTGGAAATGCTCCCTGAGCAGACAAGGAAGAACCTTGCTGCTGTAAATATCGACCTGCCTGAGTACGAATCGGTCATATCTGCAAAGCATGTAGCCGACTTCCCCAAAAGGGGGCCGGAGGATGTTGCATCCATTATATATACCTCCGGCACAACAGGCATGCCCAAAGGCGTTGTTCTTACGCACAGAAACTTCTGCTCGGATGCAGAGGCTCTGATCGAGGCGCAGGTGGTATCTCATGAGGATAATGTCCTTTCTGTCCTTCCTCTGCACCATACCTATGCGTTCATGTGCACATTTCTTGTGCCGGTATTTCTTGGCGCATCCATAACCTATCCGGAAAGTCTGAAAGGGCCTGACCTCATGTCTGCGATCAGGGAAAGAGGGGTCAGCATAGTGATAGGCGTACCGCAGCTCCTCGGCATGATAAGAAATGGCATCATGCAGAAGATACGGAATATGCCCCGGCCTTTGTCCTCGCTCTTATCGCGAGTTCATAGGCTCTCAGGTCTGCTCAGGCAGGGCTTGGGTATTAATATCGGCAGGGTTATATTCAGGTCTGCACATGCGGCATTTGGGGGCAGGTTCAGATTTCTTGCCAGCGGAGGTGCAAGGCTGGACCCTGAGATTATGAAGGACCTTGAGGCCCTTGGGTTTACAGTGCTGGAAGGGTATGGCCTGACAGAGACCTCGCCTGTGCTGACGTTTAACCCTTTTTCAAAGAGAAAGCCGGGCTCTGCAGGCAAGCCGCTGCCGTCTGTCGAGATCAGGATAGATGATCCCGCAGGCGCCGGAGAGGGCGAGATCCTGGCAAGAGGACCCATGGTAATGAAGGGATACTACAGGAATCCTTCGGCAACTGCTGACGCCATACAGGAGGGGTGGTTCAGGACAGGCGATATAGGCAGGGTTGACAGGGATGGATATCTGTTTATCACCGGCCGTTCCAAGGAGGTTATAGTACTCAGCTCAGGGAAGAACATCTATCCTGAGGACGTGGAGAAACTCTATAGGGAATTACCTCTCATTAAAGAGATATGCGTTATCGGCCTTGAAGAAGGCGGCATAACAGAGGGGCTTCACGCGGTTATTGTCCCTGATCTTGAATACGCAAAAAAGGCCAGGATCACCAATATCCAGGAATCCCTGAAATGGGAGCTCAACAGGATATCCGGCAGCATACCGTCATATATGAGATTAAATGGCTTTTCCCTTTATGCCGATCCCCTGCCCAGGACTCCGCTTGGCAAGCTGCGGAGGTTTATGATAAAAGACCTTATACGCACCCCTGAGAAGGCCGCTGAAAAGCCATCCGGGAAAGAGGCTGCCTTCTCCGACGAGACGGTCCAGCAGGTTGTACTCATACTTGGACAGTTCATTAAGGTGGGTCAGAGGGTCTTGCCCGGTGACAATCTGGAGCTTGATATCGGGCTTGATTCCCTCTCAAAGATCGAGCTGCTTGTCGCACTCGAAAAGGCATTTTCAGTTCAGCTCCCTGAAGATTTTATTGCCGACGTACATACTGTTGGAGAGCTTGCAGAAAAGGTTAAGGCCCTGGCAGTGACAGGTTATCAGGCAGCGGTTCCGGAGAAGGCAGGATGGAGAGAACTCCTCCTGAAGTCTCCGTCAGAGAAGGACCTCGGGATGGTATCTCTCGGGGAAGAGGAAGGCAGGACAGGCGCGGCACATGCCCTGTATATAATGTTAAGACTTTTCTTCCGCCTTTTCTTCAGGCTCGAGGCAAAGGGTGCAGAGAATATACCTTCAGGAAGGAATTTTATCCTGACTCCTAATCATACGAGTTATCTTGACGGTTTTGCGGTCATACTCTCTTTGCCCTTCTCTTTTTTCCGGCAGATATACTCCCTCGGGCTGAGCGAGTATTTTACCGGCTTTCTCAAGGGCCGGCTTGCAAAGACCGCGCATGTCATTCCAATAGATGCAGCGTCATATCTCAATAAGGCCCTCCAGATGTCGGCCTATGTGCTTAGAAACGGCCGGTCCCTTTCCGTCTTTCCCGAGGGAGGAAGGTCTTTCGACGGGATCCTAATGGAATTTAAAAAAGGCGTGGGTATACTCGCTGTTGAGATGGGAGTCTCTGTTGTCCCTGTCTATATCCACGGCGCATTTGAGGCGATGCGGAGGGACAGTAAACTTCCGAGACCCGGCAGGATCAGGGTGGTCTTCGGAAGGCCTCTGCATGCCTCTGATGTCGATTTTACAAAGAAGCCCGCTGGTGTGGATGACTATCAGCACTTCGCAAATCTGCTGAGGGAGAGGGTGAAGGAGCTGGGGGAGAGGGAACAGGGGACAGCAAAGGAACACTAGAGCGAAATACATTATACAGCATGCAGAGGCCTTGCCGTGGACGGCGATGAAGTGATACATTATCCCTTTGCGTTATTTTTTCTTTCCCAACTCTATTCCTACGATCTCTTTAAGTCCTCCTGAAACCTCATCCTTTACCGCTGCTACCCCTTTGTCCCGCAACATCTTAAGCATTTTGTCTGAACCTATCCATTTGAGAAACCGTTCACGCCCGGTCTTTTCCCTGATCTCCGACAGGGCCTTTGTCCGGACCTTTTTTATGAACCTCAGATATTCGGAAAATTCCGGGCCGTAAAGTTTTTCGAGCTCCTTTCGGAGGGTCTTTGAAAGAGCAGGACTCACCCCGCTGGAAGATATAGCGATGATAAGGTCTCCTCTTTTGACAACTGAAGGCGCTATGAAATTGCACTGAGACGGCACATCCACCACATTCACCAGGCCAGGCGCATCCTTTGCAACCTGTCTGTTTACCTCAGGGGAATCTGTGGCCGCGACAACAAGAGAGGCATTTTTAAGGTCATTATTCCGGTAGGCCCTGCTGATATGCCTTATGAGCTTTTTCTCTTTTGCTGTCTTGAGTCGCGGGGTCAGGGACGGACTTATGACAGTGATCTCCGCGCCGGATTCCATCAGGGAAAGGGTCTTTCTTTCAGCGATCTTTCCCCCGCCGACCACAACCGCTTTTTTGCGCTCCAGGTTTAGAAAGACAGGATAATACTGAAACATGCGGGGAGTTCTCTGATCTATTTCTTGCCTGACTTTAATGAAGAGAGTTCCTTTTTCGCCTCAGACGTTAAAGGGCCGGTCGGATATTTTTCTATCAGGCGGGTTAAAACTTCTTCGGCTTTTTCCTTTTGTCCGGCCTTTTTGTAAGAGATCGCAAGACTCAGCAGCACTGATTCCTCTTTTTTGTAATCAGGAAATGTCTTCAAAAGCGTCTCAAAACGCTCTATAGCAGCGGTGTAAGACCCTTTTTTCAGATAAAACTCTCCGACCAGGAATTCGTAATCAGCGATCGTATTTCTGCATTTCTCTATCCGGGTATCGATCAGGTCTTTGTAGGGGTTCCGGGGGAAGTCCCTCTTTAGCTTCTCAAACTCGGCCAGGGCCTGTGCAGCCCCGCCATATCCCCTTTCAGGGCTTTCGATCTGGTTGAAATAGACCATCGCTATCTGGTACTGGGCATAGGAGGCATGCCTGTGATCAGGGTACATCTCAAGAAACTTCCTGTATTCAGAGACCGCCAGCTCCGACTCATCCTCTTTCACATAGGAATCAGCTATCCTGAGCTGGGCCAGCGGGGCGATCTTTTTTGTCAGGTCCCTGTTTTTAATCTCAAGAAGTATCGCGCGTGCCTCGACATAATCCTTGTCATCTATCAGCTTGTTTGCCTTCTCAAAAGACTTCTCCGCATTAAAATCCTCCAGGGTGCGTATCTGGGACTTACCGGAGCAGGAAGAAAGCAGAAACAGGGACAGTATTACGAGTGCATATCGAAAAGGTTTCATGGAATTATTAAAGCGTTAAATCTTCTTTTAAGTCAAGGGAAGGGGAGATGTAGTGTTCTTATCCTCTTTTTTAAGGACGTTTGCGAGCATCCGTGCGATCAGGGGGTCGAACTGCTGGCCGGCCTCAGCCTCTATCTCTGCTATCGCCTCGGACCTGTTCTTCTTTTCCCGGTAAGGCCGGTCAGATACCATAGCCAGATACGCCTCGACAGCCCCAAGGATCTTGGCCTGCAGCGGGATCTCGTTTCCCTTCAGTCCGAGGGGATATCCCCTGCCGTCAAATCTCTCGTGATGATAAAGGATCGCAGGAAGAATGGACTCTGATTGCGCATAATGCTTCAGGAGCACCTCTGAGAGGCCTGGATGTCCCTGGATAATCTTCTTCTCTTCAGTGGTGAGGGGACCGGTCTTGTTCAGTATATTGTCCGGGATCGAGAGGTTGCCGACGTCATGAAGCAGGCTCGCGATCCTCAGTCCTTCTACCTGCGCATCGTTGAGGCCAAGCTGTTTGCCTATCCTTACCGCAAGCTCCGCAACCTGGAAGGAGTGACCCTTCATATACTGGGACTTGGAATCTATCGCCTTTGCGAGTTCCTTTATACTTGTGATGGATACATCACTAAGTACATCGTCGGCCTGATCAGGCGTCTTTTCTTCGGTCTTGAACAGGGGGTGGGTATATCTGCAGACCCTGTTTCTCCCTTTTTCCTTGGCCATATACAGACCCTGATCAGCCCTCTTAATGAGTATATCCGGCATATCAGCGTCGTCAGGATAGGCAGCGTATCCTATGCTGACCGTCACGTGCACGGACTCGTTGTTTTTGAGGATAAAGGAATGCCTGCCGATATTGTCCCTTATCCTTTCAGCCACAACCACTGCCTGAGCGCCCGTCGTCTCAGGCAGTATCACGCTGAACTCTTCACCTCCGTAACGTGCCCCAAAATCGGTGCTTCTTACAGAACAGGAAACGAGTTCGGCTACCTTCGCCAATACTACATCGCCTGACTGGTGGCCGTAGAGATCGTTAAAGGTCTTGAAATGGTCTATGTCGATCATAAGAAGTGCGAGGCAATGGGAGTATCTCTTCGACCGTTCGAGCTCTTCACTGAGCGCTTCCATGAATATGCGATGATTGTAAAGGCCTGTGAGACCGTCTTTCCTGGCATGATCCAGAATTTCCTGCTGCATGGTGATCGCCTGGAACGCCTGGAATGAAAAGCCGAAAAGGATATCCTCGTCTTCCTGTGAAAAACCACCCTCTTTATTCACCAGAACAATTAATCCCAGGAGGTGCTCATCAACAGAAGAAAGAGGCACTGCGATCATATTCCTCATCTCAAGGTGGGTTGGAGGGGCTTCTCCGGGTAATGCGTTTATCCTGACCGGTTCCATGGTTTTCAGGGCGGTCCTGAATACGCCGTTGAGCATCGATTTAGCGCATTCAGGCGACGTATTTTTTTCGAAGGTACTATGGAAGATCTTGAGTTCAGGGGCCTGCGTCTTCCCGCGGTTTTCAAGGATGAAGATTCCGGCGTGTTCTGCCTTCAGCAGATCCCTTGTCCTCCCTAAAAAGATATCGAGAACCCTTTCAATATCGATTCCCGATACGATAAACCCCATAAGTTCGTTAAGTATCGTCTGCTCCCTGACGACCGCCTGCTCTTTTTCAACAGAAGCATTAAGCGCCTTTATTTTGTCCTCTATGGCAGCAGCCATGCTGTTTATGCTCGTTGAAAGACTTCCCATCTCGTCCCTTGACGCTATTTCTATCCTCCTGGCCGTATCCCCGTTTGCGATAGACGTGCTGACACCTTCGACGGTCTTTAAGGGTCTTACTATTGTTCTGGAGACAAACAGCCTCGCAGCGGCAAGGATCAGGAACATGCCTGCGGAAAGCAATGACAGGATCCGGAGGGATCTGTCTTTTTCCGCCCCGGCAGCGATCGACATGCCCCCTACTCTTTTGAGATCTTCCTTCCAGTGCCTGTCTATCTGATCGCGTATTTTATCGAGATAGTTCTCTTTCCACTGCTGGTAGAGCCGGGTTTTCTTTTCATCTGGCGTCTCACCCTCCTTTATCAGCCAGTTAACCGTGAGTGCAAAATCACTGAAATGCTCCCTGGCAAATCCGATCACCCCTTTTTCATCATCGTCCAGCTTTACATTTTCAGAGAAGCGCAGCGCACGCTCAAGTTCGGCAAGGCCTTTTTTGACGTCTTCGCTGTAACCCTTTCCGGGCAGTATATGCATGAAATGCTCGACTGCATGTTCCAGATCAATGAGCGTATGCTTCAACTGGGTCAGGTAATCGAACTCGTGAGATATATCGATAAGGGCAGACATCTTGTTGCTGATGAGGGTTACTGCATTATAGGAAACTGCGAGTGCGATGGCAAATACGATGGTAATAACAGCCATATAGACATCAAATTTCTTTGACAGGGTCATTATTTCTCCCATAAAAAGAATAAAGACGGGACAGGGATTCCTTTGCCCCGGCCTGAAAAGACCTTAAACGACGGTCTCCTGCACATATATATGTACTATATCTCTGCTAATCGGCAGGTCCCCGGTTTTTCTTTAATCGAGCGGCCTGTTGCTTGCTAAAGTCTCTTTTCGGGTGGTATTTTATGTGGTGAACCTTTTGTCTTTCCTTAGGCCCAGCAGATATATAAACAGCGAGCTGAATTCCATTCATAAGAAGGCGCCTGTCAAAGTCGCACTCGCATTTCCGGACCTGTATGAAGTGGGCATGTCCCACCTCGGCCTCAAGATCCTGTATCACATTATCAACAACATCCCTTACGCCTCTGCCGAAAGGGCATTTGCGCCCTGGACAGACCTTGAAGATGCCATGAGAAAAGAAGGGGTCTTACTCTCCTCGCTTGAATCCGGTCTTCCGCTTAAGGACTTTGATATCGTGGGTTTCAGTCTCCAGTATGAACTATCCTATACAACAGTCCTGAATATGCTCGATCTCGGCGGCATCCCCCTGAGGTCCGAAGAACGAATGGAAAGAAGGCAGGGTCCGCTTGTCATTGCAGGAGGCCCCGCTACTCTGAACCCCCTGCCGATGTCGGTCTTCATAGACGCCTTTTTGATCGGCGATGGTGAAGAAGCGGTCCCGGAGATCCTTGCCATATATCATCAGTGGAAAAATGAGGGGGGCAGCGACAGGCATGGTCTCCTGAAGGCACTCTCTGCGGTGGAGGGGGTCTTTGTCCCTTGCCTCGGGAAAGACCGACTGATCAGGCGGAGGGTCGTCACTTCCCTCGAGGATGCCCCCTATCCTGACAAGCCGGTCGTTCCCTTTGCCGGTATCATCCATGACAGGGTAAATATCGAGATTGCACGCGGCTGCTCCATGGGCTGCAGGTTCTGCCAGGCAGGCATGGCTTACAGGCCTGTACGTGAGAGATCCCCTGAAAAAGTGCTTGAACTCGCTGAAAGGTCTCTGAGGAACACCGGATATGAGGATGTCTCTTTCACCTCCCTAAGCTCAGGGGACTATTCCTGTCTTCCGCAGCTCATGCAGGAATTCAACAGAAGGTTTTCCGAAAAAAGGGTCTCGATGTCGTTGCCTTCGCTGAGGGTGGCCTCTGTAACAAGCGGCATGCTCAGAGAGATAAAGACAGTCAGAAAAACCGGATTTACGATCGCGCCTGAGGCAGGGACTGAAAGGCTCAGGGCTGTGATCAACAAGGATTTTTCAGAGGAGACATACCTCAATGCCCTGGAGATCCTGTTTAAAGAGGGGTGGCAGAACCTCAAGCTCTATTATATGACAGGCCTGCCGACCGAGACTGATGCAGATATAGCGGCCATCCCTGAAATGGTGCTTCAGGCGATCAGAACCTCGAAGCGGCTGAGAGGCAGAAACATAAACATAAGCGTCGGTGTATCCTCTTTTATACCAAAACCCCATACGCCCTTTCAGTGGTTCGGACAGAACACTCTGTCTGTCCTGAAGGGAAAAAACAGCTATCTGAAAAAAGAGCTTCTCAGAAGGGGAGTGAAGTACAAAGGCCATGCCGAAGAGATGTCTCTTCTTGAGGCCATGATAGCCCGCGGAGATGAGACCCTTTCAGTGGTGATCGAAAAGGCCTGGCAGGCAGGCTGCAGGCTGGATGCATGGACAGAGGTTTTCGATTTTGAAAAATGGAATAGGGCGATCGAGGACTCCGGGGTGAATGCCGTTGCTTTCGCAGAGAGGGAATACAGCTCAGGATCGGTCCTGCCCTGGGAATTCATCAGCACAGGGGTGACAAAGGATTTTCTATGGAGGGAATATCAGAATGCGATATCAGAAAAGTTTACCTCTGACTGCAGGAAGGCCTGCAATGTCTGCGGCCTGAAATGTGAGCCTGCCGCACACGAAATAAATAAGACAACAAGCAGCAGTGAAAATTTAACAGCACCTGAGGTCGCGGCGCCGGAAGGCCGGCCGGCTCCTTTGCCTCAGCATCCCGCAGGGATCGGCCGGAATGATTTTATGCGTGTGAGGATGGAGTTTTCCAAGACCGGCAGGGCAAGGTATCTCTCGCATCTCGAGCTGGCGGTTGCGATGACGCGCGCCCTTCGACGGGCAGACCTTCCTCTGAAGTATTCGGGCGGATTTCATCCTGCTCCGAAGATATCCTTTGGCCCTGCACTGTCGGTCGGAATCGCCGGACTGCGTGAATATCTTGATATCGAGCTTATCCCTCCTGTTGCGATCGGGCAGGCCCTTACCGACCTGAACAGGACAATGCCTGCGGGACTCCTGGCGCGAAGGATGGTCGTAATGTACAGCAGGGAAAAATCCCTGGATAGCTTTATAATAAGATATATGTATGATATGAAGCACTGCAGCGGCCTTTCCTTTGAAGGGTTTCTGAATGAGAAGGAAGTCATGATTGAAAGGAAGCAGGAACATATGAATATCAGGGAGATGGTTGAAGATATTAAAAGGATTGATGAAGAGACGGTCAGACTCACTGTCCGTGATATTGCCGGTGCAAAGGTCAGGCTTGATGAGCTGTCACAGGCAATCTTTGGCCTGCAGGCCAGGGATATCGATATCACCAGGGTCGCCATGTTCGGATGGGACGGCAGTTGGGTCGAGCCGCTGGAGGGGGAAGAGGTATGGGCAGCGAGATCCTGATCAACGTTACCAGAGGTGAGACAAGGGTTGGCCTTCTTGAGGGAGGCCAGGTAGTTGAATTCTATGTTGAGCGGAAGAGGGACGCCTCTCTTGTCGGAAACATATACAAGGGGAAGGTGGTAAAGATACTTCCCGGCATGCAGTCATCTTTTGTCGATATCGGGCTGGAAAAGGCAGCCTTCCTCTATGTAGCCGACATCAAGGCTGATACAGGCGAGTATGCGCCGCTCTTCGAAGACGAGGACAAGGAGACCTCCCTGGAGCTGATACCAAGAAGGTGCCGCTCCGAGATGACTATAGAGGATATAATCCAGGAAGGCCAGGAGCTGCTGGTACAGGTATCGAAAGACCCGATCGGCAGCAAGGGCGCCAGGGTGACTTCATATATAACAATGCCCGGCAGATATCTTGTCCTGATGCCGGATGTCGAGCATGTGGGTATCTCCAGGAGAATATCGAATGAGGAAGAGCGGGCAAGGCTCAAGGCTATCGTCGACACGATAAAGCCGGAGGGATACGGCCTCATCATAAGAACCGCCAGCGAAGAATCTACTGAGGAGGACATCAGGAAGGATCTGGAGTTTCTTCTGCTCCTCTGGAGGAACATCCAGGAGAAGAAAGACAGGGTGCCTGCACGCGGCCTTCTTTACAGTGATCTTGATCTTGTCTTCCGGTCAGTCAGGGATCTCATGAGCCAGGATGTTGAACGGCTCATCATAGATTCTCCGGAGGAATACAGCCGGATCATCGAGTTTGTGAAGACCTATTTCCCCAAGCTCCTCGGAAAGATCGAGCTGTACGAAGAGACAGAGCCCATCTTTGACGCCTTCGGCATAGAGCTGGACATATCGAGGGCCATAGGCAGGAAGGTCTGGCTGAAGTCAGGGGGATATATCGTAGTAGACCACACCGAGGCGATGACGGTCATTGATGTCAACACAGGCAAGTTTGTGGGCAAGGAAGGGCTCGAAGATACCATACTCAAGACAAATCTTGAGGCGGTAAAGGAGATCGCCTACCAGATCCGGCTGAGGAATCTTGGTGGCATCATCATCATTGACTTCATCGATATGGACAAGCCTGAGAACCGGGACAAGCTTTTCAATGCCTTTACCGAGGCGATGAAAAAAGACAGGGCAAAAAATACCATATTTCATATATCGGAGCTCGGGCTCATACAGATGACCAGAAAACGCGTGAGGGAAAGCCTTGGAAGGACCCTCAGCACGACCTGCCCGTACTGCGAAGGCAAGGGATTTGTAAAGTCCCCGGAGACCCTTTGCTATGAGATATTGAGGACGATAAAGAAGATGGCGAAACACGGCACACCGAAGATAATCATTACAGCTCACCCGGTTGTTGCAGAGATGCTCTCTGATGAGGAGATGCTCGGGATAGAGGATGTAGAAAGTCAGTTCGGGGTGAAGGTGATCATCCGTGCAGACAACAAGATGCACCAGGAAAATTACGAGGTCAGTTCCCTGTGAACGGGGGACGCGTCTCTCCTGCCGGACAGAAATTCTCCAGACTGCTCTCTCTTCTTAAGGATTCTGAAGGCGCGATAATCGCCTTTTCCGGTGGCGTTGACAGCACGTTTCTCCTGAAGGCCATGAAGATGTCGGGCATGAAGGTCCTTGCTGTAACGGCCGTCTCGGAGACGATGCCTGAAAGAGACAGGCTGGACGCCGACGCCTTTGCGCGGGATATCGGCGTTGAGCACCTTATAATTCAGACTGAGGAACTCAGAAACGAGGCCTTTGCGAGCAACCCCCCTGACAGATGTTTTTTTTGCAAGGATGAACTTTTCCGGAAAATAAGGACTATAGCAGAAGAAAAAGGGTTCTGCCGCATATTTGACGGAAGCAATAAAGACGATCTGCACGATTACCGGCCCGGCAGGAAGGCGGCTGAGGCGCATGGGATCAGGAGCCCGCTGGTCGAATGCGGGATTTCGAAAGAAGAGGTCAGGCATTTCTCAAGGGAGCTCGGCCTTTCATCATGGAATAAGCCTTCATCCCCCTGTCTTTCATCGAGGTTTCCCTATGGCCTTAAAATAACCGCAGCCGCCCTTCAGCGGGTCAGGGACGCAGAAGACTATCTTCGCTCCTGCGGCCTGTCTGACGTGAGGGTCAGGGACTACGGGGAGACCGCCAGGATCGAGGTGAGGGAGGAAGACATGTATATCTTCCTGGATCAGGGAAAAAGAAGGCTCGTTGTCGAAACACTGAAATCTCTGGGTTATAAATTTGTATCCCTTGACCTTGAGGGATATAGAAGCGGGAGCATGAACAGGGTGCTTGAGAATGCTCCTGAAACAAACGGCATCACCCTCGGCTGACGGTTTCTGAAGCATGCATGCGCTTATATAATCTGATGACCCGTTAATCTGAGATCATGAATAGCACCCGATCAAAAGAACCTGCAAACATCCTGAAGGATATCTCAAAATGTGTCCGCTGCGGAAGCTGCAGGGTCCTCTGCCCGACCAGCGCCGACGATCCTCTGGAGCCGCTGGGAGCGAGGGGGAGGCTGATGCTTCTCAGGGGACTGCTCACAGGCAAAATACAGCCTTCGAGGCTCCTGAATGAGCGCATATTCAGCTGTCTGCTCTGCGGGGCCTGCACAGGTAAATGCCCTCTTGGCGTAGACATCCCGGCGGCAATATATTACGGCAGGGCCCTGCTTGAAAAGACCGATAAAAAGAGAGGGTTTATGCGGGCATTTCTCAGGTTATCCATGAAATGGCCGGACCTGGCCTTTTCCCTCGCCCGAATGAGCCAGCACTTCCTGGTCCCTGCATTGGCGAAGCTGGGGATAATTCCCTTCAGTCACGCACTTCCCGAGATTCCGCTGAGAAGACTGGAGCAGGTCTTCAAGGTGCAGAAGAAGAGGGGACGGGTCGCTGTCTTTACCGGATGCAGTGTCAACTATATCTTCCCGAGCCTCGGTGAGTCCCTCATCAATCTTCTTCAGCAGCTGGGATATGAGGTTGTGCTCCCCAAAGGTGAGGTCTGCTGCGGAGCTCTGCTTAGGAGCCTTGGGCTTGAAGATGAGGCCGTGCTGCAGGCGAAGAAGAATTATCAGGTATTCAGCAGGCTCAAGGTTGAGGCGATCCTGAGCCTCTGTCCCACCTGCACAATGAATCTGAAGTTTGATTATCCGAAGATGATCGGAAAGGGGCTTGAGAAGGCGATGGATATATCCGCATTCTTCAGGGACAAGGTTGAGATAACCGGGGGGATAGGCAAGACCGCATTTTTCCACGACCCCTGTCATCTGCGTTACAGCCTTGGTATGCAGGAAGAGCCCAGAGAGCTGATACAGAAGGCAGGCATTGAGCTCATTGAGTCCCGGGATTCCGGCTGCTGCGGTTTTGCAGGGCTCTACTGCTTTTACTACAGGGACAGATCCAGAAGCCTTTTGCAAAGGCAGACAAAAAACATAATCGATTCGAGGGCTGATACGGTCATTACCTCCTGTCCGGGATGTATTTTGCAGTTGAGTCAGACCGTCACTGACAGGCCTGTCCTGCACCTGGTAGAGATTCTTGAAGAGGCATACTGTTACAGGCAGGCCGATAAAAAAAGCGTACTGAAGGCGCAGATGGAACGGGTTGGAGAAAAACCCTGATGTTTCCGTTATAATAAACAAAAAAATATCTCCAGAGGGGTATCTATGAAATTCTTTATCGACACGGCAAACATCGAAGAGATCAGAAAAGCCAGTGAATTGGGAGTCATTGACGGCGTAACAACAAACCCGTCGCTGATGGCAAAGGAAGGCAAGGACCCGGTGCATGTTCTCAGGACTATCTGCAGCATCGTCAACGGTCCTGTCAGTGCAGAGGTTGTCGGGATTACGGCTGATGAGATGATAAAGGAGGCCAAGTCCCTGGCAAAGATCCATAAGAATATCGTTATCAAGATCCCCATGATCGAAGAGGGATTGAAGGCGGTAAAGAAATTGTCGGCTATGAAGATCCGAACGAATGTGACACTCGTCTTCTCATCAACGCAGGCCCTTCTGGCTGCCAAGGCAGGGGCCACATATGTGAGCCCTTTTGTCGGCCGTCTCGATGACATCAGCCACGACGGCATGGGCATCGTCAGCGAGATAGTGGACATTTATGAGAATTACCTTTTCGAGACAGAGATAATAGTCGCGAGCGTAAGGAACCCTCTGCATGTTGTTGCAGCGGCGAGGATGGGAGCTCATATAGCCACAATACCCTATTCGGTGATAACACAGCTGATCAGGCATCCACTTACCGATATAGGACTTGCCAAGTTTCTTAAGGACTGGGAGAAGGTGCCTAAGAAGAAATAGTTCGTTAGGTGAAGATATGCCTATATACGAATACAGATGCAATCAGTGCGGGGAAGAGTTCGAGAAACTGGTCTTCGGAAACAAGGAAGTCGACTGCCCCAAGTGCTCCTCAGTGGATGTAAAAAAGAAGATGTCCACATTCGGGATGAGCGGGGTTGACAAGCCTTATGCAGGGTCGTCACCAGGCTGCGCATCCTGCAGCAAGGGCAGCTGCACCTCCTGCAGGTAGAGGCAGCCTGCTTACTGTTCCGGGAAGATAAAGGGGTTTGACCTGAGTATCTTTGAGAGTTTGAGAGGCCTTCCTTCCATGACAAAGACCGCCATTCCCCGGTCAGAGAAGTTCTTTCCGGCAGCGGTCCAGACGCTCTTCCAGGTGATATTAACGAGGATCTGATTGCCTTCCAGTTCCACCCATCTTGGCGTAAAGGAAAGCTCTACTGCATCAAAGGGTTTTTTGTTGGCTGAGAGATTTCTTAATCCGTCTTCTGTTGAGTTTTTCTGAAGAGCTGCCCGGTCGTTCTTGATAAAGGAAATACGTAAGGTCTCTGAGAGGGCAAAGGCCTCTGTTGTTGTCTTTGATTCCGGCGAAACCTGTTTTACCTCTTTTTTGCCGCAGGCAAGAAGGCCGATGCCGATTACAAGGAGCAGGACAGCGTTTCTTATGAAGCCGTTTCTGATATCTATCTTCATGGTCGCTAATAATAAAACGTAAGTCACTTTTTTTGCAATATTATCCAATAAAATCAGCTTGCCTTCCCTTAATCGTAATGCTATTCTTAAAAAAATACGGATCGGGGGGTCGTTTCCATGCTTTCAAAGGTATTAAGCGCAAGTGTAGTTGGGATCGAGGCATTCAGCGTAGAGGTAGAGGTCGATATATCCAACCGGGGACTTCCCCATTTTTCGATGGTCGGACTTCCCGACGCAGCAGTCAAGGAGAGTCGTGACAGGGTCAGAGCATCCCTCAAGAACATCGGATTTAATTTTCCGTTAAAGCAGATTACCGTAAATTTAGCGCCTGCTGACCTCAAGAAAGAGGGTTCAGCCTTTGACCTGCCGGTCGCTGTGGGTATCATCGCCTCTGAAGGACTGCTTGAACCCGAGGCCTTAAGCGGGTATCTCTTTACCGGCGAGCTCTCCCTCGACGGCAGGATTAAACCGGTAAGGGGAGCCCTTTCGATGGCGATTATGGTAAGGGACTCAGGCCTGAAGGGGATCATCCTGCCTGTCGAGAATGCGCCTGAGGCAGCTGTGGTCAGGGGGGTAAAGGTCTTTGGCATGAAGAGCCTTCCTGAAGTGGTGGATTTTCTGAAGGACGGAAAAGGGGTTCCACATGTGACTGTCGATATAGCCGGGACGATGAGGGCATATTCGGTCTATGAGGATGATTTTTCAGAGGTGAAAGGTCAGGAGCATGCGAAGCGGGCGCTTGAGGTTGCTGCAGCCGGAGGGCATAACGTCCTGATGGTAGGGCCTCCTGGGTCGGGAAAGACGATGCTTGCAAAACGCGTTGCCTCGATCCTTCCCAATATGACCTTTGATGAGGCGATGGAGACAACCAGGATCCACAGCATAGCGGGGCTGCTCAAGGATGCCCAGCCTCTTTTGGCAACGAGGCCTTTTCGCGCTCCCCATCATACTATATCGGATGTTGCGCTCATCGGAGGCGGTGTAAGATTTCAAAGATATTCCAACTGTAACCAATATAATCCAACTGAAGACCCTATAACCTTCCCTTTCGAACCATTACGATGATATACCCCCGCCGCGAATGAAATGCCTAATAATGCTTATTTATCAGAGGGATAGAAAACGTTGATCGAGAGCGACCTTTCGTCATTAGTTATTGAAGAAATGCAGGAAGGAGAAAACAAGGACAAGATCTTTCGGCTGGTGTGGGTGCAAAATTTAGACACATTGGATCATCAGTTCAGGGTTCTTTTTAAGCATATAGAGGCGAACGGCAAGTACCTGACTACCAAGATCGCCCCGGAACAGCTATTCGTATATGCTCCAGGGGCCTTCTATATAAACGGCCAGCGTCTCCAAAATCCTGCCGAGGAGGGAGAGCTGGTCAGGATCTCGACAAAATCGCCTGTAAGAAAGTTTGTCAAGACCGCAGGAGAGGCATTCTCGGACGATCTATACGATCTTCGCCATGACAGAGTCATCTACAGCAAGTCCCAATACTGCGTCGTTATCGAAGACGATACTCACGAAGTCATTTTCCCATGTTTTGTTCTGGGCGCTACCTATTACTTCACTTCTGCCTCGATGTGCCGTCAACTTTTTGCTCAGTCCCTCAATGGTCTTTACGAGCCCAATAGCCTACATGTTAACTCGATCAGCAGACATGCCAAGATACACCTCAAGACAAACGCCGCCGACCGCGATGCTGCGGACATCATAAGGTTTGCCACGAACAAAAACGCTAATAGACAATGGCATTCGATCGTCAATAGACTGCGGGATAGCCAGAGACAGCAAACCCAACACAATCCGAAACGCGGAAGCGATACGAACGTTCCACTCATCACAGACTTTCCCGTCGCTACGGAACTTACTATGGTAGTCCGGGCTGTCTGCCGCTATTATCCGAAGTTGGGCAAAGAGAAGATCCTGGTTCTTGAAATTGTTGAGGAAAACAGCCCCTTCGATTTCGATAGAGTTACTATAGAGCGGATACATGGGGAATCGAGAACAGTCGATGTAAAAAGAAGAGCGAAGGCACGACGCACAACAAATATCGTCACCGTTAGGGTGCCCTCCTCCGAGTTGACAAACGCCGACGTGAAGAACTCAGCCCCTCCGAAGAATGTCCACAAAGACAATATGATAATAGATAAAGAATATGAAACAAAAACTGGTAAAGAAGGCTTAACTGTCCCTCCTGGGGCCACTGGTAAAGGGAAAGCCGATCTGAGTTTACAGGAATCTAAAGCAGACGGAAACCCAGAAGTCAGACACGGCGAAATAAAGCCGGCTGAGCCCCTAGAACCCGAGATACGCCACAAAGAGAGTTTCTCCCTGGATGACTTTCAGAACTTGGTCAATCCTCTCGCAAAACAAGAGGATGTCAAGGATTTTCAAATGGTAGGTCCACTTGCCATGCCCATACGCTCTGGGAGGAGCGCGAAGGGATCCCTATGGGAGTTTTCCGACAAGGAGCATAAAATAAGAAGGAAATACCTGCGTGTCGGATTCAATTATAAGTCGAGATCGACATGTCTCATTGAGATAAACCAGAACGGACTGCTTTCGACCACTTCAACCTATGTTCTTACAGACCCCGATGGCGCCACTATATCGCAGGAGGAGATCCTCCAGTTCCTCGATATGTTCGTCAAGCGCGATGCAATTGAGGCGATCGAAAAATACTTTCAAGAACAGGGGCTCACTTTTTTACGCAAGAAACATCCGACGGATAAAGAGGATGAGCATTATCAAATGTGGCGACAAAGGCTTTTAAAAAGAATTGAAGGTGTCGTACTTCGCAAGGAAAGATAGATAGGAGAGGATAGATATCCATTTTGCACATTAGTCCAGGGCAGCCTGAGAGTGTAGGAGACAAAAATGATATTCAGCTCGGGGTCAAAAGCGCACGAAGCAGGGTGTGGGCCAAGAACTGCGAGAAGCTGAATTTATTAAATAACACAGAAAGGAGAGTCCATGCGGAAAGGCTACCAATGTAAGCTATTTATCGAAGAACAGAGTGAAGATAAGATACCGAAGCTGGAAGAACGAATTAATTCTTGGCTCAGCCAAAACCCAACAATCGAAATTGCCGAAGTTGTAATATCTTCACCCAACATGCAAGGACCTGATATGGTACTAGCAATATTTTATCAAGAATCAGAATATCTCTAATCTCCCGCGTCCTTCCAATTAAAGGAAGAGGTGAGAATTTTATATTCCTTGTCCTCTTTAACTATTTGAAATCCTTTAAATTGGTCGGGAGGGGTTGCCGAAAAGAACCGGGTTGCTTTTTCGGCAGCCTCCTCAAGAGTTGTCCCACTGAAAACATTGATTGAAACGATTGGCTTTGCCATTCTGAGACCTCCTTAAGTTGCAGTCTTGTATATATATTACTTTTTCAATGAGGAATGGCTCAGGATAGGCTGAGTTGCCCGGTTATCCTCGTATCGCCATGACATATAGACAAATCGCCTAAAGCAGCGGCTCGGATTTGACGATAAATATTAAAAGGGGATCGCGAGCGCTGAGATCGAAAGCGTCTAAATGGCATGCGGCTTGCTTGCGAGAGCGAGAGAAAATGCTTGACATGGTAAACGCGAATCCGTATATTTTACGAAAGGAATGCACATAAGGGGATCAAACAATGTTGCCTGAAAGCATCAACCGCTGGGAAGCGATAGCGGGTATCGTAGTATTTGTCACTTTATTCTTCGCTTTTGTGTGGCCCTTGGCATATCTTCTATATCGCTCCAAGACCGATTTCGGTCGGGGTACCAACGATAACAAGAAAGCGCGCAACTTCATAAAGAGTGAAATCGATAGGGCCAAGAGCGAATATGAATTAGTTTGTGGCATGACGGCGCCCAAGGTTTTGCATGATGTCTTTGCCGACCCGGCTGTTCAGAAGAAGCTGCAGTCCCTCAAGGTGAAAATGCTGATCGGGCCTACTGCGTGCCACGACTCCATGGAAAAGAGCACGGCTTTTTGGGACACCGTTTTTAATAACAAGGATAGATTTGAAGTTTACTGTTATAGGACAGAGCCTCCGCAGCATTTCAGGATATGTGACGACGATTATGCATATTTGGAGGATAAACACGAACACGGTCAGACGGTGCGTCCCTACAGCATATATGAAGATCCCTCAGTCGTCTTTGAACTCCGAAAAACATTTGATGTGCTTGTGAAGGAAGCTCAGAAGATAGATAGCCGGGATAAACTGCCGGGCAGTATGTCCGAGGTGAACTGCGTCTTCCAGGCATGATGACGTTTTTGGCCAGCTGTTATCAATGCATTTCCCTATTTCACTTTAGCTCTCGCCAGGAAATAATAAGCATCTTAGCCATCGTGACTGCTGCCCTATGGGGGATTTTTTTCCTAATGGCAATCATTCTCAAGGAAGGCAAAGAAAATGAGATATTTAATTCCTTCCCGGTGACTCCTACGGTATCATTGCCGAAAGTCGTGTTTTTCAAAGGGGTTGGGATCGTTGTTATATTGAAACAGTACGCTCTTCAGGCCAAGTACAATTTGTATACTCACAGCTTTTTGCTATTTACTGTTCAGGCGATGTGCATTCATCAGCTCATTACCCGAAAGTATATGGCAAGTGATGAATCCTTAGGTTATATTTTTCCAATGCTTAACCCTCCACCTGTAGCGTGGCTCGATTCCTGCATTTTGTTGGCCATTATCTTTTCT
>JACRHE010000061.1 GCA_016217695.1 Nitrospirota bacterium | reverse complement strand
TTTCATTGCCGATTGAGTCAACAGCAGTGACCCTGTAAGAATACGTATTGTTGACGAGAGAGGGATCAGTAAAGGTATTTGCAGGAATCAGAGATGTGCTGAGCTTAATCCAGCCCTGAGAAGTATTTCTGTATATATGGTAACCCTGGAGATCAGGCTCAGTGTTCGGGACCCAGGTAAGAATGATATCAGCTCCCGATACAGTCGCGGCAAGTTCTATGGGTGCGGCCGGTGGGAGCAGATCACCGATATCTGCCGTGCTGCTTTCCGAAGGCAGGCTCTCGAAACCGTAGTAATCAACTGCAGTGATCGAGTATGAATATTTCCCATCACTGAGACTGAGGTCATTATAAAACGTCCCTGTGATAAGGTTGTCTCTGAACAGCGATATTGCAGAAATCCCGGCCTGCTTATAGTAACCCGTGTTCAGAACATCTGTTATCTGAATTCTGATCTTGTCTGTCCTATAAGAAGGTTTAAAATCAAAAGCATTAACAATGGAAACATTACCAATAACCTTCTTCTGGGTAATCCATGCATACCCTGACCATGCCTGGATCTCATAATCTTTACCCGCATAGCTGTCACTCAGCCAGTTGATCTCAATTCTGCTCAGAAGTTCAGGGGTTGGAAGGTTGTGCACGCCATGAGTTAATGATACCGAAATCATAGAAAACTGGGTAACACTTTTCCATTGATGGTAATGGTTATAAACCCTTTCATGTTTAGCCAAGCCTCCACAGCGATCCGCCAGGCCGCCTGCGGTTGAACCGCTTCATTGCAAAGTATATCATTCTGCAAGTTCGTTATCCAGACATAAGCATCCCTCCTTTCCCATCTGCTGAACGTTCTTCTATCCCTGAAATACACCTGACAGGCATTTTTGCCCTTTAAGCAGGGACGGGGGTTGTGATTCAGATCATGCTCCACCAAAGAGGCATACGCCTCCAGATGCTCATTTGGGCAGGATTTATACAAGAGCTTTGCATTGAGCCCGTTTTTCAGTTCAGACTGAGCCCGTTCGATCGCGCCATTGTAGGGCGGGTAATGCACCGGACTGTTGATTGGTAGCACAAAGTGCTCTGAAAGCAGATCATTGACCGCCGCATGGTTGAGATTGCCGCCGTTGTCCCGTTTAAGGAACAGGGGTGTCCCGAAGCGATTGAAGGTTGCCGTAAGATAGCCGGATATTTCCTCGCCGCAGGGAATGTCTCCCGTCATGGGATTGAACTTATAGCGGGAGGCAAGGTCCTGCATCTGGTTCAGATACACCTTGGCTCCGGTTGCATCCCGCTGCTCGTATTCGCAGGGGTCCATGGACCAGGCGACGTTGGGGATGTTCCAGCTGATGCGCCTTAGGTTCTGCCGATGGGAAACATTCAGATCATGCCGGGCAAGAGATACCATCTCCTGAAGCTGTCTTCTTGATACCGAGGAGCCATGGCGCAGGTATACTGCGCCTGTGCCTTCGGTGCGGCTTTTCCCATGAGATAACTGCTCAACATCCTGCTTCAGCCTGTCATAATCCGGAGGGATGATCTTTTGAGGCCCCGGCTGCCTGATCAGGGGTGTATCGTCTCTTCGTCTCCTGCGCCACCGCAACAAACTCGAATAGGGCAGCCTGACAGCATCAGCTATCACCCGGTATGGCATCCTGGTCCTCTTTTTGATCTGATCGATAACAATAAGCATCCGGTTTACCGTTTCTTCCTTTGCTTTAGTTTTTTTTCAGGAGAGGAGGTGTTCTTCTTCGTGTCGGCCTTCTGAAGCTCCCAGGCATGAAGCATGTCCCGGACTTCTGCAGTCTTCTGAGCCACAAAGAGCTTTTTCTGAAGGTCTTTGATCTCTTTGTTTAGCCGCTCTTTCTCCTCGTCCTGCGGCAGGGCCGGCCTGCCGGGTACCCTGTCTTGCATCGCACCGGTCATGGCCTGGAGCGCTCTTTGCTCCCACTCGTAGTAGGTCTTGCGGGAGACGCCCAGCCTGCGGGCGCCTTCTTCTGCCGTGATCTGCCCGCTTCTGACTGCAAAGACCACTGCTGCTCTTAAGCGGGCCTGCTTTTTATCCCCTGCATCGTTCATGGATTTGCTCCCTTAATGCCTCAAGGTTTCTCAGTCTTCTGTCCTGACGGGGACTGGACAGAGCTTTCTGCCTTCCTGTCCTTTGCCGTCTCCGGCTTCCTCGTCTCCTGTGCCTTTATAAGTGTCTTTTCGAGTCTGCTCTGAACCGTGCTGGTCAGAAGCTGAATCCGCTTCTTCTCCAGCATTGCCTGCAGCCTCGGGCTCAGTGCCGGCCCCTTGTCCAGCCTCACCCTCGGCTCCAACGCCTGGAGCATTCCCTCCATCGCACGCCTCTGCCACTGAGCTATCACCATCCAGGGTATCGACAGTTCCCTGCATATCTCCCCCGGCTTTCTCCGCTCGGTCCATATCGAAAGCACTGCCCTGCATTTGTCCATCGCTTCGTAGTGCATGGTCTGTCTCTTCTTTTCGCTCTTTATCTTGTCCATGATTATCTCCCTGTTCGTTTAAGTTGTAAATGACTTCCTGTGTGGTGTCGTCGGCTTCTGCTTCTACCGACAACCGCAGCTTGCCCTTTTCTGCCTTAAGCACCACCGACTGCCCCTCCATCCGCCCCACCATGTAAAACGGCAGACGGGGCTTGCCCCTCAAGGCCATCTCAAGAAGGTTCTCCTTGATCCCCTGCTCGATCGTCTTTCTCAGTTCTCCCTGGATCTCGAAATACCGGTCTGCTGGACATAATCCCCCAATCCCCTGATGCGGCCGCTTGTGGTTGTAATACTTCACCCACTGCTTTACCCGCTCAACTGCTTCTTCGAAGCTCCCAAACTGAGCCCGGCTCAGAAACTCCAGGTAGATCGTCTTCCAGAACCGCTCGATCTTGCCAAGGGTCATCGGATGATGCGGCCTCGATTTGATGTGCTGGATCTTGTCTTTCTTGAGCTCTGCCTCAAACCGGGTATTTCCCCGCCAGCTCGTATACTGCCGCCCGTTGTCGGTGAGCATCTCTTTGGGCGGGTTATACTCGGCTGCAGCACGACGATACACTTCGATGACATTGTTTGCTGTCTGGCTCCTGAAAAGCTCAAGGCCGGTCATGTACCGGGAGTAATCATCGATGAAGCCAATCAGATAAGCGTATCTGCCCCCCAACCGGAAGGTGAAGATGTCCGTCTGCCACAACTGGTTGGGCGTTGCCCGCTCGAAAAACCTCGGACGCGTGATGTTCCTCTGCCGCTTCTTAGGTGGGGACGTCATAAGAGATGAATCGTGCAGGGTTTTACGAACAGTCTCGGGGCTTGCAGACAGGAAGAAGGCCCTCCGCAATAGCTGCGAAATACGTTTGATGCCGAACAGGGGGTTTGTCTGTTTGATCTCTACGATCTTGTCTTTGACCGCCGGAGGAAGGTTCTTGCCGGTGCCGCTATAGTGAGGGCTGAGGCCCGCTTCGCCTTCCCGGCGGTAGGCACGCACCCAGCGCCCGACGCTCTTGCTGTCTATCCCACTCTCCTGACTGATCAGTGTGGCTGGGATGCTCTCCTCTATATACTTCCTGACTACCTGCAGCTTGAACTCCGCATCATACCGCTTCCGCAGCCCACGATGCCTTCGCTTTGTGCCTCTGCTTTGTTTGCTCCTTACCTGCTCCATCGATGACTCTCCTTCCGTTTCCCTCAACGGAAAGTGTCACCCTATTTCCCTAAATCCTTGGTATCATTATCTGGTCGTTAGGACAAGACTTTCAGTCATATCGCTCCCTCAAAGAGGGAGGCTTGACGGTTTAGGAGCCGTCTCCAAGACGGCCAGTTCAATTGTTGATACTAAAATCTACCTTCGTCCTGCTCCTTTTCAAGCGTTTCTTGGTGAGCTATATATTCCTGCACTTTTCCCAGTTCAAAGCCCACCGTCGATACGGCATACCCTCTTGCCCAGAAATTCTCACCATTGAAATTCTTCTGCTTCTGTCCAAACTGTCGGGCCACTGCAATCGCACTCTTGCCTTTCAGATACCCGATCACTTCAGATACAGCATACTTCGGCGGTATCTCTATGCACATGTGAACATGATCCCCCGCCATGTGGCCAGACAGGATTTCGCACCCTTTCTGTCTTGCCAGTTCGTGAAATGCAATCTTCAGATACTGCCGTATCTTCCCAAACAGCGCCTTCTTCCTGAACTTCGGCACGAATACAACGTGATACTTACAGTCGTATCGTGAATGTGTTAAACTTTTGTAATTGTCCATTATTCCTCCTGATAGACTTTGACTCCGTCAAGCCTCTCAGGAGGAATAACTTGCTCAATGCTGTAAGGTCAAACCTTTTCAAGTCTCACTGGTCAAACCAGTGGTTTACCTGTCGTTGAATTATAATAGAGATCGGGAGGATACATGGAAAATACAGAAGCCTTAAATAGGGTGCTCAAGCAGCTGTCTGATGACGTAAAATTATTTATTGAATTGTCCCTCAGAGAGACGGATGACTCCTGGGACGAATGGTTAAATTTGACGACAAAAGGCGTCTTTGTCAGATGCTGGGAGAAGAAAAACTGTCGGAATGAGGATTGCCCGGCCTTTAAGCGCATTAATGGCCGATGCTGGCTGATTGCAGGAACAATGTGCAGCGGCAAGGTCAAGGGTGAGTTCGCCCTGAAGTACAAGAGCTGCACACAGTGTGAAGTGTATCAGGAGTCTGTCTTCGGAGATCCTGTTGCGGAAATATACGAACATCTGCTGACACTTGTCCACAGCTTCAGAAATACTCAGGATAAATTAAAAAGCATTGCCACCAGAGACCCGCTGACCGGACTGCATAACAGAAACTATTTTAATGAGATCATCATGAACGAAGTGGCACGGACCAAGCGGTATGGAAATGCCTTTTCGCTCTTAATGCTCGACATAGACAATTTTAAATGGGTCAATGACAACTACGGCCATGTCTTTGGAGACAAGCTGTTACGGGATTGTGCCGCAAGAATGACTGAGGCAGTGAGGGCCTCGGATATCGTTGTCAGGTTCGGAGGTGATGAGTTCCTTGTTGTAATTCCGGAACATGACAGCATGATGTGCCAGGAGATCATAGACAGGATCAGGACCAGAATCGATAACTGGAACCTCACCTATTCCAGCCCAGACTATTCCCTTGCCATCAGTGCAGGCTGTGCCAATTATCTTCCGGGCAAGGAGATCATGTCTGTCTTAAAAGAGGCTGACGAAAAGATGTACGCCAACAAGGGCAGAGGATAGAAGGGAATCTCATCCCTAATCGTGCCGGTCGCATTCGTGTTTTACAACGATCGCATGAGGCTGGCTAAATATTCGTTCCACGCATTGCGACTAACACACCGAAGCCAATGGATCTGAATTCGATGTCGTTTCCGGTCTCGCGTGAAATTTAATCATTGCCTTGCTCCTATAACCTTGACGGGCAAATTGGGTTAAATGTTAAAATAATTCACCCGTCAGGACCTCCCCAGGGTGCCATGTCCCCTCCAAAAACATTGGCGGCGTTTCCGACGTCCCCACGTCAACGCCCCTGGCGGGACTTTTATATCAATCACTTCTTTATGCTGACGTTCCGAACGCCGCACGGCCTCCATGCAGGGGATATGACACTTGGTGGCTCCATTGTTTTCATATATGATGCCCAGGTGACCGTAAAATCACCAAACTTATCGTTCAAGGTGTAGGCCACTTCCTTTACCTCGACTGCTCTGCCGTACCAGGTAAAACTGAGGGGTTTAATGCGATATGGCCTGCCGAATGACGCCAGTACTGCTATGTCCTCTTTAATCTTCATTATATCTTCCGGATAACGCCCAGCACCTTGCCGATGATCGAGACCTCATCTGTCGTATAGGTAACCGGCTGCATGCTGCTGTTTTCAGGCTTAAGCGTCACCTGTCCCTTGCCCATATATACGCGTTTGACCGTTGCCTCCTCGCCGATCAGTGCAATGCCGATCTCTCCATTATTGATAACCTGTTGCGGCTTCACCACCACGTAGTCGCCATTGTATATGCCGGCCTCTACCATGCTGTTTCCCACGACCTGTAACGAAAACACATCTTCAGCAGGGAACATGGTGCTGTCTATAAAAATATGGGATTCAATATCTTCATACGCAAGAATAGGCTGGCCTGCCCTTATTCTTCCTGCAACAGGGATCATTCGGCCCTCTGGCGGTCTATGTCTGTCCGGCAGAGCTATGCCCCTAGACTTCGAAGGGATGATATTGAGAAACCCTTTTCTTTCGATAGCCTTGAGGTGTGTCCTT
>JACRHE010000065.1 GCA_016217695.1 Nitrospirota bacterium | reverse complement strand
TATCCGGTAGAGTGGCAGGAGGCGCATTCTATATCAAAGGCCTTTTTCTTCGGCGGATCAGTCAGTTTCATGGTATCTTCCTTGTAGAACCAGTCCGCATGGTAGTCTCTCCAGGGTTTCCGCCCCCTGTCGCCGAAACTCTCATCGCCCATGGTATTGAACTGAACAAAGGGGAAGAGAGCATTGCCGACCCTTACAAGGTATCTCTGTTTGTATAAGCCTCCGCCATAGGTCATCTCAACCGTATATGTCCTTGCGGGGTCAGACGGATCCTTCATATTCTCTGTCTTGAATTTGAGCTTCCCGTCCGTGTCCTTGAAAAAAGTGGCCTTCATGCTCACCGCAGCAGGGTCAGCCGGCATCTTTTCGGAGATCATGTATTTGTCGAAGCCCCTGCTTTTGTCGAAGCCGGAATAATAGAACGTAGTGCCTGCCATGAGCTTTTTCAGTCCCTTGTCAAAATCAGGAAACCTGGAGGAATCCTGGAGCTTGCTGTCTTTGCCTGCTACTCGTATGCCGAGCTTATGGAGAGTCTTTTTTTCAGCGCTGTATGCCTGATGGCAGGTGAGGCACTTCGAAGACCCCACATAGGTTGCCTCAGGAGTTACATTGCCGGATAAGAGTATCTTGACTGTCTTCCCCTTGAACTCGGCGGTAGACATGGCCTTATTGGACTTATCGCCGCCGGGGAGGTAGGTCTTGTCAGCAGGCTGGACATAGACAAAGTATTTGCCGTCAGGAATACCTGTAATACTGAAGCCGCCTTTCCCGTCGGTCGTGCCTTTTTTGTATTTGTCTATGTTTGCCGCAAGATTGTCTTCCAGCGGCTCGTCATTGGGGGAGTTCCGTTTCACGTCTACCGGGGTCTTGGCCATGGTCTCCACATCCGCAGACGGGATAAGATATACCGCGGCCTTTCCGATAGCCTGTCCGGAACCGTCCTTGACAGTGCCTTTTAGGGTGTTGTCAGCCGCCTTCTTGCCCTCAGCCTGCGTTCCATACGCGGAGAAGCCGAATGCGCAGAAGAGGATGAATAATACTGTCAGCGTCTTTTGATTCATTGAAAAACCTCCTGTTATATGTTTTCGGATAAAAAAATCCAAACGGGACTATCTCTTCAGATTACGTCTGAAGACAGGGGCGGCGAAAGGCCAGATACTGTCTTGGCATAAATGAGCGGTGGGCTCGGCCCGCTAAAGTCACCCGTAACTTTATTGAGGAAATTAAGCGGGAAAGATACATTCAGTTGAGGCCGGATTTCCGCAGGCAGTGTTGCCGCATGGAAAGCGGTTCTGGTGTTTTCTTTTGCCGGAAAGAAGAATAAGGACACATGGTCATGTTTATGACCGGAGAAATTGACGACAACAGGATAGTCACAAAGGGGTACAGCATGAAATGTTTCCTTAAGCTGAAAGAAATGATATTTCTGCGCCCTGTCACCCCGCGAAGAGGGCAGCATGACAACAAGTATGAGATAAGGTATCAGGTAGGCTGTCTTCATGGGCAAAGATAGTGTGCGCATATCTAATTTAAGCACTTTTTGAATGGCTTTTCAATACCAGAGATATCGTGAGTTATTCCATTTATCTCCGTCATGCCCGCGAAGGCGGGTATCCAGTTTGCTGGTTAGAGCTCAGTCCGACTGCCCTGCCTGCTTTCCCATTTCCTATTTTTCTCTCATCGTCACTAATCACCGACACTGCCGTATTTCACGGTCTGTCCAGCATCTCTCTTACATTTCTGGCCAGGGCATCAGGCTTTATCGGTTTTTTTAGAAATGCTGCTGAATTGTCGGAAATACCGGAGCCGGCAAGGACATCTTCCGTATAGCCGCTTAGAATAAAATGGGCTAGAACTCATATCTCACCTGCAGATAAACGTTGTCATTTTTATCCAACTGGCCGAACTGGCTCCACTTTTCTCCGCCGCCGAAGATGTTAGCACCCAAGGCTGCCCAGACATGATCGGAAAAGTTGTACTTGACCTCCGGATTCAGGAGATAGTCTCCGTCCGAAAGACTCCAGAAGGAAAACCAGGAGAGGCGCAGGGTCTGGTGCATGAGGAATTGCGTAAGCCTAAGCGTAACAAGGTCATGCAATCTTTTCTCCTGCGGGAATCCGGCAGGAAGATTTTTTTTATAAGCGGAATAATCATGCATCTGCTCGGCATAATACTGAAGCCCTATTGTGAAATCCTCCCATATCTGCCTCTGGTAACCGGCCAGAAACCTTGTCTGGGAATTCGGGCGCATCGGATCAGTACCGTTTCTGTCCTCTCTTGAATCGTAAAATCCGGCCTCAAAACTCATGACACCGTCCAATGCCTTTCCCTGAAGGCTCGCGCCATAGACCGACAGCTTCGGATAGAAAAGCGTGAGCTTCGACGGGACCATAGGATTGTCCGGTGCCACTGAAGGCTGCCTGATAAAGCCGCGATAAAAATAGAGAGATGCATCAAAGCCGGCTATATCGCGGTATGCCCGTATCGCCACTTCCGTGTTTTTAAGATTTGTGACAGGCTCTTTTTTTTCGCGAACCGTCAAAAAAGACATGGGATCAAACATCCAAAACCGTTTTGCCTCAGGGAAGTTGTTCGGCTCAAAGAAAGGGACAACGACAAGATCAAACGAAGCAAAAGAAGGATATGCCCCGATCTTAATCCCATCCACCCCTTTTTTCAAATACTCAAGCGGCCTGCCTGAAAAGAAGGCCTCATAATCCTTCGGGAAGACATCGTTTATGAAAAGAAGATCGCCAAGGCCCCAGGTGATGATCTGCCTGCCGAGCCGCGCGTCCCAGCTCGCAGAGGCATAATCTACATATCCCTCACGCAATTCCAGTTCAGCATCCCTGTCCATATGGTCATAAAAGGCATCGGCCTTCAGAAAGAGGCGAAACGAATCTTTAGATGCGTCCAGCTTTAACTGGATGCGCTCCTCAGCCCACTTCATATCTCCGCCGGCAGGGTTTGATGTTTCCGAAGCAGCTGAGTAATTCCCCTGAAGGAACCCATGCAGCGAGATGTCAGCTGCGTCTGAATCTGAAAATAAAAATAGCAGACCAGCCAAAAGCATTAAAATGAATCCTATATTCTTAATGGTCATTGTCATCTTGATTGTCAGCCTTTCTTGCCAGAAGGCATAGGAAGCCGGCTTCAGCAATCAACCGATTATGAGCAGCCTCCTGAATTGGGCTGTCGGATGGGGTCTGGAACAATGTTGATGAATACCCCTCAATCCGCATCCCTGTCATCCTGATCATTTTCTCCACTTCGTCAATGCTGTAAAAGTTTGCATATTTATAGATAGGATGGTTCTGCATCTTCTTCTGCAGATAACACTGTCCCCAGGGACTCTCTCTGTTAATGATGCCGATGATTACGCCTCCTCCGGATTTAAGCACCCTTGCAGCCTCAGACACTACCGCATCGGGCCTGGCAACGAAACAGAGGGTAAAGAGGATAAAGACGCCGCCGAATATATTATCTCTGAAGGGAAGGTCTTCGCCGAATGCCTTTTCCACTGTTATGCCCCGTTGACCGGAGATCTCGATCATCGTCTCCGAAGGATCAACTCCGTATCTGATCCCGAGTGCCTTTGCGAACCTGCCTGTGCCGACACCAACCTCAAGAAAGGGCGGGATTAGATCCTTCATTAATATTCTCACCGCATTTACCTCTGATTTAAACAGGTTCCGCCCTGCGGAGGTATCAAACCACCGGTCGTACTTCTCGGCATATAATGAAAACGCATTGACTCTGTTATCGGACTGCATTTCAATCCTTCCCGAGGAGTTTTTCAAGCTCTTTCCTCCCCGGCATATGGGGTGCCATATACTGCACCGTCCCATGTATGCCGATAAGTACATGGGTCGGCACTCTTGCCTTAAAAGCCGACAATATCTTCCTGTTATCGTCATGGGCATTTGGAAAACTCAGGCCGTATTTTTTCCTGAACGGTCCTATTTTTTCTTTGTCACCCTGATTCATTCCGATGAATTCGACTCTGCCGCCGAACTCTTTATACAGCTTCTCCACACGGGGAAGCTCCTCTGGACAATGGGGTCACCAGGTGGCCCAAAATATGAGATAAACCGGTTTTTTGCCCTTAAGGTCCCTGACATATGAGATTTCTTTCCCATCAACTGTAAGGACAGTGAAATCCGGCGGGATGCCGCCTGTATCCAGGGCCATCCCTATGCTGGGGAAAAGCAGCACGATACATATCACGACTGTCAAATATTTCCCGAGCCCTGACATTTTTCCCATGACCTGAACAACCTTCATCTCAATAGCTCACAAAGTCAGGGAATAATGGCGTTAATTGCCGCAGATTATCCATCAGCAGTATGACGCCCATGGCCACCAGAATTATTCCGGCCAATATAATTACAGATCCTCTGAACCGCAGATGGCATCCCCGCAGATTCAGGACAGCATAAAGAACCAACGTCACCAAAAGAAAAGGAACTGCAAGACCGAGCGAATATGTGATCAGCATCAGAACGCCCTGGGCTGCTGTACCCTGCGTGCTTGCATTGACCAGGATCAGTCCGAGGGTAGGGCCTATGCATGGTGTCCAGCCTGAGGCGAAGCCCATACCTATAATTAAGGCCAATGGAAGGGAGACATTGCTGAGGCCGGGGTTTATGCCGGTTCGCTTAGATAGCTGAGCAATCCCCGCAAAAAGTCCTGTCAATATGGTCAGGACAGCGCCGATAATTCTCAGAAAGCCCTGAGATTGCGCGATATAGCCGCTGAAAAAAGGCGCCCCTGTCATGATGAATATCAGCAGGAAGCCGGAAATGAAGGCCAACGAAATGAATACAGTTCGCCTGCCGGAAACCCCACCTTCATGCCCTGCCAGGGAAAGTGCGACAAGGAGCGCGGCGTAAGCGGGAATAAGCGGAAGCAGGCAGGGAGAGATAAAAGAGATCAGCCCTGCCAGAGCCGCACGAAAGATAGTAATCTCTGTCATTTCCAATTCCTTCCTATTCGGTCCATTTCTTTGGCGGCTGCCTGAGGAATCTCTCTGAGAAAAGACTGTCATCAATGCCGAGGTTATAGTCGGTTTTTATGTATGACACCTCTGTGGAATGACCGCTCTGGAGGTTTTTCATGCTCCTCTTCGTGATCGTTGGAAGACCTTTCACGTCTTTTATCTCATCTGCGGAGAAGGTTTTGTACAGATCCCCGCGCCTGTCATAATATTCCTCCTTTACCGGAAGGAAGGTTATCTTGTCTATCCAGGAGAGCCTGTGTCCATAGTCAACATCTGCAGCCTTAGGAATACTTTTCACTACGTAACAGTCGCGCGAGCCGAGCCTTTCCTCTTTTGAGATCGCATGGGTATCATCCTCAATGTCTCTTCCGGAGACATCTTCATACGTAAAGTCAGACCCCACAAAACTTGAACGTTTATCCTGTGCCGCTATGCGCCTGACCATACTGATCGCAGGCACAAAGAGCCATCTGTCATCATCCTTTGCAGGGTACTTATAGACCATAAAGGTCATGTCCTTTACGTCAGCCGGCTGAAAAAAGTAGATAAAATACTTCTGATTGCCGCCTGCCTCCCCGAAATTTTTCCTCAGCATGGTAAGCTCCCTGATCCGCTCCTGGCCGCCTTTGCTTATGAGCTTCATCACGACACGGGCCTTGAAGTCCTTTCCCTGATAAAGGAAGGCTGCCTGTGACTTTTTCATGACCTCATCTCCTGATATTGCATAGACCTCCAGCGGCAATAACAAGAATACGCCCAATAACAGTAAATATTTCTTCATCACAACCTCCGTTATGCTTACTTCTCAACAGGATAATTACTGGTCTTAGCCTCCTCAAGCGCAGTATTGAAGAAATCAGTGCACCTGTAATTCTTGATCCAGGCCGCATATCCGAATGTTATCGAGTAGGCATCAAAACCCTGGAGTCTTAAAGGTATAATCGGAAGATTCCCTATATGCCCAATACAGCAGGCAAGGATTATTTTTTTGCCCTTTGGAAGTTTTTTCAGGTTTTCGGGTTCCAGCAAAACACCAAGCGGAATGTGGAGAGCGCCTGGGATATGC
>JACRHE010000060.1 GCA_016217695.1 Nitrospirota bacterium | reverse complement strand
GCAAGTTCTATACCGGGTTCACAGGTGATTTACGGAACCGATTATCCGAGCATAATGCCGGCAAGGAATATTACCACATTATGTAATAGAGCATCTGTAGGAACCTACGCTGAGTGGATAAGGTCAGATTAGAATAAATTTTGCTGTGGTCCGACAAGGAGCGGGTAGTCTTTGTCTCTGGTCACTACGGCCATTTCCTTGACCGGCAAAGGACGTTCGCCTTCATTGATGACGGCAACCCCGATTTTATCACCCAATTTGATCAGAAAGTCTGCAAGGAGATAACGATGACAGTGCTTATCGTCGTCGGCCCTACAGTAACAAAGGATTGTTAATACGCCTTTCTCAAGGAGCTCGCGCCATGCCCCTTGGTTACGTTTGTAGCTGTTCAGCATTAATTCACGGTAGCGCTGGGTATAGGTATCCCAGTTTATCTCTCCGGCCTTCCACGCCTGCACGATATCCCAGGTAGGTGCAAAATTGATATCGCCGCTCTTCACCGTAACATCATAGGCATCAGGGCCTTTATATTTACCGATTTGGGCAGTGTAAAGATGTAGTTCCATTTCTAACCATAGCATAACAACTGGTAATCGTTTTTGTAATTGATTTTTTGTTCAAGTTCTGGGCGCTTGGCCGAGCATTGCTGAAGCTCTCATTCCCTGCAAGGCGCTGGACAAGCTCGGAGGAGCGAAGGCATGTGCTTGCCCCTGGCGTGAGCTTGAAGCGTGATGCGAAGACGTAGGCCTGTCCGGAGCGGAGCAACATGCTTGAAGCGGTTGAGGATGATGGAGAACCGTTCGAAGAGAAGATGAAGCGACTTGCAATGACGCTACGTGAGCAGCAGGCGGAAGCCGCGAAGCTGGACACTGCTATTGCAGACAACCTGAAAGAGCTTGGCTTTTATCGATAACTGCTGATTTATGTGTATGTTATTGTATAATATACACATCATGGAGGTGATGAACTATGCAGACAGCAGCAAAAGTAAGAAAACAGTTTCTTCTTGAGCCCGGCAAGATTGAGATGGTCAGGCGGATTACCCATGCCGCTACTGATACTGAAGCAATCAATAAGGCCCTTGATATGGTGATTGCGAATGCAGAAATTCATAAAACCCTTATGTCGGTCAGAGGCAAATGTAAAATCGAAGATGTCTTCGGCAGATTATCAGAGTAAAGCTATTCTTGATACTTCGGTGTATATACCCTTCCTAAGGGATGGTATTATTCATCCGAAATTTCCCGAGGACTTTGTCACCCCGCTCCTCTACATGAGTTCGGTTGTCGTCTCTGAACTTTACGCCGGAGCGCATGACAGCCAGTCTATCAAGCTTCTCGATAAGTTGTCCCACTCCTTTCAGAAGGTCGGAAGGCTGATAGTTCCCAACATCGATGACTGGCGTCAAACTGGCGGTATTATCGCTAAGAGTGGAAAGAAATACGGGTATGACTCAACATATCTCTCCCGTCTGCAAAATGACATCCTTATCGCTTGCTCTGCCCGGAGAATTGGGGCGTTTGTGCTTACAAAAAATGAAAAAGATTTTATGAGAATACGTGAGTTTATGGATTTTCGTATTTATGGGCAGTAAAAGGGGGATGTAATGACTGTCAAAGATCCTCGCCGGCAGCCTTCAGGAGCGCACGTGCCTCTCTCTTTTTTGTCGTATATTGGTCGACTTCATAACAGGCCTGGATCAACTGACTGAGTTTTAATCCTTCCTTGACAGCAATTCAGACGCAATGGCATAAGCGTACCGACCGTGGACATCATCATCTCAGCTGCGGCCAACGCACTTACTGCCGGAACTGCTCCTTAGGCCTCCTCGATCTATCCAGCAAAGAATTGCCTTGACAATCCCTGCAAAAAATGGCTTTTTATAGACAGATATGAAATTTACCTGTCCCAAATGTCAGACAAGGCTTGTGCTTCCAGATGATAAGCTGAAACCCGGGGGAATGAAGTTCAGATGCAGCCGTTGCGGGGCGACCCTTTCCTATAAAGGAAAGGTGCCGAGACCGGCCGGGGACAGCACCTCCGATACCGGGCCATTACCGCCTCTGTTCTCTGCAGAACCTGAGATTTCACCATCACGGGTCTCGCCGGACCACGAAAAGCCGCCCTTGCAGGAGCGCAGCCCTCAAACTGTTTCGGAAGCCCCGGGGCCGGAAAGAGATAAGGAAAAAGAGAAGCTGAAGAATACCAAAGCAGCTGTTGAGTTATCCACGGTTTCTGCGCCCCCGGCATTGGCCGGCAGCCGCTTATCAAAAAAGGCGATCCTGACAGCCGCAGGAGCGGCGCTCTTCGTCATTGTACTCACCGTGGTATTTTTTCATAACAGGGAGACGCAGAAGCCGGCAGAAGTCAGGCCTTCAGTTCAGAAGTCTTTACCTCAGTCCGGTCCCCCTGTGACTCCGGCTGCAGACTCACCCGGGGCTGGGGCAGTATCGCTCCCTTTCTCACCCGCCGTACCCTCCGAGATGACAGATGAAAAGGCCATAGAAATTGTTAAGATATCCGACGCCCTGATGAAGAGGACTTCAGTTGAGTCAATCGTGGATAAATGGACGACGGAGAACTCCGGGAAGTATAGCATTATCGGCTGGCAGGCGAAAAAGATGGATGAGCAGAGCTACCTTGTCAGTTATACGGCTCGCGACGGAGACAAGACCACAGGGTTCTATTTTAACCTCGACATTCAGACAGGGGCTGTACAGGACATGGCGCACAATAAGGAACTTCAGACGAAATATAACATCAGGTATGGCAACTGAGCGGAAGTATCACAAAGCTTTCAGCCACCCGATCCGCACGCACTATGAACCGGAATAAGATATGTCCTGAATGCGAAGCCGAGTATCTTCCTCACATCCGGGAATGCGCGGATTGCGGCGCGTTCCTCCTGTTTCCCGAGGAGCACAAAAAAGCGCAGGAGGAAAAGAAACGGCTTATGGAGAAGGCCGTTGAGAATGAGACCGTTGTCAGGGAGGGCGACCTGGATTGGGTGAGTGAACTCCGCGCAGTTCTCATAGATGCCGGTGTACCCTGCACCATCCGGTCCGAGGCCGGCTGCAAGAAAGGATGTTGCGGGAATACATGCCGTTTAGTGGTCTCGTCGGATGATGCTGAAAGGGCACAGGAGACGATTGAGGAATACTTCATGGAAGTTGATCCGGAGTTCCGCGCTTCCAACGAATTGATCAGAGAAGGAAAGTGTCCGGCCTGCGGTTCACCTGTGAGCACAGCCAGGCGGGAGTGCCACGATTGCGGGCTGCCTCTGCTCATTGGTGAGGAGGAGGATTTCTCCTGCGGATGAAGCCGGAGAACAGACCGGAGGAAGGTGCGTTTACTTCCTGACGAGCCTTATGCCGTCACTCTCTATGAGAATAAGCCGTTTCCTGTAAAGAGCGCCTATAGCCTTCTTATATGTCTTCTTGCTTGTCCCGAACAGGCGGTAGATAACCTCGGGCTGGCTTTTATCGTCAACGGCTATAGATCCGCCCGCTGCCCTCAGTCTTTCGATAATCTTTTCCGATACATCATCAACCTTTTCAACGCCGGGTTTTTGAAGGCAGAGGTCAACCTTTCCGTCGTCCCGCACCTTTTTGATGAATCCTGAGATATGCTGTCCTTTTATTAAGGTCTGAAACACCTCGTTTTTATAAAGCAGGCCCTCGCCGGAGCTGTTGATAATTGCCCTATAACCGATATCTGTTTGGTCGCAGATCAACAGTTCCACGCTCTGGCCTTCCTGAAATTCAGCCTGTCCTTCATCTGGAAGCCTGTCCAGTTTCGGCGAAGCAACGATGCTGCCGCCCTTATCAGCAAGGTTTCTTCTGACTCTTACCCTCTTAGCTCTTACTTTCCTGGCCATATATAAAATATCCTCTGCTTATCATGATTATAACACCCTGTGGTCCGACTTCCTCAATGGCTGAGGTAGGTTTGTGCATTTGGCAAAAAGACAGTTCATCCATATTTTCAAACAAGAAAGCCCGGAAGATTTCTCTTCCGGGCTTTCTGTCTTATAAAGCTAACTCTGCTATTTGTTTACCGCATCCTTGAACGCCTTGCCTGCTGCGAACTTGGGTGCCTTCCTTGCCGCGATCTTGATGGTGGCGCCTGTCTGGGGGTTCCTTCCCTTTCGGGCCTTCCTCTTGGAGAGCGAGAACGTGCCGAAGCCGACCAGGGATACCTTGTCGCCCTTCTTTACAGCCTTTGTTATCGCCTCGATCGCCCCGTCAAGCGCCTTGCCTGCGCATGCCTTTGTACATCCTGATGCCTCTGCCATTTTTTCAATAAGATCTGCCTTTGTCATGTGTTCCCCCTGTAAAGGTATAGAATTTTGTCTTGATAATCTTAGTGAAAAGGCAATATGTCTGTCAATTCCTTGTGCACCATTCACAGACAGAAGCCACCTCTTCGCAATATTAACTTCAAACCTTTTCTGCTTTCAAGTTAAGTAAAGACCTGTGAAAAAGCATGAAAACGCTTCTGGATGTCATTTCTACCAAAGGGAGAAATCTACTGCCGGCAATAAGTTAAAGACCTCTCACTTTGTTCGAGGTGACAGCTGAAGGACTTTTCACGGGGCTCAATTTTAGACTACTTTTTGTCCGATTTCAGTTGTATAATAAAAAAAGCGGCAGGCGGCATCATAAGTAATACAGACGATATCCTGACGCGACAGGGGACATCTGTTGAAGATCCGGGCATCCCATAGTCAGGGAGGACAGTGGTAACGAACAATTACGCAGTGAATATCATCGGCAGTTCCCTCGATATAATCATCGCAGCAGACCAGGACCGCAAGATTATTCTCTTCAATAAGTCCGCAGAGAAGGCCTTTGGATATTCGGAAGAAGAGGTGCTGGGCAGGAATGTCGGCATTCTCTACGACGACCCCATTGAAGGTTCGAAGGTGAATAAGACTATCTGCGCCACCGGAGAATTTATAGGGGAGGTCACGAACAGGGCGAAAGACGGCAGGAAGTTCAGGACCTTTCTTTCTGCCTCTGTCCTAAGTGACAGTGAAGGCAATCCCATCGGGTTTATGGGCATTTCTCGGGATGTCAGGGATATGAGAAAGACGGAAAAGGCTCTTCGAAAGTCCGAAAGATTCCTCAGTACGATCTTTGACAGCATTAACGATCCCTTTAGCATACTCGACAGGGATTACCGGATCGTACGTGTTAACGAGGCATACGCCCAGATGAAGAACATGGAAGTGAAAGATCTGCTCGGCCGGCATTGCTATAGCGCATTGCAGAAGAGGACCTCGGTCTGTGCTGACTGTATTGTGGAGAAGACCTTTAATTCAGGGGATCCCTGCGCAAAGGATAAGCGGCTGCATTTACCTGACGGTTCAGAGGCCTGGGTGGAGATCTATACCTATCCCATCCTGAACGAAGAGGGGAAGGTTTCGCATGTAATAGAGTATACAAGGGATATTACCGACCGGAGAAAATCAGAGGATGAGCGGAGACGGCTGATTGAGAGGCTGGAATATCTCTCATGCATAGACGGACTGACCGAGCTTTTAAACCGCAGGGTTCTGATTGACAGGCTGACGCAGGAGGTTGAGAGGGTAGCGAGGTATGGCTCCGAGCTCTCCCTGATACTCTGCGATATCGATTACTTCAAGGAGATCAACGACACATACGGCCATGCTGCAGGAGACAAGGCCCTGCAGGTCGTCTCCGAGATACTCAAAGGTTCCCTGAGGAGCATGGACATACTCGGCAGGTATGGCGGAGACGAATTCATGATAATACTTCCCCAGACTTCCGTGAAGGGTGCCGAGGAGTTTGCAGAAAGGATACGTCTTTCTGTTGAAAAAAAGTCTATTCAGATCACCGACAGCGACTCGATGAATCTGTCACTGAGTATGGGCGTTACAGGAGTTGAACCCGGCAAGCGACAACTGGATCTGAACTCCCTGATAAAACTGGCAGACAATGCCCTATACAGCGCCAAAAGGACCGGCCGCAACAGGGTCTGTATTCTTACGTGATGGCCGAACGCTTATTTTACGGCTGATCGCTCTTTCCCTTTTTGTCTAACCTCTATCAAAAAAGCCGGTATTCCTCTGCTTGCCCCTGTCTTTCCGGAAATACTATCATAAGCCATGGCCTATCAGCGGATTCTCATAGTATTTATCGCTTCATTCATGCTCAGCTCCCCGGCATTCGCCACGGTCTTTCAGTATTTCGATGAGGAAGGAACACTGATCGTAACTGATAATCCCTTCGGTATAAAAAAGAGCAGAACCTCTGACAGCAGACAGCCTGTCAATCAGGGCGGCATCATCTATGAGTACTACCCGGTAAGCGGGAATACCTTTGCTGAGATCATGTCCTCGACGAACGTCAGGGGGCCGCTGGACGTGAAAGATAACAGGAGGTACGCAGGTCAGACACGATGGAATATGGGTTGGACCTACAGGCTGGAATCTTCGTACAGGATCGAAGATGGCAACATAATCGCAGCGCTGAACGTCTCAGACGTAGAAATAAGGCCGGACATCAGGATCCTTCTGCCGGCTCTGTCAGAGGATGCGGCTCCGGCCCTTCACGACCGCAGGCTGTGGGAGGGTTTTTTTCAGGGCCTGCTTGAACACGAGCACGATCATGTGAGGCTGATAAAGGACCCACTGCCTGTTGGATCAGCCCTGCAGAAGATTTCCGGGATTAGGTCGCTCGTCATTCCGTATGATCCTGCCTATGCCCCTGATGAGGTGATAAAAAACGCAGTCGAGGCTGAGACTGCAAGGATCGGGCATGACCTGCTTAAGGAGATCAAAAAAAGAAACGATGAATATGACCGGCTTACCGAGCATGGGCTGAAACCGGAGAAGAGGGTGGTCTTTTTTCAGAATTAACCCTTTGCTCTTTCGTAGCTGTATATAATTTCTGTAAATGAGAATTGCCGACCACTGAAGACTCTTGTTGGACGTTATGATGAAACCGGTAAGAGCTTTATCGGCCATGGATTTTAGACATTGGCGGAACTGCCTGTGTCGGCTGATTGGTTGCTCCACTTCAATATGTTCGAAATTGCCTACTACTAGCGAAAGACCTTATCGCGACTATTAAGGTGAGCATAACCTATTAATTTTAAAAAGAATAGGCTATGGACTTTTGGACTTTAGTGGAGTATATTTAGAATACCTTCATTCGAAAGGCACCTGAATAATAGGGCGGGGATATGAATGAATCTGTTGCCGACATAAGTAGTGAACCTGTCAAGAATGCTCTCCTTTCTCTTGCTGTTGAAGGCTGGCGGTTTACCCGTGCATACCTCAGATTGATCTCAAAATTAGACGCCGGTGACCAGAATCGATTTGCAAGCCAATATCGCTATTTTCAAAAGCAGCTGGAAGATAAGTTAATTACCGTTGGCTTCCGGCTCGTGAACATTGAAGGTTTGCCGTTTGACCCCGGAATGGCGGCAACAGCAATTAATATCAGCGATTTTCTTTCAGAGGATAGGCTCATCGTCGACCAAATGCTTGAGCCGATAATTATGAGTGAGACCGGGATTGTTAAGATGGGTACGGTACTCCTGAGGAAGGTGGAATAGTAATGGCAAACTTCGTAGGAATTGATCTGGGGACAACAAATAGTGCCATATGCACGTATGACGGGGAAACCGTAAAAATTTATAAAAGCCCTGAACAAAATGATGTAACCCCTTCGGTTATATACATTGATCGCAGGAGCAGATATTTTGGACGACGTGCTTACGACTTGGCGGCCCGTTCACCTGAAAATGTTGCTATGAATTTTAAACGTTTTATAGGAACAAACACACCTATAAAAATCCCTGCTGTAAATATCACAATGACTCCAGAAGAATGCAGTGCAGAGATACTGAAAGTTCTATTCAGCTATCTTCCCGAGGATCTTCGCAACAGCAACGAGACCGGCACTGTTATTACAGTTCCCGCTGCGTTCAATCAAATGCAACGTGACGCAACACTTTCAGCCGCCGAAATGTCAGGGATGGGAAGTGTTGCCCTTATGCAGGAACCTGTAGCAGCAGTCATGTGTGTTATGAAAGCACGCAGCTCCGACGGCATTTTTCTTATTTATGACTTGGGCGGCGGCACATTCGACATAGCGCTTGCTCAAAGTATCTCGAAACGCGTCAGCCTTCTTGAGCATGGCGGCATTGTCATGTGCGGCGGCAGAGACTTCGACCGAATTATCGTTGATAATATCGTTAAGCCATGGTTGCTTGATAATTTTGATCTTCCAGAAAACTTTTCTTCTGACCAGCAATACTCGAAACTACTCAGGCTTGCAGCCTGGGCCTCGGAGAGAGCAAAGGTTGAACTTTCTATGAAGAGCGACAGCCATATCCTGCTGAATGAGGACGAAATAAGATTGCAGGATAAATCAGGCAAAGACATTTATCTGGACATCCCCTTTGAACAGGCTGATTACGACCCGCTCGTAAAGCCTAAGATCGAGGACACGATAAATGCAACGAGAGAGGCGCTTGAAGCGGCACACCTAACACCCAATGACATTGATAGGATCGTCTTTATCGGTGGGCCTACGCAATATAAGCCGCTGAGGGATATGGTCTCTTTTGAACTCGGGATAAGCGCTGATACACAGGTGAATCCGATGACAGCGGTTGCGGAGGGTGCCGCGATATTCGCCGAATCAATTGACTGGAGTTCTCAGAAGAAAGATAGGAAATCTTCTCGTGGCTCGGTCGCTGCCAGCAAGAAGTTCAATTTGAGCTTTGAATATACAAGCAGAACTTCTGACATCCGGTCTCGTATCGCTGTTAAATGCGGCGGACAGATATTGCCGGGATCAACATTTCAGGTTGACAACTTGGAGACAGGCTGGTCTTCAGGTCGTATTGATTTGAAGGATGGAACAACGCTGAACGTTGACTTATCCAAGAATGGAGAAAACAGGTTCAAGATATTTGTATTCGATCCTTCAGGCGGGCCGATTTCGATTGAAAACAACTCAATCGTTATAACGAGGACTGCCGCTACTATCGATGCAATACCTGCATCTCATTCCATCGGTATTCAAGTAAAAGAAAAGATGACAGGCAGCGGAACTACCTTAAGATATCTGATTGAGAAGGGCGATTCTCTGCCGAAGAAGGGAGAAGAAAAATTCAAGGCAGCGGAGGCTCTAAGGGCCAAGGGACCCGGGTCTATCAATTTCAAGTTGTGGGAAGGGGAGATTAAGAGCCCTATTGAGGACAATGAGTTTATCGGCTATCTCAAAATTACAGGGGCTGATTTCGACGCAGGTGTAATAGAACCAGGCGCTGATCTTATCTGTGAATATGAAGTGTCTGACTCGGGACGAGTTTCTCTGTCCATATCCGTGCCGAGCGTGGGAGGTACGTTTACACGGCATGACTTTTATTCAAGGCAGGAAGGTCAGATTGACTATTCAAATGCAGGGCATATTGTCCTTACAGAAAGCGAAGCACTTATAGAAAGAGCTGATAATATGTCCGACAAGGTGGATGATAACCGGCTGGATATTGCCAGGGAAAAGTTGCAGGAGTCCCAAGAGCTTGCGCAAAATGAAAATGAGCCCGAATCAGTTAAACAGGCTATGCAAAATATCCATGAAGCAAAGCGCATTATTGCCAATGTTCGGAAAGAAAATCTTGCAAGCATACGCCAGCTTGATTTAGATAGTGTGACAGGATTCTTTCAGGAGCATATCAAGGAACATGCAAAGTCATCCGAGATTACGGCATTTGATAATATGGCGAGAAGCGCAAAGCGTGTGATTGATGCGACTTCCTCGGAATTTGAGAACATCATAGAGCAGATGAAAATTATGAACTGGCAAATACTCTGGCGACAGGACTGGTTTGTAGTCAATGAATTTAAGCGATTCTCGACTGGCGACTATTACGTTACAGATAAGGTGATATTGGGTCAACTTCTTAAAGCCGGAAACGATGCCGTCAAGGGAGACGATATGAATAAATTGCGCGAGGTCGTAGGGCAGCTCTATAGCATAAAAATATCAACTCATGGTGAGCAGGACCTCAATTTGCAAACAAATATCTTATAGCCATGTACACCGATCCTATATTCCCGCTGAAATATGAACTTGTACCCGGAGTTAAGACAGGCCCCGTTCTATCAGCTGGAAGCGATTGGCAAATTATAAGAAGCACAGGGCTCGCCAAGAAAGTTCTTGTCGCATCGCTTGATCTTTCCGAGAAATGGCTTGACGCTGGGCTGCTTGATAATTCCCAAGTAGAGCATGTTCAATTTGGGAATGAGAGATATGATTTAATTCTCAGCGATGACAGAATTCTTTCTCCGACCTTCGCATGTCCTGAGCCCAGCGATAAATCTGAAGCAGTAGGGTTTGCAACTGCAATGCGAAGAACTCGGCAGAAAGAGAAAACCGCAAAACTCAGCGGTGGCATTTACTGTGAAAAGTATGCAGTCATTCTTCCCGTTCCATTCACGGAAGAGGTTCTTGCTGATGATATTCTTCTGGGCTCTTATTTGTCTGGTGGCGTATCGGTCTCTTGTTTTTCAGAGCGCAGGTTGTTGTCATTAGTGCGGTGGATAACAAGCGACGATCTCGGCGATATATGCAGTGCGGCCAATCTGCAGGCACCAGCGCAAAAAGAAGCAGAAGACGGCATACCTGTTAGCGACAAAAAGAAAGCCTTTCGATTAGTTGGAAGGCCGGAGCTTGAAGCTTTTTTCCGGGACCACATTATTGACATCATAGAAAACAGGGACCGTTATAAAAAACTTGGCATTGAATTCCCTTCGGCTGTAATATTGCATGGCCCTCCAGGTTGCGGGAAGACATTTGCAGTGGACGCATTAGTTGAATATCTGGACTTGCCTTCCTTTACTATCAGTTCCGGCAGCATAGGCAGCCCATATATTCACCAGACGAGTATGAAGATTGCCAGCGTCTTTGAGGATGCAATAAAGCAAGCACCGTCAATAATTGTTATCGACGAAATGGAAGCATATCTTTCGGAACGTGCAGCAGAGTCTCACAGCCATAAGGTCGAGGAAGTCGCTGAATTTCTGCGTGAAATCCCCGAAGCGCTGAAGAATAATGTCTTGATAATCGGCATGACCAACATGATCGATAAGATCGATCCCGCAATTCTTCGACGGGGCCGGTTTGATCATGTGATAAAAATCGATATGCCTTCAGAATCAGAAGTTGAGTCACTTCTGAAAGGACTATTTGCAGAAAGACCCTGCGAAGAGAAGATCAATTTGCAAAAGGCGATAGCAGTGCTGAGTGGTCGACCGTTATCTGATGCGTCTTTTCTGGTACGAGAGGCCGCGAGAATTGCGGCAAAAGCAGGCAAGAGCAAGATTGACAGTGCAAGTGTCGAGCAGGCGCTAAAGATGGTGGCCAGAGAAAAAGAAACGCCTGAAGAAAGAAAGATCGGGTTCGGGAGAGATATATGAATCTCTTCCATAATCCCTTTTTTATTATCGGTGTGAGCACAAGGGATTCTAAACAGTCGATTGTAGATGCTTGTGATGCAAAGAGCCTGACAGTTGACTCCGGTCTTTGCACTCGCTCCCGCGCTATATTGACCCAGCCACGCAATCGGCTTTCTGCAGAACTTGCCTGGCTGCCGGGCTATTCTCCTGTTGGCGCAAAAGTGTTGGTCGAGAAGATTCAAAAGGAACCGGCCGCTTTCTTGTCTTCTTTGGATGGCATCGCACCTTTGCCAAGGTGTAATGCCCTTGTGACCTTTTTAGAGCATCACAAGCCGAATACAGAATCGCAAATCACTGGTCTATTGATCGATGTAGCTCAGAGCTTTGAACGGATAGATTATCCGAAACTCATGGCTGCAATAAACGAAGACCGCCAGATAGCTAAGATTCCGGCTGTTCAAGATGTAGAAAACATTAAGCAGGAAATGCAGGCCAGGCGTGAATATATGGTCGGCACGATGAAGAATTGTCTGAATAATATAAAAGATCCTGATAGAGTTCTCACTGAAATTGTCGCAAAGACAACGTCAGAAGGGAAACAACATCCGCCCATGCTTGTTGAGGAGCTGACAGATAAATATCAAATAGAGGTTCAGAAATACCTGGATCAGCTTGTAGGGCAGATAAGAAGTGTCATGGAGCGAATTCAAGAACAGCCCAAGCAGTCGTTTGAATATCAAATGCCCACTTTGTACAAGTATTTGAAGACATGGGATCAGATAGCTCAGCCTATTCAAATTATTCATCAGAGCAAGGGAATGGATGACCCCCATAGTAAGAAGCTGGCTCAGGACTTGAGAGGCTTGGCTGTAGAAATTGCTAATTCAGATGAGATGTATTCAGAGGCGAAACAAATAATAAAAATTATTGCGGAGGTTTTTAAGAAGTTGCCTCAGTTTGCGGAAAAGGTTTCTGAGGATTTGGCGAAATTGGACGATATTATTAAGCGCAAGCCGCAAAGCAAAGGAGTAGAGGACCAGTCGATGGCAGACTGTTTTCTGGATATCGAATTTGGGACGATATTTAAGAAAAGACTCACAATTAGTCCCGCGGTGATAAGGTTTAATAAGGCGCAAATCCCGCCAAATGAAGTTACAAAGTTGAGGTGGGGTGAGGCAGTGATTAAACGAAGCATTAGTTTTATACCAATTGGGACGACGCACAGTTTCTTTATTTCCATAGGGGACAATAAGAGCTTGATGTATATTAGACCTTCTGAGCGAAATCTTTACAATATGATTGTGGATCGTCTTTGGAAGGTTGTTTGCGGTCGGATGTTAGAGGAAGCGCTGACTAGTTTATCTATAGGAAAGAAACTTGTTTATGGCGATGCAGTTGTTGAGCAGTCTGGAATGGTTCTGAAAAAATATACGTTGAGCGGCTGGGACCCTTTCTTTTGTAAATGGGCAGACTTATTTATTGAGAACGTTGCCGATGGGTTTGTGGTACAGTCGAAGACTGAAGACGCAACGAGCATAACAGTGTTCTACTCAGATACCGATAATGCCCATATTCTTGAGTGCGTGATTAGATTATTTTGTGAAGGAAGTTCACACCATCAAAAACTAAGGGAAAGTGCTTTGTTTGGCTCGTCTGACTTTAACAATGAAGAAAAGAAAGATGTCTTGCAAAATACTGAGATGATAAAGAAGGGTAAGATCGTTGCCCTATTAGGTAATAACATTGTCATGGTTAGTTGTCCAAAATGCAAAGACACAATGAAAGTTTCGCTGAAAATTGCATCGAAAGAGAGCAAAATTGTATGCGCAAATTGTTCGCAGCAATTTTACCTGCCAAAATAGAGACGATTAAATAATGACAGAGACTGAAGATAAAGATATTGGCTTTGCAAGTATTGGCAGGCGTATTGCCGAGTTGAAAAAGGGCGACAATACTGAAGATGTAAATGCATTGGGACAGGCTACCGAGGAGACCATAAGAGTCAAACAAGAAACTCTAAAACAAGATACTGCACAAAGAATACTTGCATCTAGAACGGAACAGACACCAAGTTCCATCTTTCTGGATACCTTGATTCCAAAATCAATCTTGACAAGCCCTACAATCGCCATCGTCTTCTGGGGTATTGTGGCAGTTGTCATTGTTGGGTCAATATTCTCGGGAAGCGATAATAAGAAAGCCGATGATAAGCCCAGTGATCAAACAGCGTCACAGTATTCGCCCTCGCCCGCTACTGATGACGATATTGTTACAGTTGGTCAATTTAGATGCACGCAAGTCCATCATAACAAAGCTCAGGAATTGAAGCCGAGTGATTATGAAAAGCAATCTATTGAAAATGAACAAAGCGCCCTGAACTCGCTGAAAATAGATATAGAAACTGATTATGTTGATCATTATTCCCAATCATCTATTGATAGACACAATATGCTAATAGACGATTACAATTCACGACTGCAGCGGGCTCGATGGAATATGAATAGCTTCAATAATAAAGTTGTCACGTACAATAATTACCTGATAAACAATTGTAGGAGGGCATATTGAAAAAAACTAGTCCACAATCACGCTCCGCCGTCTTGCGTCAATGGTCAGCCGGCGACTCCCCATAATAGTCCAGCCCAGTATGCTATAGCAGACGCACTGTGATAAAATAAGGACGAAATGGAGGAGGCACGATATGCCGAGAATAATAGAAGCAATATATGAAAATGGTGTCTTCAGGCCGCTCAAGAAGATCAGGCTCAGCGAGCATCAAAAAGTTGAATTGAGCATTGTTTCAGAGAAAGAGTCTGATGATGCGGTTAAAACTGCGTTGAGTATTATCGGGATCGGTAAGAGTAAGCTTAAAGACACATCGCAAAGACACGACGATTATCTGTATGGAAAGAAACGGAATCTGCTGAAGAGTTCAAGATGAACGTATTCGTTGATACGGCAGCGTGGGTTGCGATTGCTGATTCAAATGATCAGTATGCCTCTGAGGCAGCCCGGCAATATAGAGATCTTATCCTTAAGGGAGTGAAGCTTGCGACATCTGATTTTGTGCTCGTCGAAACATATAATCTGCTTTCAAGGACAATTGGGAGTAAGCCCACCATAACTTTTGGCAATAAACTAAAGGCAAACAGATATTTGGAAATACTGTCGGTGACCTCCTTTGACTGGGAAAGGGCATGGAAAATCCTCGAAAAATACGAGGACAAGGACTTTTCCTTTACCGACTGCACAAGCTTTGCCCTGATGGAAAGGAATAAAATCAAACAGGCCTTTACTTTCGACAGCCATTTCAGGCAGTTCGGCTTCGGGCTAATACCCTGAATATTCGTAAAAGGTAGTTGGTTATTGTGCAAATGGCTCTCTCCAACCTTCTTCTGACAAGGTCTACGATGTGGTTATCTGCGTGTCCCGGAAGTTATTCTTAAACTATGGATGAACCCTGGCGTTTGATAGATTCAGGGCCCTGCAGCGCCTTTTATAATATGGCGCTGGACGAGGCCCTTGCGACCTCTGTGAGAAAGGACGGCCTGCCTCCGACCCTGAGGCTCTATGGTTGGGACAGACCCTCGCTAAGCCTCGGATGTTTTCAGAAGCCATCTGATATCAACCTGGATTATTGCTCAGAAAAGTGCATTCCCGTTGTCCGGAGGCCGACAGGCGGAAGGGCTATCCTGCATGGAGATGAATTGACCTACAGTTTCTCTGTCAGGACCGGCAGCGGACTTTTTTCAAAGGGACTCCTGGACAGTTATAAAAAGATAGGAGCTGCGTTTAATCTGGCTTTTCATCTGGCCGGAATCAGCGCTTTTACCAGGGATCAGAGGGAGAAGGGAAGGGTTCTGGCAGGAAGCCCACTCTGTTTTCAGTCAAGCTCCTACGGAGAAATCCTTGTCGACAGCAGGAAGCTCGCAGGCTCTGCCCAGAAGCGCTGGGAAGACGGTCTGCTGCAGCAGGGCTCGATCCCCTATTGTCTGAATGAAGACGAGACGGCCAGGATATTCGGCCTTAAAGGGAAGACAGCCCTCCGCGACTGCATGGCCTGCGTCAGGGATTTCCTGCCTGCGCTGGATGAGGAAAAGTTCAGGCAGACAATCGCGGATGCCTTCGAGCATACCTTTAAGATCAGGTTTGAGCGGTCCTGTCCTCTTCCTGAGGAGGAGACTCTTGCTCAGGAGCTTGTGACCCGAAAGTATCTTCTTGACTGGCGGGAGCTGCGGCAGGCGGCTCAGTAATTGTCTCCGGTCCTGATGAAGCCTGAGCCTTTTTTATCTCATGCTCGTAGTAATAACTGAAGATCGCGGCGATGATCACAAGATAAAGATATCCCTGGGCCACGTATGAGATGATCCTGAAAGGGAAGGAGATGATCGTCCCGATTATGGGGATCAGGTCAAAGGGATAGATCACGAGCATTACAGCAAAGCTTACAAGGATGTAGCCGATGAAGAGGATTGCACAGAGCCAAAAGGCATTCTGGTTCTCCCACAAAAATCCCAGAGCCCCCTTAAACGACTTCCAGGAGCCTTCACCCCTGAAGAAAAGTGCTGCAATGCCGTAGACCGTGACAGCGAGGGAGCCCAGGATAAGACCTAATCCGATAACTACGACGATGAGGGAGAAGAAGATTCCGAGGAAGAGGGCGAGAGTTGAGTCCTGGCTTTTTGCCGCTGTCACAACTGCAGCTACCCCTCCTCCCAGAAGACCGAGGACAAAGGCGATGGCGATAAATACAAGGCCTATAAGGAGCGAATACCACATGAGGGGGAAAAAGAACCGCTTGGCCTCATCGAAGAAGGCTCGCATGCTGAATTTCAGGGAAGGGTCGAGAACGCTCCTTCCGATGATGCCCACAGAGCCGCAGAAGACGAATATGCCGACTGTTGTGATGATCAGTATATATACAAGAAAGCTTGCCAGGACAAGCAGGACAAGGCCGAAGTATCTTGATAGGAGTTCTGCCGGGTTCCTCAGTATGTCGAATATGTCCCCAATTTGCGCGATCCCGGTGAGATCAAGCCCGAAGATGATGAAGGCTATGCCCAGAGGTATTCCGACCATGATGAAAAATCCGATCAGGTTGAAGACCATCAGGCCTGCCTGCACAAGCACGAGCTGCCATCTTTTATTGATCAGCCTGAAACCGTTTTTTATGGACTCGGAATAGGTCATATTGTCTGCCCCTGCAAGATCCTCATGATGTTTATCATATATTATATGACTTATTTAGGGGAATCAGAACAGAGGAGTCTGGAAATATTATACATCCTCTACAACTGTCTCTTCGTAACAGTCTGCGGGGAGTTCTTTTATAAAGCGCGAGGGTCGCAGAAACCCGATTGCGCTCCAGTCGTCGGAGGAGATGGGATAGCATAAATACAGGGCTTCCTTGGCCCTTGTTGCGCCGACATAAAAGAGCCGCCGTTCCTCTTCCTCATCGTCATTTTTCAGGGACTTGGCAGAGGGAAACCTGCCGTCGTTCATGCCGATTATGAAGACCACCTTCCATTCCAGGCCTTTTGCCTGGTGCACTGTTGAAAGCACTACCTTGCCCCCGGCTTTTTCGTCGTCATCCGCCTCTGTCCCGGCTACGCCCTGCAGCGCAAGATCACTCAGGAATGTATCCAGGGCGTTGTATCTGATGCTGAATCTCATCATCTGCTCAATATCCTCGATCCGCATCTCGGCATTCGGATAATTGGCGTAGAGATATTCTTCATAGCCGTGTCTGAGGATGTGATCGATAGCGCCCGAGGGCGACGACAGATATTTCCCGTCCTTCAGTTCCCTCATAAGGTCAAGGAACGCTGTGAACCCCTCAGTCGATTTCCTCGGGATCAGCCTGTCAGCTGCAAATACGGCTACAACAGGGTCTTCCGAGCTCCTGATAGAGCCCCATATCTTTCCTGCCGTTGCATTGCCTATGCCCCGTATCAGTTTCAGCACCCGCTTCCAGCCTATCTCATCAAATGGATTTACGATTATCTTCAGATACGAAAGGATGTCCTTGATATGGGCCTGCTCAAAGAACTTCAGGCCTGACCTTATCTCAAAGGGTATGCCCCTGCGCTGAAACTCCATCTGCATCTGCATCGACTGGTAGTGGGACCTGTACAATATCGCCATATCATCAAAGGACCTGCCGTCTGAGTTCATGTCCATTATTACAGAGGCTGCGAACTCAGCCTCCTCAAACACATCCTTCAGCGCCACTACATTCGGTGATTCTCCTGACTGCATGACGGACTTCAGCTCCTTGGCGAACTGTTTCCTGTTTTGGGAGATCACCCTGTTTGCAAGATAGAGGATCTCGGGTGTAGAACGGTAATTGGTCGTGAGCTTGAAGATGGCCGTATCCCTGTATCTCTCCGGAAACCTGAGGATATTTTCGAAGTCAGCGCCGCGGAAGGAATAGATCGACTGGGCGTCGTCCCCGACAACCATCAGGTTCTTCTCACCGCCTATGGAAAGATCTATGATGTCGGCCTGCAGCCTGTTCGTATCCTGATATTCATCCACAAGGATATGCCGGAACTTCTGCGAATAAAGCTCCCTTATGTCTGCATGCTCTGTAAATATGGTCTTCCATTTTACGAGGAGGTCGTCGAAGTCCATCAGATTGAGTTCGAGCTTCTTTTTTTCATAGAGGGCTATGATACTCCCTATCTTTTCGAGGGTGTTTTCAAAATGCGGAAAACGGCTGATTACGATATCCGGTATTTCGAGCTCTGTATTTTTTGACAGGCTGCATATCTCGGCAAACACAGAGCCGCGAGGAAGCACTGAATCCTTGCCTGATACCTCGGCGATGCAGGCCTCAAAGAGCTCTTTGGAATCCTCCCTGTCGAGGATCGAAAAACCCTGCCTGTATCCCCCAGCAAGGTAATGCCGCCTCAGGATGAGATTGGCCACATGGTGAAAGGTGCCGCCTGAAAGGCCTGAGATGTTCCTGCCTATCAGCTGCTCTGCCCTGCGCATCATCTCCTTTGCAGCCTTGTTCGTGAAGGTCAGAAGAAGAATATTCTCCGGCCTTGTGCCTGTCTCTACAAGCCGGGCAACACGGTAGGTCACCACCCTTGTCTTGCCTGTCCCTGCTCCAGCGAGCACAAGCGCAGGCCCTGACTGATGCATCACTGCAGCGAGTTGTTCAGGGTTGAGATCCTTCTCATAGTCGACCTTGATGTCAGAGGGCTGCCGGTGGAGTTGGTATTTTTTCATGCCCTGATATTTTAACAGAGAGGGGGAGAGAAAAATGTGAAGGGCACAATTAGGCTAAAGAGGTGGATGCACACAAAATTACGATTGTGGAGAAACGAACATAAGTTCTAAAATATAGACAATTCCGTAAGAGTGAGGTAAACGATGAAAAAGTTAAATAGAATTACTTTCAACCCCGAAGTGATGGGAGGAAAGCCCTGCATAAGGGGAATGCGCGTGACGGTTGGAATGATAGTTGGCATGATCGCTGCCGGTCATCCCAAAGAAGAAGTGTTAAACCTCTATCCCTATTTGGAGCCTCAGGACATCGATGAGGCGCTTTCATATGCCGCCTGGCGCTCTGAAGAAGTCGACCTACCCCTGCCGACTGCGTGAAGCTGCTGATCGACATGAATCTCTCACCCAACTGGGTTGCGGTCCTTGCCCAGGATGGTATAGACGCGGTCCATTGGTCAACAATCGGGACTGCCACGGCGCCGGACAGGGAGATCATGGCATGGGCTAAGACCAGAGGCTGCATCGTATTAACCCACGACCTTGACTTCGGCGCAATTCTCGCGGCCACAGAAGCAGAATCTCCGAGTGTTATTCAACTGCGCATTCAGGATATAGCCCCTGAACAATCTAAATACCTTGTCCTCGACGTTATTGCTCGTTTTCGAACTGAGCTTGAAAACGGTGTTCTTATCAGCGTGGATGAGAACAGGGCACGCATCAGACTCTTGCCGCTACGGTAAGCTCTGACCATCCGGATGTGTCAGGGCGACGCGTTCCACAACGAAGATTTGCTGCGACCCGGCATCTCTTCGATTTCCACTGATTTCTACCCCAACAAATCCTGTTGCTAGCCAGTTGACAGTGCCAGTATATATATATACTGGTTCCAGATCAATGCCGAGGGAGGATAACCTATAATGCCAACTTTCATAGTCAAAGGAGCCTTTGAAGTGCCAGTGACCGAGCGTCCAAGGGGGCTATATATTACAAAGGATGACATTGATAAATTCTGGGATGACAACCCGTCGTTATCTCTCTCTAAGGACAAAGGACCCGTTAACAAAAAAGCTATAAATGAGGCTGAATCATATCTCATTCTGGCGGGACTCGAAGCAAACCAGCACCTTTTAAATGACAGAAAAACAAAAGTTGAATCTTGGAATATAAAAGGCGTCTTGCGTAATGGCCGCGGAAAACCCTCAGAGGCCGCAGAAAGCCTTAAGCGATGTCTCAATTTGTAAGTCTGTCAGCACAGGGCGTTTGATGACATCAACGAATTTTTCGATTCTTATCTCAGGAGGCTGACAACTAATGGCTAAAACTGCTTCTATTTTTGTCATCATCTTTTTATTATGCGGTGCCGCCTACGCTTCGTGGCTTGACAAAGTGGGCGAGAAAATATCTAACATCAAAGAACGAATTGCGCCCTCAAAAGCGACAGAAACCACACCCTCAGAGGAAACGCCTGATTACGAAGAGACCGCCATAACAGAAAAAAATGGGAATGGCGAATCGATAGACGACCTTCTTGCTGACAAACCGAAGCCGAAGGATAAACCCACGAAGTCAGGCACGTCAAAGGGTAATTTTCTACATGCGATAGCCGATAATGACCCGGCTCTTATTGACAAGATAACCGATTCCCATAACGAACGCGAGATTGCAGAAATGGTGTTAAATATCATGGAGCAAGATGGCGTAGAGGTGCCAACGATAAATAAAGTTTACACTATCCGCCGTTGCCGCGTCTATCTTGATATGTCACTTGGCCCGACAATCATTGCGCTTGCCAAATACAAACTCGATACTGATAAATCGAACACAGAGACTCACAAAAAATATTTCAGTGAAAAGTTGAGTTCTATCGAAAAAGCCTGCGTTAATCAGATGGGGCGCCCCTTACCTTTTTCTGTAGCTTTAAAGGGCTTTCTGAATGAATACTTGGAGGCCCTGAATATTTTATCGTCAAAGCTCGATGATGAGCGCATCAAGGCAGAGCGTGAGCGGCTTGCGGCCGAGACTCGCAGGCTTGATGATGAGAGAAAGCAAAAAGCGGTCAAAGCGCAGAAGCTTGCTGAGATGGACAAGGAACGCAACGAGCTTGAGGCAAAAAAGCAGGAAGAGAATAAAAAACAAATGGCCCTTGAGGAGAGAAAGCGCATCGCTGACGAAGAGGCACGGAGGAAGGCACTGCTTGAATACAAGGCCGCTTTGAAATCAGGCAAAAAGCCTGTTGAGTCTTGTGGTGACGCAGCCATTCTTTATGATGCCGTGGACGGTGTATCGGTCGTCCTTCAGCCCCCTGTTTCTCCAACAGGTAAATACTATAAGCTCAATTGTTTAATCGACCATATCGAAGAGGGTGGCCTGTTAAGCGGCGGAACGTATGTCTGTAAATTCGGCGATAATTACTTTGCCGTAAAAACAACCGGGAAAACCAAGTTTAAGGATAAAAATGCAATAAGTATAAACACGAATATATATATGGTAGGAAAACACATTGCAAGGAGAAATTATCAGACAGTCATCGGTGCCCTGAAAGTTATGTCTGTTTTTGAGGCCGCATTCATCGAATAATACGATGACTATAGGGCCTTGTTGCCTGCTCAAGCATTAGGTGAACTTGCCCGGAAGACAAATTCTGTTTTATGACCTCGGGATTGCTCAGATTTGACAACATCCTTTCGCTCGCTAATCCGACTACCGGAACCGCGTTGACCGCTCTCAGCATAATTCAACTGGGTAGCTTTAATAATGCAGAGAGTGTGTAAGTTTGTTACTATAGACTAAACAATGCATCGAATCGTCCTGAAGGTCAATAAGGAGGTCTATGATGAGCAGATTGATTGAGAGG